>CAIPAT010000023.1 GCA_903863035.1 uncultured Lentisphaeria bacterium
ATCCAACACGGAATATCCAACTGAAGAAGGAAAGACAGAAAACAGTTGACAGTTGACAGAATAAAATTGAATATCCAATATCCAACACGGAATATCCAACTGAAGAAGGAAAGACAGAAAACAGTTGACAGTTGACAGAATAAAATTGAATATCCAATTGAAGAAGGAAAGACAGAAAACAGTTGACAGTAGACAGAATAAAATTGAATATCCAATATCCAACACGGAATATCCAATTGAAGAAGGAAAGACAGTTGACGGTTGACAGTTGACAGAATAAAACGTAAGACGTAATTATCCGCAGATGACATCCCGCAGCCGCAGGACTAACCCGATAGTTCGCGGGACGCAGATGAATAACAGATGTCAGGACAGAATAAATATGGGAATAAAGAATAAGGCGAACGATTGGGCAGTAATGGATTTCATTCTCTCCTGACTTCTGTATTTTATTTTAGGAAAATGTATGGAATTTACTTATCATGGAATGATCAGATACGGATTCGGCTTTTTCAATCCGAACCATGCGGCGGCGCTGATCGCCTGTCTGCTGCCAGTCTGCTGGAGCATAAGACTCTTCCTGAAAAACAAAGCGGCGGTATATCCGGCGGTTGCCGCGGAGATACTGTTATACCTGGCCTTGATCTTTACTTATTCCAGAACCGGATTTATTGCCGTTCTGGTTGAAGGACTGATTTTTCTCTTTCTCAAGAATTACTTTATTCATCCTGAACATCCGCTGCGCCTGCCGCATTTTTTCCCGAGACGCAGACTTGCCGTAATTATGATAGCGGCGCTTGGCATTGCGGCTATCAGTTGCGGCTTTATGACGCGCTGCGTCAATACCATTCCCTCTCCAGACCGGGCGATGACTAACCGGGTGACGCTGTTTCAGGGCGGGTTGAAAATGCTGGCAGACAATCCTGACGGTGTAGGTTCCGGCATGTCCGGGATGATTTACACGGCATTTTACCAGCCGGTTGAATCCACTCTGCAATACCGCACCATGGTCAACAGTTTTCTAACCTTTGCCGTGGAATACGGTATTTTCCGGGCTTATGCTGTAGCACTTGGTTTTATTCTGCCGGTTGCCTCAGCAGTGATACTGTTGAGAAAACACCGTCTATCCGACAGGAGGTGCGTAATTATGCTGGGAGGTGTCTGCATTCTGGCAGGCGGTGTAATCTCTGCTATGGGGTCAAGCTGTTTTGATTTGAACGTGCTTGGCAGTGATCCTGGTTTTACCGGCGAACTTGACCGCTGGATGCGGATACTGCTGCTGTCCTGTCCGGTGATTGCCGGGATAGCACTGTCGGGGGTGGTCATTTCAGAGCATCGCCGTCTTTATAATCATGCCGGACTCTTACTGATTCTGTTTGTAATATTCACGCTGTCGGGCAGCATCGGGTACTTGATGCTTGGAAGCTTTTACAAAAGCAATGCCTGTTCGTATAAAGTAGTCGAGATTGGCGGCGGAAGATGGCTGAAATACACTGCCGGAGACAAGCAGAATGTTTTTATCGTCGGTGGCGGCAGTTGGGATTTTAAACGCATTGCAGAGTTCACAAGAAGCCGTTTCCCGCTGAATAATATTTTTATTCCGCTGGACAGAGCTGCTGAATCCCTGACGGCAAATTATTCCAGTAAAGTAATACTATGCGGAAAAAATTATCTGTCGGCAAAGCAATTTCCGTATTGCGAGCAATACTGGCTGCTGCCGGAAGGCCCCCCGCCGGGAAAATATCCTGCCGGACTGAAGAAAATCTATCTCAGCCGTTATGATGAAGCCGGGTATAATAACCAGTGGAAAAATCAGGACGCGCAAACAACTATTCTCATCGAAGAAACCGATTGATAAGCTGTAACGTTTTTCCAAGGATATTGCGTTTATCAGGTTCCATGTTCTCTCTAAAGACATTCAGTATGCGGGATATACGCAAGTTTTTCATAATAATAAAGTATTCGGTGAACTGTAGACACGGCCTTCGGCATCAAATAGATTAAAGTAGTAAGCGGTTGCGGCATATGGAATTGCGGCTGAGATTGTGGATTGCCCGTTATTCAGCGATGCGGGGATGGTATTCCAGGTTCGGTCCTGCCACATTCCGGAGGCTCTGGTGAAATTGAACTCCGCTTTGACTATCTGGCGTGAACTTTTAAATACTGCTGACGCTACATTATTTTTTGTTTTGATCTCTCCTATAAATGGAGGCAGGTCTTTGCCTGCGATCACCGACCGGGCAAAGTCATGGATTTCCGGTGGATTTTCGCCGAGTCCGCCATGACCGTGCGGCATTCTGACCTGGATGGAAAGACGCTTTTCGCCTTTGGTCAGCCGGTATGATTTCTGCAGAGCAGACAGCGGAAACGCAAAATCGTTAGTTCCGTTAACCCAGAGGAAAGGCATCGTTGCAGTTTTAAGATAAATTGCCGGATCCCAGAGTTTCAGCCATTTATCGATGAGTTTTTGATCATCAGTCAGCCGGTTGTAGAGGCCGCAGCACTCGTCGTCAAGGAAACCGCAACCGTATACCGGAACAGCAAAAGCGAAGCGGTTATCGATTCCGGCGGCGATGCAAGTAAGAACGCCGCCCCAGGAGATGCCGGTCAGGCCGGTCTGATCAGGATTGACCTCCGGAAATGAGCGCAAAAGAGAATGTCCGAGTACTACTGCGGCGACGGCATGATACATCCATTGTTCATTCGCCGGCAGTTCCGCCTGAGCATAGTTGCCCCATCCTGCCGGGCCGGAGTGTTCATGGCGCGGCCAGAGGCTTTGACAATGGGGGTTTTCAGTCCATGCCGGAACGCCGCCGCAGGTATCCATGGCGATCGCGGCATAACCTCTGGAATTCCACAGTCTGATCCAGTCGGCGAAAGCGGTTCCGCCGCCGCCGTGAACCAGAACGATACCGGGGACTTTTTTCTTTTTTGTTGCATTGTCCGGCATTCCGTACCAGGCGAAAATTCTGGTAGGTTTTCCCTGATATGGAAGACCTTTGTAAAAAACGGGTTTCATTCCTGGATATTTAAAGCTCATATTATCATAAGCTTCCGGTGTTTTAAAAAGTTCCTGTATATTCCACATTTTCATAAAGTATCTCCATTTTTTGCGTTTCTAATTTACCTCATAATCGCGATGAATCAACTGAATGTAAGATATCCGGAATGCTATAGTCTGCACGTCTATGCTTAAATTTTCAACCGAGCAGAGTATATTATGCAGGAAGCTGCTTATTGCGATAGGAAAGGGGGCAATTGGACGTTACTTCCTTGAATGCTCTGGAAAAATTCTGGACATTGCTGAACCCGAGCTTATCGGCCACTTCCGAGACATTGAGACCGGAATATGCCAGCATTTCACCTGCTCGCCAAATCCGGAGTTCACGGTGCATTGTGCGCGGACTGATACCGTAGGCGGCCTTGAATATTTTTCTGAAATACGAAGAACTCATTTTAAAGCCGGCAGCCATAGTGTCTACATTTAGTTCCTTATCAAGATGTTTCTGCAGATATGCCATCGCCTGCTGCATGGTAATGGCATGAGGATTGTTCTGTCCGGAATGTTCCGCAGTTATTATCAGGATTTCTTCGAGCATTTGCAGAAACAATCCGGACTGGGCCAGGCGCTGCCATGGAAAATTTTTATGTATATAACAAATTTTGCGGAGCAGCGATTTGATGTTAGGGCTGGACCCCGTAATGATTTTACCCTGCCATTGCGAGATGATCTGGTCATTCACCGGCGGGTGCATCCTGGCGGAGTATTTTTTCAAATCCACCATTCCGCCCGGAATAACCGAGTTCCAGTTGCTGCGTTCGGGCTCATAGAGCAGGTCGAAATGCAGATAAAGGCAGTGCATCTCATCGGACGTTCCGCGCATCCAGTGGAGTGTATCCGGCGGAATCCAGATCAGGTCGTTTTCGGTAACATTGAATTCCTGTTTGTTTACCGAAAAGACCCCATAACCGCTCCCGATATAAACCGCAAGATAGTCCAGCAGCTTCCTTTCGCCCATGAACCATTTAAGTCTGATATCATCACCGCTCTGCCGGATATAAGGTGAAAAATTTGCCAGCCGCCAAGCCGTCTCCGGCGTCGGCGGTCGCACTTCTATTTCTCTTGGCATAATACTGTTCATTTTATCCATTAAAATCGTTAAAGATAAAAAATAGCTGTATATGATAAATAATCAAGCTCATTATTGATTGATTTTAAAACTAAAAAGATTATAATTGATAATATACTCTTTACGGTTGAAAATTTAACATAGATGAATAGGATTGTGGATTGGATTTTTTCAGTCCGACTGACAGGCGATATAAATATCGCCGGAAGAAGGAACGGGAAAATACAGCCCCGCGCCTGCGGGATTGCGATCTTTCGAGTTTGGATTCGCACTTTTCGAGGCCTTCGATACCACCGGTACCGGCAGCCTCTCAGAATACGAACCAATTCTCAAAATCTTCGTAATCTATTTTAAATTTTCAACTTTAGGAGCTGTCAAGAAATAAACTTGACAAGTCTCGCGAAACACAAAGGCATTCGGGAGAAGCGCGAAGATGTAAAGGTTATTTCTTTGCGGCTCCTTATAGAGTATAAGTAAATTATTATAGAAAGGACATAATAATATGAGAAAACCGGATTTTGATAATATTTTGAAAGTGCTGAACCGCGAAAAACCTGACCGTCCCACTCTGTTTGAATTTTTTCTGAACGGTCCGCTGTATGAGCGGCTTGGCGGAGTAATCAGCAATCGCTATATGGAAGCATTTCACCGTGCCGGATACGACTATTGTACTTTTCATGCCGGATTTGCTTTTACGGTAGGCGAGAGGTCCCATGATCAAAGCATCTCTCTAAATGAAGGAGCTTTGATTACCGACCGTGAGAGTTTCAAAAAATATGTCTGGCCGGTTGTTGAGGATTCAGACTATAATGTTCTTGCACGTGTTGCTCCGGAGATTCCCAAAGGCATGAAGCTGATTGTTCCCGGTCCCGGCGGCGTACTGGAAAATATCATTCGGATTGTCGGTTATGACAACCTTTGTATGATGCTCTATGATGATCCGGAACTGGCACGGGAAGTCACCGACAATGTCGGGGTGCGACTGGTAAGGCATTATGAAATAGTCGGCAAATATGACACTGTCGGTGCGATGATTTCCAACGATGACTGGGGCTTCCGCAGTCAGCCGATGCTGAGTCCGGACGATATGAAAAAATACATCATTCCGTGGCATGTTAAAATAACTGAAGCTATTCACAGCCACGGCAAACCGGCTATACTGCATTCATGCGGCAATCAGGAAAGTCTGATGGACAGTATTATTGATGTTTGCAAGTATGACGGCAAGCACTCTTATGAAGATACAATCGAACCGGTGGAAGCGGCATACGAACGCTGGGGGAACCGGATTGCAATCATGGGCGGCATTGACCTGGATTTTGTCTGCCGCAAGACTCCGGAAGAAGTTTATCAGCGTTCCAGAGCAATGCTTGAGCGGGCTGAAAAACGCGGCGGATATGCGCTTGGTTCCGGCAACAGCATCCCGGAATATGTGCCGCAGGAAAACTACTTTGCGATGATTTCCGCGGCGGTTGGTAAAATAGATTTACCCTAACTCCGCGATGAATGGAATTGACGGGATGGCGCCTGACCTTGTCACTGCAATAGCGGCGGCGCGGCAGGCGTTTTTCAAGCTTTGTTCTGCGCTCAGTCCGGCAGTTTTAGCGGCAATAAAATAGCCGATGAAAGTATCGCCGGCGGCAGTTGTGTCAACTGCTTTGACCTTTTCCGCCGCCACGAACAGCGATTCGCCGAGATAAGAATAAAGCGCCCCTTTTGCGCCCAGGGTAAGCACGATTTCAGTTTCAGGCAGAAGTGCTGAAAGTTTGAGGATGATTTTCTCATGGTCTGATTCTCCGCTGAGCCCTTGCGCTTCGATCTCATTCAGTACGATGATATCCAGCATGTTCAGCGCATAATCTTTGATTTCAGGATTGAACGGCGCCGGGTTGAAACAGACTTTCAATCCGGATTTTTTAGCTTTTTCAATCAGATATGGAACATGGCTGATTTCGTTCTGCAGAATCAACATAGTATCTTTTCCGAATTTGGCTAATACGTTGTCAATGTCCCCGGTGCTGATGGCCTGATTGGTTCCAGGAAAAAGCACAATAGCATTTTCGGCACCGTCTGCTTCCACCTGGATAATCGCCCGTCCGGTATGAATTTTCCGGTCTATTGCAACATTTGCAGTGTCAATACCTTCCGCGGCGAGGACATCCCTTAGAAAAATACCGTCACTGCCGATTTTGCCGGCATGAAATACCATGGCGCCAGCCCTGGCGGCGGCGACTGCCTGATTGGCACCTTTGCCGCCTGGAAACTCGGAATAATCACAACTGGAGATGGTTTCCCCCGGACGCACGATGTGAGGGACCTTGTAAACGCAGTCAATATTAAGTGAGCCATAACACAAAATATTCATTTCTTGTCCTGTAATTTTATATTGCCGACGAAATCTGCCAGAGCATTATGCCATAGCGGACGTTTGAAGTTGAGGATCCGGTCTATTTTGGCACAGTCAAATTTAGAATTTCCGGGTCTGACAGCAGGCGAGGGAAAGGCACTGCCCGGGCAGGGAAATACGCGGGTTTTAAGATGAGCCTGGCGAATAATTAACTCCGCCACTTCATAACGGGACGCAAAGCCGTCTGCTGCAAAATGATATAAGCCTTCCGGTCTGTTATCGAGGAAACAGAGGATTGCGCGAGCGACATCTGCGGTCGCTGTAGGTGCGCCGGTCTGATCGGAAATCACCTGAAGCGATTCCCTCTCCGTTGCCAGCGTAAGTATTTTGGATATGAAGTTATTGCCGTGACAGCCATACGTCCACTCCACTCTGATTATGGCATGATGACACCTGGAATTTGCAAGTAGTTGTTCGCCGTGAAGTTTTGAAGAGCCGTAAATGTTGAGCGGATTTGGCAGATCGGTTTCGTTTTGAGGAGAATCGGTAAGATCACCGAAAACGAAGTCTGTACTGATGTGAATGACATATTTACCGGCGGCCGCGGCGATTCTGCCAAGCTCTCCGGCTGCCAGTGCATTTACCGCTTCACATAAATCAGGTTCAGTTTCGGCTTTATCCACAGCTGTATATGCCGCACAGTTTACCACGCAGTCGCAGGATTCCACGGCTTTTTCAAGCTGGCGGATATTGGTAATTTGAAAGTCCGGCAGATCATAAACCTGGACCGTCCAGCCGGAAGCGGCAGCAGCAATTCTCAAATCGCTGCCCAGCATGCCATTGCCGCCGAGTATCGCCAGTTTTTTCATTTTACAGAACCCTCTAGTTAAATGGCTCCAGCTCTTTTAATGGAAGATTTTGCAAGTCCTTGGCGGAGAGTACCGGTTCAGCCACTGGCCACCTGACATTGATATCCGAATCGTTCCAGATGATGCCGCGTTCATCTTTGGGTGACCAGTACTCACTGCATTTATAGACGAACTCGGCAGTGTCACTGAGTACACAAAAACCATGGGCGAACCCTTTCGGAACATAAATTTGTAACTTGTTCCCGGCGGAAAGAATAAATCCCTCCCACTGTCCGTATGTAGGTGAATTTCTCCGGATATCAACTACTACGTCAAAAACTTCGCCGGCAATTACCCTGACGATTTTATCCTGTCCGGGATTGATCTGGTAGTGCAGGCCGCGCAATGTATTTTTGACTGATTTGGAGTGATTGTCCTGGACAAAATCCTGATCTATCCCGTATTCGCAGTATTTGCTGCGGTTATAGCTTTCTAAAAAGAATCCGCGGTTATCCTGAAACACCCCGGGCGTGATGATTTTTACTCCCGCAAGCCTGCATTCTGTAACTTTCATAATCTATCTTTCTCCGTATGAAAGGGGGATGGATTAATTATTGGCTTCCGGAGCCTGTTCGGATATTGCTTTTGCCCTGGCAGCCTTTTTTGCGGAGATTCTTTCATTCCAGTAGGCAATAACCCCCGGCAGAACGGAAATAACAATGATCGCCATAATTACAAGAGTGAAATTTTTCTTGACAATTGGAATATTGCCGAAAAAATAGCCGGCAAACACCAGCAGCATCACCCACATGACACCTCCGACAATGTTATATACAATAAATCTGGCGTAAGACATGCTGCCCATGCCGGCGACGAACGGGGCAAATGTCCGGATTATCGGCAGAAATCTGGCGATAATGATTGTTTTTCCTCCGTGGCGCTCATAAAACTCATGCGTTTTGATCAAATGCTTCTTGTTTAGAAATCGAACATTATCTTTATGAAAAACTTTGGGTCCGATATACTTGCCGATATGATAATTGACGGTGTCGCCGATAATCGCGGCGATAATCAGCACTGTACAGATAACAGCAATGTTGAGTCCACCGCTTGCGGATAATGCCCCGATTGCAAAAAGCAAAGAGTCACCGGGCAGAAATGGAGTAACTACCAATCCAGTTTCACAGAAAATTATCATAAAGAGAATTAAATAGGTCCAGATGCCGAAGTCATTTGCCAGCATTACCAGATGTTTGTCAAGATGAAGGACCATTTCTATCAACTGCTTAATCAAATCCATTATTTACCCTTTTTAATTTTACTGTTTAGTTGTCAGATATAAATATTTACTTTCTCAATTTCGTGGAAGCCGGGAAAAATCTCTGGAAAACTTTAACCAGTTCCCACCACAAGGTAGCCAATGCAGCCAGTCCGATTGCGGCAGCAACCTCATTAAAACTCAGCGGCATTGTTTTTGCGACAGCATTACCGGCCGGCAGATAAACAATCAACGCCAATGCCGCAAAAATTGCGGCATTCACTAATATAATCACTTTATCCCGCCATTTCAACAGCATTGCCAAGGCAAATTGCTTATTGGACTGATTTACATATACCAGGAAAAGATTCGAGAAACCGAGTACAACAATCGCGAAAGTTCTGGCAAGTTCAACCGGCGCACCATTTTCATACAGAAAGGAATATGAACCTAGTGCGACGGCGAAGATTGACAGGCCCTGCAGCAATGCTTTAATCATCATTGACGTATTTACCAGTGATTCTCTCGATGAACGGGGAGGTCGGTCCATGATATCTTCTTCCGCCGGCTGTCGTTCGAAAATAATCGAACAGGTCGGGTCAATAATCAGTTCAAGCAGCACGACGTGAATCGGCAGCAGCAGCAACGGCAAATGTATGATTGGCGTCATCAACGCAATCAGAGCGATTGGAATGTGAATGACAAAAACATAACATACCGCTTTTTTGATATTGTCGTAAATCCGGCGCCCGTCTTTGACGGTCTCAACGATGGTAGTGAAATTATCGTCGAGCAGGATCATGTCCGCGGCTTCCCTGGCTACGCCAGTACCGCGCTTGCCCATGGCAATGCCGATGTCTGCATATTTCAGGGCGGGTGCATCATTGACGCCGTCCCCGGTCATGGCCACGATCTCGCCGATCTCTTTAAACGCCCTAACTATCCGCATTTTATGTTTGGGAATCACGCGCGCAAAGATATTCGCTGTTTTAATCTTCTCCTTGAGTTCCTCATCCGACATACCGTCAATTTCTTTGCCGGTAATAACCTCGTCACTGTGCGGAATCCCTATTTTGCCGGCAATGGATTTAGCCGTAATTCCGTTATCTCCGGTAATCATCACCACGCGAATGCCTGCCTGGGTGCAGAGTTTTACCGCTCCGGGAACCGCTTCGCGCGGCGGGTCTTCAAGCCCCAGAAGTCCGAGCAGTTCAAGCTCGTTATTACTCAATTTATCCGGAATAGACGGCATATCAGCTCTTTTAGCAACAGCAATTACACGATAACCTTTCGATGCCAGCGCTATCTGCTCTGCCTCAAGTCTCGCGTTATCTTCCGGACTCAATCCGCAAAGCGGTAAAATGCTTTCAGGCGAACCTTTTGCCGCCAGGGAAGGTGCACCGTTGATTTCCCAGACATGTCCCATCATTTTGGTCGCGCTGTCAAAAGAATATTCCAGGAGAAGCTTGTTACTGAACAGTTCCTGTTTGTTGATGCCGTCTGATACTGCGCGCGCCAGTATCGCCTGTTCCATCGGGTCATACGGCTCGGTCTCGCAGCCTAGCGCAGCCCAATACAACAGATCAGCTGCCGCAACACCTTTAAAAGGACTTAATTCCTGCAGCGTCATTTTGTTTTTAGTAAGGGTTCCGGTCTTGTCCACACACAGCACTGATACGGAACCCAGAGTTTCTACTGAAGGCATTCTCCTGATGAGGGATTTCTTCTGAGCCAGCCGCCAGGCTCCCATGGCGAGGAATACTGTCAGGATTACCGGAAATTCTTCAGGAATCATTGCCATAGCCAGCGTGATCCCGGAAAGAATGCTGCCGATTATACTTTCAGTGTGAACGTAGGTGGCCAGCGCGACCATGATGAACAGCAGCAGTCCGATCATGGAGCATACTTTGATCAGGTAACGAGTTTGCTTCTCCAGCGGAGTCGGTTGTTGCGGGGCGGAAAGAATATCCAGCCCGATCTTGCCGTATTCTGTTTTCAGGCCGATTGCCATGACTTTGACAATGGCCGAGCCCTGGGTTACTGCAGTGCCGGCATAACAATAATTGCGGCGCCAGTGCGCTTCTTCGTCTTCCGGGCTGAGATTGATTTTCTTCCAGACAACATCGGATTCGCCGGTGAGAGTAGATTCGTCTATGCCAAGGTCAAACATCTCAATAATCTGACCATCGGCGGAAATTTTTTCACCTTCCTCCAGCAGCATCAGATCACCGGCGGTCAGCTCTTTACTGTCCAGTTTCTCAATAACACCATTTCTGATGACCCTGACTTTTGGGGAAGATAAATCCTTAAGCGCCTGCAGCGTCCGGTCTGTCCGCCATTCCTGGAAAACATTGATCCCAACCATGAACGCAACAAAGCAGATCATGATAGAGCCGTCTTTGGGCTCACCCAGGATGAAATAAAGCATGGCAGTGCCGAAGAGCAACAGGAACATGGGCTCTTCAATAATCTCAAGCACTTTCCTGAAGAAAGTATCTTTTTGTTCAGGAACCAGCTCATTCCTGCCGTGTTCCTGCTGGAGTTTGATTACTTCCTGACTGGACAACCCGGAATAATCATTTACAAACCCGTTAAATCTCGACATCAATTTCCTTTCCGGTACCAGGCATAAAAAATACCTGTGGTACCATAATTTGTTAAAATCATAGTCCCACAGGTATTTCTTCCTGCTGCCGGAAAACCGGCCCAGCCCCACACATCAAACCGGATGTATCGCCTGCTCTATATAGTTTTTATTACGTATAACAATTTTCTATTTAACTAGCACTAATATTATCCTGCATATTTTAAAAAAAGCAACCCCTGATACTAAAATATTCTTATTAAAATACGCTTTCTGACGAAAAATGAAGCCGGTTCCATACCAGTAAACAGCAGAATCCAACAAAAAGTAATTCGCTTTCCTGCTGAATCTACCGCATGATCAATCAGGAATTACCGGCAGAAAGTTGGTGATGGCTATAACGATTCCGGTGATGATGGCAAAGATCACCGCAATCCAGAGCAGGACAGGGCGGCAGCGGCATTCCTGGCCGGGAGATTCTATTTTTATGTAATTGCGAATCAGATCCAGATGCACGATATTGGCCTCTGCCGGGTAGCGCGGAGTATAGGTAAAGATGCTGCCGGTTCTGGCGTTAAGCCGCAGCGGCAGATTGATCGCCCACCCGGCAGCTTCCAGGAACAGCCCGAGGTTTCTTTTCCTTAATTTGTAGATTCCGGAAATTACCGGCGGTAATGAGATAATCAGCAGAATTAATAATACCCATCCGGCGATTCTCCAGCCGGACACCGCCGATAATGACTTAATAATGAAGGCAATACTGCTGCCTACAGCCGCAAGTCCGATACTGCCGCACAGCACCATGACAGAACTGCCGGTCAGCGAGTTGCCCCCGATTTTTGCCGCGTCTGCCGGTACGGTCAGGCTTTTGTTCAGCGTTTGCTGGAGATTCGCCAATGAGGTGATTTTATCCAGTTTCTCACTCATGAAATTGCTGAAATTATTAAATGGCAGCAGCAGAGACTGCAACAGAGAAACCGGTCCGTTGACAATGTCTACAATCCTGGCATCCCAGACGTTCCCGTCCCAGCCGATGAAAATTCCCTGTTTGCCGATATACAGCCTTGAACATCCGCCACCGGCCACGGCTGCGGCGACATGCATGATTTTCTCTTCAAAGTTTTTTGTCTTATCGCGGCTTTTCAATTTCAGGTACATGATATACATATTGCATTTCGCCGCGATTTTCTTATGTTCCTGAATATCATCTTTTATCCGGATGGTCAGATCGAAACAGCGTCCGTCCATAATGACGGTACCGGCTTGAATCATTGAATGTCTGCCCGGAGTGAATAATTCGCCGAATGACACAAAGTTTCCGGCAAACCTGAAGAAGTGCTGCTTGAACAGGATAAGCTTTTCCAGATCGGACAGTTTTTGCAGCCGGATCTTCAAGTTGTTATCCTCTTTCAGCAGATTCCGCAGTTTTTCCAGAGCCGGGCTTTTCAAATACCGGTTTAATTTGTCGCTGCCGAGACGGTCCACGCGGTTTCCATCCTTGCCGATCAGATATTCCTCGTATGCGGCAAAACGCTCTTTTAATTGCTGCCATTGTTTCAAGGTCATTGCTTTCATCGCGAACGTATTTACGAAATCAGCCGCATTATCTTTGTAGATCGGATTGATCTCTTTTTCAAAATCAATTACGGTTTCAGGGCAGGGGGGCGCCAGCGGGGCTGATTTCAGATATTCCAGTACCGCGTCATGGTTCCTGATGTCCAGTTCAGGTAGCAGATAGGGCGTGGAGACGAAACGGTTGCGGTTGGCCGGATCCAGAATTACCATGCGGCAATAATCAAAGTATTCGTCAAGCTTACCGCGCAGTTTGCCGTAAACCGGATAGTCGGTTGAAAACTTCTGTCCGGCCGGAATGTCCGGATTATTCTCCCATTTCAAATAATCGACGGCATCGCTCAGGAAGCCCTCCAGCAGTAATTCAGAAATGCCTTTTTCGTCGCCCGGTCCGGGAATCCCGCCGGTAACGCCGATAATATCTTCAGCCAACTGTCTGGACAATGTGCCGTTGAATGCGGCGGCGGTGATGACACCGTTGCCTTTCAGCGGGCCGGACGCCAGGCTTTTGGCTTTTGCTCTGATATCTTCAATGCAGATTTTATTGTCTTTAACGCATTCATTGAGAAGTTCGCTGACGGCAGCCAGCAGTTCCCTGCCTTTGTCCGTCGAATCATTTATATCTGATAAATCGAGTAACACATTGTTATCTGAATGGAGAACGCTGAAGTTTTTTATCACTTCTTTGAGCCATAAATATGCTTCTTTGACTTCGTCGGCCCTGATTCTGCCATTTTTGTCGGAATCCAGAAATTCCAGGAATTTCTGATCGCAGTTTAGATTTTCAGTTGCGGCGGCGGAAGCCGCCCAGCGGGCAACGTTTAAATTAGGAATATGCTTGAGTTCTTCAGGCGATTTGATTATGAACTGGTAACTGCCGCCTAATTTCTGAATCAGCATTTTCTTTCCTGGCATGGCCCGTTCTCCTGTTAAGTTTCTAGCAGTTCAGTGCCGCCTGCTGTTTGAGCAAATCAATAAGGACGATGGCGGTCATGGCTTCAACCACCGGAACTATCCTCGGACAGAGGCAGGGGTCGTGCCGCCCTTGCGTAGCACAGATAACCGCGTTCCCGTTTAGATCAATCGTGTTCTGCTCCATCGAAATAGATGAGGTAGGTTTGACCACCGCCCGGAAAATGATTTCAGCTCCAGTGGAAATGCCGCCGATGATCCCGCCTGCGTTGTTAGTGATATAACCAGCAGGCGACATCTCATCGTTGTGCTGTTTGCCTGTCATTGCGGCGGCGGCAAAACCGGCACCGAATTCGATGCCTTTAATGCCGCCGATGGAAACGACCGCTTTGGCCAGCTCCGCGTCAAGCTTATCGAAAACAGGTTCGCCGATGCCGGCAGGAACACCGGAAACGCGGCATTCGACGATGCCGCCGATACTGTTGCCTTCACTCTTGGCCTTCAGTATGCATTGTTCCATGGCTGCGGCAACACTGCTGTCGCAAGCCCGCACCGGGTTTTTCTCTATGAAATCCGGCTCATATTTTTCACATTTTAAATTACCCACTGCCATGGTGCATGCGGTGATGCTGATACCTTTGGCAGCAAGCAGTTTTTTTGCTACTGCTCCGGCGGCGACACGTCCAGCGGTTTCCCGGCCGGATGCTCTGCCGGAGCCGCGATGGTCCCTGATGCCATATTTTCTATTATAAGTATAGTCGGCGTGACCGGGGCGGAACAGTTCCTTGATGTTGTCGTAGTCGCAGGAACGGGCATCGCTGTTCATAATGAGCATCAGCAGCGGAGTGCCGGTGGTTTTACCTTCGAAAACGCCGGACATGATTTTAACGGTATCGGTTTCCGCTCTGGCTGTGGTGACCGAGGACTGTCCGGGCCGCCTGCGGTCCAGGTCGTGTTGAATATCTGCTTCGCAAAGCGCGACGCCGGGGGTGACTCCGTCAATGACTACGCCCACGCCGCCGCCGTGAGATTCGCCGAAGGTGGTGATTGTAAAAATTTTACCGTATGTGCTGCCGCTCATTCAATGCCTCCTCAATTCTGTCAATTATCAGTTTGTCCGCTGCTTTTAACGGCATTTCATGGTCGATTTCGACGACCAGATTTGCGAGCCGTAGATAATATTGTTCACGTTGCTTATATAGTTCATTAAAACTTTCGTAAGGTTTTTCCGGATCCAGGAAAGGCGGCAGGCCCCTTGCCATAATCCTCTTAAAAATTATTTCCGGCGACACTTTAAGATACACGAAGAAGCCGAGTTTTTCCAGCCACGGAGTTACTGCGTCATTGGCAGGCAGGCCGCCACCGAGAGCAATTACTCTATTTTTATCGCCGTCATTATTCCCGGAAGCAAGCTGCTTTACCACCTCGACTTCCAGATTACGGAAGAAATTTTCGCCTTCGGCACGGAATATATCGCGCGGCGACAACCGTTTTCCGGTCTGTTCGCGGTAAAGGTCGGTCAACATGTCATCCGTGTCACTGAACTGGCATTTAAAATATTCAGCAAGGGCATTGCCGTGAGTGCTCTTGCCGCAATGTTTCATTCCGGTTATAACTATATTCATGATGCTGAATCTGGTTTTATGATCTGGGTGCCGATACCGCTGTCAGTGAATATTTCCAGCAGCAGCGAATGTTCACGGCGTCCGTCAATCATGTGCACTTTACTGACGCCGGCATTAAGTGCGTGCAGACTGCTCATTATTTTCGGAATCATGCCGCCGGTGATTACTTTGTCCGCAATCAACTGATCAATTTCGGTGGTGCAGATGGTTGGTATGACCGTTGATTCATCTCCAGGATCACTCAGAATTCCGGGCACGTCGCTGAGGAAAACCAGTTTTCTGGATTTCAGCGCTTCGGCAATTCTGCAGGCCGCTATGTCCGCGTTGATGTTATATACCTGGCCGTCTTTGCCGACGCCAAGCGGCGGAATGATTGGAATGATATCATTTTTTACGGCTTCCAGTATTTTCTCCGCATCAACCCCGACAATATCTCCGACAAACCCGATATCAATCTGTTCGCCGGTTGTCTGGTCTTTGGAATACATCTTTTCCGCCCGGAGCATTTCCTTGCCGGAAATGGATACGGCTTTGCCTCCGAACAAAGCGGCTTCCTCAATAAGATTCTTATTGATCACGTTGTGCAGAACCTCATCTACTATTTTGATAGTGTCGGCACAGGTGACCCGCAGCCCGTTGACGAATTTGGTTGGAATATTTTGTCTGGTCAATTCCGCGGTGATGGCCTTGCCGCCGCCATGGACCACGACCGGACGCATGCCGATGCACTCCATCAGTACTACATCGCGCATCGTGCTTCTTATCAGTTCCGGGTTTTCCATGGCGCTGCCGCCAAACTTGACCACGACAACTGCATTGCGGAATTTCTGAATATACGGCAGCGCTTCAACCAGCACTTTGGCTTTTTCTAATAAATTTTCCATTTTAATCTCCAAACGGTTAATATCATTTTATGTAATCACGATAATATATGAGAAAATCTGACAGGCGACAAGCAATAAGTTGAAATTAATAAAAAAAATATGGTCGAAGATGTATTTTACCCGGAATAAAAACTACAAAGCTTACTTTTTCTCTGCCAGTTTATGTTCGAGATATTTTGCGGCGGCTTCCCGGACGGTATCAATGTTGTTCCGGAGGTCGGATAATTTCAGCGATACTGGAACATCGGGGGTGACGCCCAGATGTTCGATATGTTTGCCGTTTTCCCGTTCATAGTCGCCGAAAATAGTCTGTAGTCGGAAGCCGCTGGGCAGACGCAGGAACTGCGATGGCAGACATTTGCCGGAAGTGGTGGATCCGAATAACACAGCTTTTTTCGAGTCCTGCATCGAGGCCGCGAAGATTTCGGCGGCGCTGGCGGTGGCTTCGTTGATTAAAATCACTACCGGGCCTTTGAAGCATTGCGACTGAGGATAGGAAGACGGGGTAAGCGTGGTTTCCTTGAGCTGAAGTTTGCCCATCTTAATCACCTCCGGACATGACCACCCCGCCAGCCATTGGGGCAGGATAATCACTCCGCCGACGTTATTGCGCATATCAATAATGAGGCCGCGGGCATCTTTCAGTTTGCCGGTGACGGTTTTTATAAAAGAGGTGATTTGCTCTGGAAAAAATGCGGTCAAATGGATATAGCCGATATTGCCTGGAAGCATTTCCGCATAGAATGCGCCATAGGTCCGGGGAATGGCTCCGAATTGGAACCAGTTGAATCCATTGGACTTGCGGGTCAGTTTGTATTCCTTTTGGACACCGTTGCTGTTGACTGTAACAAGTGTAACTTTGCTTTCCGGCATGCCCGCCAGCATGAAAGAAGTTAAAGTGTCCCACGGGATATAGGACTTTACTGCAGGGTCCAGCTTAAGCCCGTTGACACTGATGATAAAGTCACCGGCCCTGATCCCTGCCGTATCGGCCGGAGACCCCGTTACGGTGCGCAATATGCACAGTTTTCCTTCCGTTATGCACGGTATGATTCCGACATCGGCCGGAACATCCAGAGTGTTTAACGGTACCGGTTGCACGTTTTGCTCGGCGGCGCTGAGCACCATTATTTCCAAATCATGTATTGGAGGCAGCACCTGGATATGACTCTGCCCGAATTCTTTGACCATGCGGTTCAGAATTCCTGCAAGCTGTGTATCGCTGCCGGCCTGCTTTATTTCCGGCAGATATTTATTGTAAATGCTGTTCCTGTATTTTTTTTCAAAATCGCGGTCGAAATGACTATTTTTGATGTTGGTCCATACTTCATCAAGAACAGCAACGGCGTGTTTGGAGAATGAGTCAGATACTTTGTCCGGTTTATTAACTATTTCAGCTCCGGCCGCGACAATCAGCATCAGGCAAAAGAATACCAGGATAAATTTAGTTCTTCTCAATTTAATCAATCCTTGTCATCGTCTTTGTCTTTATCCTTGTCGTCGTCGTCGTCATCATTATCCGGACTTGCGGCATTATCCCTGCCGACTTCCTCAATGGCAGCGGCTCTATCTTTCTTAATCTTATTCGCCATCTTTTTCTTCTTGCTTAATTTATCTTTGACCGGAACAGTAGCAGTAGCCATGGCAGGATTGTCAGCCTGGGTCAAGGTCTGGGTTTTCGCCGGAACCGGGGCATCCGTCTGTGGGGTATTAAATTCTTTCGGCACATCAAATTCGAAATCGGGTATAGGTTCATTATATTTAATGGAAATCAATTTAGTTGACATTTCCATGCCCATGGTCTGGGTTTTCTGCTCGGTTGGTATAACCATGCCACTCAGGTTTTTGTAGTTGGAGTAGAATGTCGTTCCCGGAATCTGGCCCATGTCGGTGAAAACCATTATCACCATTTTTGACGGAAGAAAAGTTTTGCTGTCAACATATATCGCCAGTGGCACTTGTTTCAGTTTGGCATCAGCCTGGCAAGTCAGCTTGTAGCAATTTCTGCCTTCAACCTTCTCCAGCGCAGGGGACAGTTCAATTTTTGCAAAAAGATCTTTCATGTGGTTGGCCGGATTACTCATTTGGGCGGTAAACTTCATGAAGTCGAGTTGCGGCCCGTTGATTTGGCGGACGCCCATGCCGGGAACAATTGTCCATCCGTCCTGCCCGTTGAAGAGTTCAATACTGCCAGGCATATTTTCTCCGGCTTTTATGATAGTCTTGCTTTTGTTCGGAGCTTTGAACATGGTGGTTATTTGCAACTTGATCTCCTGCATCGAAACTGAACCTTCATATTTTGAAATGACGGTTTTTACTTCTTTGGCTTTATTCTCCGGGTCGGTGGCTTTGTCTATATTATTCAGCAATTGTTCCAGGGTGATTCCGGTCGCGTTGCCACCGTCTTGCGCCGGTGCGCACAGCACGAATGAAAAACAGGCAATCAGGATGAACAAGGTTTTACGCATAATTTTTAATTCCTCATGAAAAGTTTGTATTGTATAGTAACTATGTCAGGAATATAGCTTTATTATAAAAGAAATTCCAGCGGCGCAAATACAATATACGATGATTGCATAACTTGATTCCCGTGAATTGTGATAATGCCTTTCTTAGCTTCCTGCAAGAAGAGCATTCCTGCCTGAAACGCAGACATTTATTTCGAAAATCCTTATTGCTGAAATTATCTGCCCGGGGTGGTGAGTTTCTCAAGCTCGGTCAGGTGGCTGATTGCATCTTCGCGGCAGTTGCCGCACATTTCCAGCGACGGACGCAGAGAGCCGCATACTTTCGGACGCTCCGGCAAATTGAAGATTTTACAGATGCAGTCTTCTGTCAGTTGAACACACGGCGCAAACGCAGGTTTCCCATCCGGCATTCCGGGGATTGCTGAGGATATGGAGGGTATTATGCAGCATGCGCCGCATCCGGCGCGACATTCTATTTTATTTTTATTCATTTTATCTCTATTTGATATTTACCAATGATTTTTTGCGAAACTCCCGCGGCGCGATTTTATACACTTTGCGGAACTGCCGGGTCAGATAGTTGGAATCGGCGAAGCCGCATTCCGGCGCGATTTCTCCGATGGTGAGCGGGGTCGAAACAAGCATCCCGGCCGCTTTCTGGAGACGTATTCGAATCAGATACTCAATTGGAGACTGCCCGGTGGCTTCTTTGAAAACCGTCAGCAGATTGCTTTTAGACATACAGGCAAACCGGGCGATATCATCAAGCTGCCAGTTGCGCTTATAGTGCCTTTCCAGTTCGCCGATGATGTTGCCTATGCGGTACAGCGACTTGGCCTGTGGTATTTCCATCATTGAATATTCGCGTGACAGGAACACGAGCAACTCCATGAAAAAGCTCAGCAGCATCGTGTCATATCCCGGTTGCTGCAGTTGGAATTCTTCGTCCATTCTCTTGACAATGGTTTCTGCGTGAGTCAAAGCATGCCTGGTAATGTGCAGGCGGCTTTTGAACTTATGACGGCGGCGGTAAGCCGGTTCCAGCAGAAAAAGTGCGTTGTAACCGGCAATCTCCTGCAGTTTCTGGAGATTTCGGCCCAGTCGTTTCGGTTCGAACATCACATTGAACAAACATAGCTTGTGGCGTTCTTTGAAATAATGTGCTGTTTTTCCCTGAATTACGAAGATGTCGCCAGCCGTTACCGGATAATCTTCGCCGTCAATCCAGTGGATGCCGTAACCTTCGGTAATAATCACCAGTTCGGCGAAATCGTGCGAATGCCGGATGTCGGTGAGGTCTCCTTCGTGCTGTGGAGACGTATCACCGCTGATCGTTTTTATGGCGATCGGATAAGCGCCGCCGCTCAAGTATTTACGGCGTAACGCCGTGACGTTTTTCATAATCCACTGGATTTCCGTTATTTTGTGCTATTTTTTAGTAATATTGTCAAGGTTTTATCTTTTTACAAGCGGTATTCTTTAATATAAGACAGGATATTTACAAATTGTTTTATAAACCTTAAACTAAAAGGAAAGACAGATCATGGCAGGAACATTCAGATTTTCATTCGGTCCGTGGAACATTCACGAAGGAGCCGACCCGTTCGGTCCGAAAGTTCGCGAAAGTATCGATTTCAACAAAAAACTGGGGATGTACAAGAAACTTGGTTTTGACGGAGTTCAGTTTCACGATGACGATGCCGTTCCCAATATGAACGAGCTGACGCCGAAGCAGATTATTGCGGAAGCGAAGAAAGTAAAAAATAAGCTTGACGAGCATGGCCTGATCGCGGAATTCGTCGCTCCCAGATTGTGGGAAGACCCACGGACGGTTGACGGCGGCTACACCAATAATGACGCGGCCAACCGCAAATACGCGCTGGAACGCAGCCTCCGCACCATTGATATTGCCAAAACGCTTGGAACCAGGAATATTGTGCTGTGGCTTGCCCGCGAAGGCACTTACATCCGCGAAGCCAAAGATTCAGTATGGGCAACCGAAAAAATCGCGGAAGCAGTTCAGTTGATGCTGGATTACGATCCGAAAATCAGGATCATGATTGAGTCCAAGCCGAACGAGCCGATGGACCATACTTATATCCCGACGATCGGCCATGCCATTGCGCTTGGCATGCTTACCACGGATCCGTCCAGAGTCGGCTGCCTGATCGAATCCGCCCATGCGCTGCTGGCCGGGCTTGACCCCTCTGATGAAATGGGTTATGCCATGGCGCATAACAAACTGTGGAGTGTCCATCTGAACGATCAGAACGGGCTTAAGTTCGACCAGGACAAATCTTTCGGCAGCGTTGATCTGCGCCGGGCATTGAACCAGGTCAGGATTCTTGACGAGCACGGTTTCGGTAATAACGGCGAATGGGTGGGGCTGGACGTCAAAGCGATGCGCACTCAAAAAGATAATGTCGCCTGTAAACATCTCTCCAACAGCCGGACGATCTTCCTGAAACTGCTGGAGATCAGTCGCGGTCTTGATCAGAAGAAGATGGCTAAATTGCGCGCTGCACGCGATTATGAAGAACTTGATCTCTACATCATGGAAAGCATTCTTGGTTAATTTCAACACTGAGGAGGCAATTATGCCTCCCCGGTTTATTAAAAAAAGGTTAAGACAATGAAAGATTTTAAGATTGGAATTCAGTTATATACAGTTCGCGAACCGTTGAAAGAGGATTTTAAAGGCGTACTTCGGGAACTGGCGGAAATGGGTTTTCAGGGTATGGAGTTTGCCGGTATGTACGGCGATATGGAACCCGCGGAACTGGCCGCGTTCCTGAAGGAAATTGGCGTATCCGCCTGCGGTATGCATGTGTCGCTGGATGCGATTCTGAACAGCGGCGACAAATGTTATCAATACGCGAAAACCCTCGGCTGCAAACATCTGATAACCAGTCTGTGCGGGAATTTTATCAAGGATTTTGATGTTCTGGTCGAGAAGTGCAACGAGGC
Source organism: uncultured Lentisphaeria bacterium (assembly GCA_903863035.1). Lineage (GTDB taxonomy): Bacteria > Verrucomicrobiota > Lentisphaeria > Victivallales > Victivallaceae > CAIPAT01. Next base: position 21,596 of record CAIPAT010000023.1, read on the forward strand.
CGGACGCGTCGCCAATTCCAACGGCCTGACTTTCGCTTATCATAACCATGCGGCAGAGTTTGAGCTTGTCGACGGCAAAACGGCACTGGATGTGTTTTATACCAGAACTTCCCCGGAACTGGTCAAGGCCGAACTCGATACCTACTGGATCAAGAAAGGCGGCAGCGATCCCGTGCCGTATTTGACCAAATATGCCTCCAGGTTGCCGCTGATCCATTTGAAGGATATGGACAAAACGGACGGCAGTTTCACCGAAGTCGGTACCGGTCTCATCGATCTGAAAGGTGTGCTGGAAGTCGCGCGCACCAGTGCCGCCGGATGGGTGATTTATGAGCAGGACACCTGCCGCCGCCCGCAATTGGCAAGCGCCAGGATCAGTATCAGCAATATCATGGCGGCGATTAGAGCCTAAGTATTTATAATTAACCACAGAGACTCAGAGGGTTTTGGGTTTCAAATCATAATAATCCGTGTAATTCTGTGGTTATAAAGTCCCGGCGGAGAGGAGAACAAACTCCTCTTTAGCCGTTTTTTGCTGTAATTTTAGACTTATAGTCAACAAATAATAGTTTTTGCAAGTTGTGTAATTGACAGATTCTAGCTATTTTAAATTTTGACACTTTTAAACTCAATATTATTTATTAACTCAGTTAGGTGTCAGACCAAAAACGCAAATTAAAACCGGATTTCAGGATTTAGTCTCCAAACTTAAAACTTAAAAACTTAAAACATCACAGGAGGTAAGGTATGAAACGTAAGGTCAGGATGGGGATGGTTGGCGGCGGACCGGGAGCTTTTATCGGCAACGTTCACCGGATGGCTTCGCGGCTGGACGGCAAAATTGAACTGGTCGCGGGAGCGTTTGACATTGATCCGGTAAAAAGCAAACAGACCGGCGAAGAACTCTGTCTGGATTCTTCCAGAGTTTACAGCACCTACAAGGAAATGATTGCGAATGAATCTGCACTAAGTGCAGATAAACGTATTGATTTTGTGGCGGTCACTACGCCCAATAACTGGCATTTTCCGATTGCCAAAGATTTTCTCGAAGCCGGTTTCAACGTCATGTGCGAAAAACCGATGACGATGACACTGGACGAAGCGCTTGAACTGCAGAAGATCGTCGAAAAATCCGGCAAAGTATTCGGCTTGATGCACAATTATGTCGGCTACCCGATGGTAAAGCTGGCTAAAGATATGGTCAAAAACGGCGAACTGGGCAAGCTTCGCAAAGTCGTGTCGATCTATCCGCAAGGCTGGCTGGCCAGACCGATTGAAAAGACCGGACAGCAGCAGGCGGCATGGCGTACAGACCCGAAACAGAGCGGTGCCGGCGGCTGTGTCGGCGATATCGGCTCCCATGCGGAAAATCTGGCCGAATACATCACCGGCTTGAAGATCACTGAATTGTGTGCCGATCTGACTTCATTTATCGAGGGCAGACCGCTCGACGACGACTGCAACTGTCTTGTAAGATTTGAAGACGGCGTCAAAGGCGTGATTTATGCCAGCCAGATTTCCGTCGGCGAAGAAAACGGACTGTCCATCTGGGTTTACGGCACCGATGCCGGGATCGAATGGCATCAGGAACATCCGAACCAGCTCCTGTACAAGCCGATTGACGGCCCTGTTCAAATATTATCCCGCGGCAATGGTTATATCGGCACGAAAAGCCCGGCTGCGGTCCGCGGTTCACGCATTCCGGCCGGCCATCCAGAAGCGTTTCTGGAAGCTTTCGCCAACCACTACAGCAATTTTGCCGACACTATTCTGTTGAAAGAGGAAGGCAGGGAAGTTGATCCGATTATCGGCGATTTTCCGCAAGTGCATGACGGTGTGCGCGGCATGGCGTTTATCGAAACTGTAGTAGCCAGTTCCAGAGCCGGTTCCGTATGGACGAAGATGCCGAAAGTGTAAAACATGGGTTTACGGTTTTAAAATTTAAATAAAAATTTCTGTGTCGCTGTGTCTCTGTGGTTAATCAAAGAGAGCAGGGCCATGGCGGAAAAGGAGAATGAAAATGAGCAGACCTGTTACAATGTTTACCGGCCAGTGGGCGGATTTGCCACTGGAAGTGCTGGCGCAAAAAGCCGCATCATGGGGTTATGACGGACTGGAACTCGCCTGCTGGGGCGACCATTTTGACGTGGAAAAAGGCGCGAAAGACCCGGCCTACTGTGACAAGCAGAAGGCGATCCTGGCGAAACACGGTTTGAAAGTATGGTCAATCAGCAATCATCTGGCGGGCCAGCTGGTCTGCGACCCTAATTTCGACTGCCGCTCCGATATTTTCGCGCCGAAGTCAGTCGCCGGCAATGCTGAAGGCAAACGCGCCTGGGCCGTGGAGCAGATGAAATATTCCGCTCAAGCCGCGAAGAACCTCGGCGTAAAAGTGGTCAACGGTTTCACCGGTTCCCCGATCTGGCACATGCTGTACAGTTTTCCGCCGGTCAGCGACAAAATGATTGCCGACGGCTTCAAGTTTTTTGCCGATCAGTTCAACCCTATTCTGGATGTGTTCGCGGAATGCGGCGTCAAATTCGCGCTGGAAGTCCACCCGACAGAAATTGCGTTTGACATTTACACTGCTCAGGAAGCCCTGAAAGCTATCAAAAACCGTCCGGAATTCGGCTTTAATTTCGACCCGAGCCATCTTTACTGGCAGATGGTAGATCCTGCTAAATTTATTCAGGCATTTCCGGAACGCATTTATCACGTTCACATGAAAGACGCCGCCCTGCAGCTCGACGGCAAAAGCGGTATCCTGGCTTCGCATCTTAATTTTGGTCGTCCGGAACGCGGCTGGGATTTTCGCAGCCTCGGCCACGGCGGAGTAAATTTCGAAGAAATCATACGAGCCCTGAATCATGCCAATTACACCGGTCCGCTCTCCGTGGAATGGGAAGATTGCGGCATGGAGCGCGAATACGGCGCCAGAGAAGCCTGTGCTTTCGTCAGGAAAGTAAACTTCTCCCCGTCCAACGTCCAGTTCGATGCCGCCTTCGACGATAAATAAATAGAGTTCTAAAAACAATCACGCGAGCGGAATACTAGAAAAAAGTTTTCCGCTGGCGTTTTATTTTATATTCCGGATATTCAACTATAAAACACCAATCTGCTGCTCAGTGTTTTCGTTCTTGAGTTCAGCTTCGATTTGTTCAACAGCTGGAAAGGCAGATTTCAGTCTGTCAGGAAGTATCTGTGTCAATTCGTATTTGGAAACGCCGCATGGTTCATACTTTTTCCACTATTCAAAACGCAAAAGAGCTATCTAAAATATAAAGTTTTAGAGAAAGTAAGAAAAGGGACTGCTTCTAAATCATCAATGTTGAAATAAAACAGCCAGCAGCTGAAGCTGCACAATTCGCTACGGTATGACCACTTATATGTTCTCAAATGCTTTTAAATTCAAAGTTACGCGACATTGCGCGTATTTACTTTACCACTGTGGCAATTGTGGTGTTATACATTTTTAACGTGTACGGCTTATCGGCAGGGGACGGCATCGGGAACAGCAGGCAGACGTCAACCGGCTGCGGCATGTAGCCTTTGTCGTTTTCAAACTTATTTCCGGCCAGCCAGTTTTCGCAGTCGGCTTTGCTCATGCATTCCATCAGCCATTGACCTTCTATCACATAGCGCAGCGTAGTATTCAGACTGATCTGCGGACTGACATTGCGATCTGTAACACTATAATAGATTGCCCCGTCTTTTTTTTTCTCGGTGCAATTGCTGAATTTAAAGTCCGAAAATAGCGGCGTGCCGATGGATTTAATATTGGCTAACGTAATCTCCTCCGCCGATTCCGTGGCTGCAACCTGGTATTTCAAAATGATTTCCGCGTTTTTGTCCGCGGAAGCTGAAAGAATCATATTGCCGTCATTGCTAAACACGGTTTTGCCCGCAATTCCGGATTGAAAGTTTTTAAGAAAAAAAAGCTCACCGGAGCAGGTGTGCGCGGCTTTTTCATTGTCAACATAACCGGCATAGCGGAATTTTTCTCTTTTGGCAGCCAGCATATCAATACTGAAGCGGGCGGGAAGCCGCTGGTATAATATTACCGGATGCAGCGACTGAGCGCCGGCGCACAACTCAAAATCTCCGCTGTTAAGAAAACCGTGATAGCGTCCGTCCAGCTTATTGGCGACAGACCAGGCGACAGACATACGAACCGGTATTAACAGATAGTTGCCGCCGGCGGTCATCGCCCGGTGCATCAGGACAACGGCGTCTTCTCCGCCCAGTACCATAGAGTCCGGCGACAGTGAGTTCTGTTTGATAAATTCTCTGGAATACGGGGGGCTTTGCACACCCTGGAACAAGGCAACTGCATATACCGGTTCGGCAATCCCGACGCTGACTGTATTCTTACAGTAATAACAACCTCCGCCGAATAAAAAGATCATGCAGACGAGAACCGTGACTTTGCTGCGTAGAATCCCGCCGGCTCGCGCCATCAGTGACTGCGGCTCAGCCAGTCCGGCGGAATAATGCCCCGGCACCGGCAGCGTGTCGCCGATTTGCGTTGACATCTGTCTGTTCGTTTTTAAATTAAATCCGCAATTGACGCATAATATCGCGGTTGCCGCCAATGGCGTTTTACACGAAGGACACTGCTTTGCGGGAGTTTCCGCCTCTTGATTCATTGCGCCTCCAGATTTTTAATCTAATTTAACGCATAAAACCAAGTAGTCAAAGCCAGCGCAAAGAACTATGGCTTGCAGTTGAAGTTGATAATAACAGGAGATGGGATACACTCTGAGTATGACGCTGTTATTTCCATGCTAAAAAACACCCCCTGCTTTTGAGGGCAGGGGGTGCTGGTGTGAACTATATGGAAAAATTACTTCTTTTCAAAGAGTTCGCGAATCTGTTTGCCGACGATTTCGACCGGGTGTTTGCCCAGTTCTTTGCGTTTAGCAAGGAGAGTCTTGGCGCCGCCTCTGGCTTCTTTGAGCCATACTTTGGCGAACTTGCCGCTTTCGATATCCTTCAGGGATTCTTTCATGCGTTCTTTGACATCGGGAGTGATGATTCTCGGACCGTTGACGTATTCGCCCCATTCGGCGGTATTGGAGATAACTGCGTTCATCTTCTGGATGCCGCCTTCAAAGACCAGGTCAACGATCAATTTTACTTCGTGTACGCATTCGAAATAGGCCATTTCCGGGGGATATCCGGCTTCAATCAGCACTTCAAATCCGTATTTCATCAAATCAACCAGACCGCCGCAGAGGACGTTCTGTTCGCCGAACAGGTCTTCATAGGTTTCCTGTTCGAAAGTACATTCCAGGCATCCGGCGCGGGTGAAGCCCATGGATTTAGCCATGGCCAGCGCAATTTTCAGTGCTTTGCCGCTGGCGTCCTGCTTGACGGCGACCAGTCCGGGAACGCCGAATCCTTCGAGAAAAGCTTTGCGTTCTTCGGTGGCCGGGCTCTTCGGTGCAACCATGATTACGTCGACTTCGGCCGGTGGCACGATTTCTTTGTAAACGATATTGAAACCATGAGAGCAGCACAGAACTTTGCCGGCTTTCATGTGTTTCTTGATGTCTTTTTCATATACCGGAGCATGGAACTCGTCCGGCAGGAGAATGTGAATGATATCAGCTTTCTTGGCGGCGGAAGAGACATCCATCACTTCGAAACCGTCTTTTTTCGCCTTGTCATAAGACGCGTCTTTGATGGAACCGATAATTACGTTGACGCCGGAATCTCTCATGCAGAGCGCCTGAGCGCTGCCCTGGCTGCCGTAACCGATAACGGCAACAGTTTTACCGCTGAGATAGCGTAAGTTTGCGTCTTTGTCGTGAAGAATTTTCATTTTTTTCTCCTTAGAAAATCTTTACAGTTTATTTACTAAATTGTTGAAAAACAACAGAAAACACAGAAGGATCAATATAATTTTACAGCGCTTGTTTTCAAGCGGAGTTCCGCAAATATCCGAAAATTATTCCCATCACAGTAAGCGTTTTATAGAACACGTGATACTTAGAGCTTATCCGTAAATAACCCCTAGTTTTCTATATATTATCATGGATGCTGTCAAATGAAGCAGCGCCTCATAATTGGCGGACTTTTTCTCAAATCTCACCAGGACTTTCCTGAAACGATTGAACCATGAATGAGTA
>CAIPAT010000024.1 GCA_903863035.1 uncultured Lentisphaeria bacterium
GTTTGCGGAAACCGGCTGCACATACTGGGCAAGCTCAAGGCTTGCCAGTGAATTATCTTCTTCAGGTTGAGTAATAAGCTTTACCGCGTATTTGCCGTTAAGCGCGTCAGTAGTAGCCTCGACCTTGTCTATTAAGTTCCGTTTGGCATTTTTATAATAGATGTTCCAGCCGGCTGGAACTGTTCCGTTTAGTTGTTCAAATCCCGGGTTTTGCAATTCCTGTGCAAATAAATTTGAAACAGTGCAGGCTACAATCATCATGATAATTTTCTTCATATCCATAATCTCCTAAATGAATTGTTAATATTTTACGGCGTCATGCCGTACTATATTGTTTTTATTATTGTGCAGGTGGACTTGTTTTGCCGACCCGCAGCGCAGTTGTGCGGAAACTTAATACTGGCCTACATTTCCAAAGTTTTCCGTCTTATAATTGGTAAAACAGTATGTTCCCGCGAGGCTTGTTCCTCCCTTGAGCAGTTCGGCTCCTGTAAGCGTACCAACATGGCCGTCGGCAAAGCCGAACACCGCATTGCCGCCGTGGCGGGTATGCGGAATTGACCTGGAGCCTCCGCCATTGTAATTATCATACATCGCAAACCGCTGCCGCTGAAATGTCGCGCCAATTTCCACAGTGTCACCAAGAATGATCGCTTTTGATGGTTCCCATACATTGGCGGCGGTGGCTCCTGGGCCGAAGCATTTAACTTTCCCTCCCCAAAATCTGAAATAAGTCGTCGGATCCTGATTTCTATTCCGCAACCCGTACATTTGCTCCCAAATAGCCAGGTCAGTTCTGATCACCAGCGACGGACACTCATAAACCTTGCTAGATGTAGTGATAGCGGTCATCCTCTTTGGCAAATCTTTTGCGTCGCTTAACGGAATTGTCCAGTTATCTGTAAGAGTTGCAGCGGCGCCTGATGCGCCTCTGGCGGCATTCGGGAAAAAACTGTTATAAGTATTCGCATAATTCAATAATGCCAGCATGATTTGCTTTTGATTATTCATGCACGCTGCCTTCCTGCCTGACTCTCTGGCCTTGTTCAGCGCCGGCAGCAGCATGCTGGCCAAAATCGCGATGATGGCGATCACCACCAGCAATTCAATGAGTGTGAAAAAACTCTCCGCCGACTTTGTTTTTTTGTTTACTGCGTCCATTTTGATCCTCCGTTTGTTGATGTTAAAATTTGGATTTTATGTTGATAAGTAGATTAATATTTTTCATGCCGTTTCTCTTGGAATCAGTTCAGAGTCTATTTTCAGGTAACAAGTGGTATTACCTTTGGCCTCGATGTCAATATTGTGAATTATCAGATTTGCCAGTTGACGGCCTACTTCCATGTGCGCCGGCGCAACAGTGGTGATCTGGTACTGGCGGAACTTCTCGCTGTCGTCAAAGCCGATTATTTTAAAATCTATGCCGGCTTGCAGTCCCTTGCCGCCGAAGTAATCAATTAGTTTTGCCGCATGTTCATCGTTTGCGGCAACCAGCGCGTGCTTTTTTCCGTTTTCCATAAATTTATCATAGACTGTTTCAATCCCGATCCATTCCTCCGGAGAACATTTACCGCTGGTCATCCGGCGCATGCCAAGCTGCAATCCCTTAAATCGCTCTAGACTCCAGAATTCATGAACAACAATCTGCTGCGGACAGTAGGCAATCCGGTCATATCCTTTGCCAATAAGATATTCTGCGGCAATACTTCCTTCGCCGAACAGGTTTACCGTAACTGTATGGAACGGCCAGTGCGCCCAGTCCAGCGCGCCGGACTGATACATGAATATATGTCGGTGATACTGAAATAGAATGTCAAAGTTGTCCAGCATAAAACGGTCAGCTTCATGTCTTACTGAAAGAATAAACGCGGAAACCCCGTCATCAGTCAAACGCTTCAATTCTTTCTTTAAATCGTCGCGAGTATTCACGTCATTCATAAAAACCGATTCCAGAGTAAACCCGTCTTTTTTCAGTGTGTTTTCCAGCCCGTCGGTGAACTCTTTATTCCAATGCAGATATTCAAAACTATTCCGGCTTCTAATCGCACAGATGCGCTTTACGGCCTCGCCTCTCAGTTGCCGTGCGAGCGCCGGAGTTACCGGCCTGGCGACTAATGTGCCTTCCTGCCGGCTGCGCCGGACAATGCCGCGCCTTTCAAGTTGTTTGATCGCCAGATGGGCATTCATCCGGTTGGTATTGAACTGCTCGCCAAGCTGAATCTCCGGCGTAAGCCTGCTGTTTACCATCAAATCGCCATCAACGATTTCGCTGATCAGATGTTTATAAATTTTGTATTGTATGGTATTCATCTTAATCCTGCGACACAATATTCACGTCATTATTTTGTTGTTAATATTTTTCTAACAATGATTATAATGCAGAAAAACGCCATAGTCAATAGATATAACGCAAAAAACAACAACAAAGAATGAAAATATTTTTTCAGGCTCACACACAGCACCGCTAAATCACTCGACGCCTAATCCCCGGCGCAAGTCGCTTTCCTGCTGCTGCGATTGTAACGGGGGATATTGCTGACCAGTTGCGGAGCGTGATCACGAAGATTTAGTTGCATGGCATTATAGAACGCAATGGAAGTGGCAGGGTGCCCATTACGAGTCCAACAAACAATGGGTTCATAAATGGCTCATAAGTAAACTTAATTGAACTATGCATTTAGAACATAGCTGGTTGTTGGATAATATCTTCTTCAGTATCTTCATTGTCCTCCGAAGTAATAGACACTTCTTCATTTAATCGCGTCTGGATGGTTTTGTAAACCACAGGCGGACTGGCTGCGGCAATCGCGTTCAGTTCATCTTTTGCATCTTCCGCGACCAGATTAAGTATCCTGACAATAGCTTCTGCTACTGAATATTTTATTTGCTCTGATTTTTCAGTATTTCCTTTCTGTGATTTGATCTCTCTGGTTGCTTGACTGAGCGATACCTCACCGGTCAAAACTTTATTGAAAAGTTCCTCGGATGTGTCAGAGACTTTTTTGGCTTCGATCACATACTTCCCATTAACCCCAAGCTTTTCACCGGCAAGATAGGCTGACCGACCTTGTGGAATTTTTTCCACATGGTCGATTGCCTTTCCTGCTTTCTTTCTTTGCGCTGCCTCTTCTGCAATATTGGGCAGAATTTTTACTGCAAATGCGGCTTTCTGCCCTGCGTTCAAGTGGCGACGAGCCACATTGCTCGCATAAATGAACTCTTCTACAGAGCCGGTTCCTTTCCAATTCACCGCCATTATTTTCTTTCCCAGTTCCTGACAAGCCTTAAGTCTTTGCCTGCCATCTATAACAATATTTTCATACATAACAATCGGAAACTGCTGCCCGGCGTTTATGCTGATTTTAAAGTCTTCGAATTCTTGACCTTCCATAATCGGAAATATTGCTGCCAGTTCATGTATCTGAACTTCGGCAGTCGGCTCAATGTAAAAGATGCCATCCTGAACCGGAGTCTGGACTGTTGCTACCGTATTATGCGGTTGCGATTCTTCGACCCCCTTGTCTGCCTTTGGCTCCGGCAGTGCTTCGGCAACTGCTTTGACTTTGGCATATTCAGGCGGAAAAGCATATATTCCCTTATCCGGGGCTGATATTTTATTCGGCGGTGCTATTGCTACTGAAGAATTTGAGCCTGGGACCGGTTCTGCGACGATTGGTTCGGAAGCAAGTAGCTTTTCAAGTTCATCCGCCAAGGCCACGGAGTCAGGCGAGATAGATTTATCCTTCAGGTACGCGACTATTTCTAAAAGTTTCTCCGGTTTTTGGGTTTTGAAAAAATTTTCTATTTTCGTATCAAGTATTATGTCATCGCTGGTTAATTTATTTTCAGTGTACTTGTCAAAGACATTGTGATATTGGTCTATAATTTGATTTTTCATGTTGATTTTTCCTATGCTATTGGGATTGACTGCGGTTATGTCGCCGTCCCGGCTTAAATTAGTGTTTTCGCCTCGCTGGGCCTGCCTGCGGTTTCCATAGCCCAGAACCAGTGCGGTCCTGGATCAGAACACCTCATCTATGATGGTCGTATCGGGTTCGCATTCAATTCCAAGGTTCATGTCCTGTACGCGTTGAACCCAGAGCCGTTTAGTTCTGCTGGCATGATGGAATCCATCCTTCATGCGTTGACGCAGTAGCTCTGAGACCCATTCGTTCAGCACTGTCATCAGGTCGCGGTCGATGATCCTGCTGAAGTGGGCGAACCAGCCGTTCATCCATAGAGTCAGCATATCGAAGTTCTTTTCGGTTTGTCTGGGAGATTTACCAGTAGTCATCCACCGGACATTCTCTCTGAACTTCTCCAACGCTTTCTCGCTGACGGTGATGCTTAAAACCTAAAAAGACTGCTGCCGCTCAAAGCGAATCAACTGCCAGATTTGCATACTGTTAAATGTAATGATATTTTTACAATGTTGTTTATTTTTGAATTATAAACAGTATTTCACCAGGAGCAGGGGGAAGGGAAATGACAATACGTTTATTGTTCGCTTTACTGACAATATTTATAACTGTTACTGCGATGACGGCAGCAACGGAAGCAGATGTTTCTCAAAAAACATGGGTTGCGGTTCATGATTTCACGGTATCTCCTGATCTGGTTAAAAAAGGCATAACCGGCTGGAGCATTGCGGAAGAAATGGAAAACAAACTGACGCAATCCGGCAAATACCGAATGATTACCCGTGCCAAAATTGCCAAAGTGTTGAAAGAGAAGAATATTGATGCCGGCGGATCGCTCAGTCCCGTCGAAATGGGTAAAGTTTCTCAGGCTGAATATATAGTTACCGGAGAGTTAAAGAAGCAGGGGGACCGGCTGGTGCTGATCGCCAAACTGCTGGATGTGTCACATGAAACCGGAGAGCTGGAGAAAAGTTTTGACACCTGGATGTACGATGATCCGGATGGTAAAATGAATGAACCGGTTTCTTTTATGATCGCCATTCTTGCTGAAAAGCTGACGATGACGCCCGGCGAATTCCTTGAAAACGGTCTTGGCAGGATAAAGACCAAAGACTATGAGTCAGCATTTGAGGCATTTCGCGAAATGCAGCGGGTTACGCCGTTTGAGCAAATCAAAAGCATCATGCAGGACATCAAAAAAAATCCGCCTCCGGATTCACAACTGGAGATTCCTGCTACTGACCGGGATGCCGGAAAACAATTTGACCAAGCCCTGGCATTAATGGCAAAAGGGGAAAACAGGATTGCCGCAAAAATATTTTACGGAATTCAGAAAAATCCCCAGGTTGGGGAACTAATTAAACTGGTGGAGATAGCCAAAGCTCTCTCAAAAAATCAGAGCGAGCGGCTGGAAACGGCGCTGGAAGAGGCTTCCCGCAAATACTGGAGCGCGGTAAAAAACAAAGAGCAGCTGGAAAAAGATAAGGACCCGCGCGTGCTTTGCGATGAAGCTCTTGGTCAATTGTACGGCGTATTAAACGATAAAAACAATTTTCTATCGCCCTTGACCCGCCGCCGGGTTGAACAGATGGCGGCTAAAATCGAAGCGCTGAAAAAAGGCATGTACGCCGGGCCTTCGACTGCCGGATTGTGGGTCGTTCCGGAACTGGAAATAGCTTTCGTTCCGATAAAGCCCGGCATTTTAACGGGACCGGCCAATGCGGATAAAAATAATCCGCAAATCCGCTACCGGGCTAAAATCACCAGGCAGTTCTGGATGTCCAAGCACGAAATCACCATTCAGCAGTTCAGCAAATACCTGATTTCGCTGACATTAAATGACCGCAATGCGCGGTATCAGGTGGAAAAATGCTTGAATCTTACCAGTGAGGACTGTCCAATCAATGAAGAATATAATATGAAAGCAGGATCAGGCCAGACCTGGGGCGATCCTTTAATGCCGATGACCGGAGTCAGCTGGCAGGGCGCAATGGCGTTTTGCAAGTGGCTGACCGTGGCGGAACGCGCCGCCAAACGGCTGCCGGAAGGTTATGTCTACCGGCTGCCTGCCGAAGCGGAATGGGAATACAGTTGCCGCGCCGGCAATACTGACAGCAGATATTATTACGGCAGCGATATGGCAATTCTCGGCGATTACGGCTGGTTTAGTGAAAACAGCGGTAATAATCTGCATCCGGTCGGGAAGAAAAAACCGAACGACTGGGGGCTGTATGACATGCTTGGAAATTCCTGGGAGTGGTGTTATGACTGGTACGATGAGAATTTCCTCAGTTTTGATTGCGAGAACCCGGTCGGGCCGAAAAACTCACCGGACAGCACCAAAGTTTTGCGTGGCGGCAGCTTTACCAGCAATGCCGAGGATATGTTTTGTTCCGCCAGATATAATTTTGATTATAAACTCGGCAAAAAAAACATCGGGTTCAGGATTGTATGCGCTCCGGCAATATAATTTAATGAAGAAATTCCAAGCTGAACAATTCATAAACATGTTTTTCGACAGTTCAGCCCGCCGAATGGCCGCCGGCAGTGCGCTGCGCAGCAAAACCCCCGTGCTGGTGAAGCAGGATTTATGGTTTTCTGCTGGCGCATTATGTTATCCGGAACGCAATGCATCAGGCGGCGCTGAGGGCTTCCGGGATGTTGACACGTTATCGTTTATTCATGCAGCGAGGATAATCAAACGCAAGATAACGGCTTAAGTCTAAGACAGAATCATTTACCATTCCGGCTTTTGATTGCGGATTGAAAGTTGATAAGGTCGGTTGCGGCGATGCGTTTACCGTCGCCTTTGCCGTCGCCTTTCTTGCAGGAAAAACTCCGCGTGACGCAATGGCACACGCATCAGCGAGGCCGGTCTGGTTTGCGGCAGCCATGATACCGCCAATACCGGAAAATTACCGGTTAATACCACCGTGAAATCAAACAGGCCTGGTTCTACGGTAGAAAGATATCTTATCATTACGAAAGATTAAGCTGAAGCCGTTTTTTTCATACAGGCGGATGCCGGAAAGGTTGTTGTTGTCAACGCTGAGCTTTATTTCTTTAACCCCGGCCTGGTCTCCGGCTTCGAGCAGTGCGGTCATCATTTTCCCGCCGCGCCCCTGGCCGGTATGGCCTTCGGCCACGCATATTCCCAGCCAGACCGTATCAGCTTCGCGATCGAGATGCCCGTAGCAAACGGGAGTTCCCGCGTCATCCAGCCCGAGCAGCGTAACGACATGATTGCGGACAACTTCAGGAGGTCGCGAATTGAAGTATCTGAAACTGGAACCGGAAGCGCCGATCAGCGCAATGAACTGGCGCAGCAGTCCGAGGGCGGATTCATCTATTTTTATAATTTTCATAAATGTCCTTAATGATCCGGTCAAGCAGGGCGACGCAGGATTTGCGCGAATAATCTCTGAGCAATTCGGCGATGCTTTCCTCCAGGTTCAATTCACTGCGCCGCTGAAACAGGCTGAGCAGTTTAACTACTGCGGCATTCGTATTCCTGACATCAATCATGCAGCCGTTGATGAAATCTTTGACTTCTTCACTCTCCATGCCGGCGATAATCGGAGTACCGCACAGCAAGGACTCTTTCAGCGGCCAGTTGGCTGGTTGATTAATGCTTGGCTGGCAGACAAAATCCACGGCGCTATAATAAAGCGGAAGTTTTTCTTTCGGCAGACAACCGAGAAATTCTACATTCTTGCGCAAATTCAGTTCCGAAACACGCTTAAGGAATTTTTCCGTGCCGACCGGGTCATTCACATAAACGGTGAACAGCAATTTTACATCCGGACAGGTATTGCGCAGTTCCGCAATAACATCAAGCAGCGGATATGAACCTTTGATGCCGGTCAGGTCGGTGCTATGAAACAGCAGCGGAAATCCAGGATGCTTTTTGCGGATATCTTCAATCTCCTGCTCCCGGGCGCGCTTGTACATTTCAGTATCAATTCCGGCATAGACCGGGCTGGCGGTAATTCCGTATTCTTCAAACAACTTTGGAATATTGGTTTTATTGACGGTAATTACCTTGTCCATCTTCTCTACGGCAGCCTTGTCCGCTCCGGCATACAGCATTTTCATTATCCGGAAGAAGAACTGATGATGCAGCCTGAAGTTCTGCAAAAAACCTTTGTCATAGAAAAATGCGAACGGCTCGTAGCATATCTGGATTTTCGGCAGTTTAAAGTCGCATACCAGCCAATTCATTGGAAACATACTGTTGATGATAAAATCATAATTGGGCAAAACCTGTTCCAGTTCAGCTCTTTTCCGGCTGATTCTACCCGGCAGTGTCAGCCAGTAAGCGGGTGAATTTGTAGATTCGTGATCAAGCTGTACAAGTTTCATGCCGGCCAGTTCCACCTGGGCAGCAGCTTCGCGAGACGCGACATCGCAGAACAGAGTTATCTGGTGTTCGTGACTGCGCTGAAGCGCCTCGGTATAATCCAGTACGAATCTGGTACCGCCGCTGTTGACATGCAGTAAATGTGAATGAAACCAGGCTATCCGCATAACTTATTGAACCGTAATTTATAATATTTTTCTATATAAAATTTTATGTCAATTCCGTCAATGTATCTCAATTATTATAGTTCAATCTGCTCAAGAAGCAAATTCCCGAATGATTGCACAAATGTAATCGAGGTCGGATTCAGTCAAGTCCGCATGGGTGGGCAGATTGAACCCGGCCGCGGCGAGACGCTCTGTTACCGGAAGCATTTCCTTGCGCTGCATCGATTCCTGCCGGAATGGCGGCAGTGTATGCAGCGGGATGAAAAATGGACGGGAATCCACTCCGTTTTCTTTCAGATAAGCCATTAACTTATCGCGTGAATGCCCGTACTGTGCATAATCAACAGTAACACAAAAAAGCCATGGAGCCGGAACCGCCCAGGAAGCAACCGGCTGGAAGCCGATTCCTGGAATATTGTTCAATCTTTCCCGATAGCCGGAAAAGACGTTCCTTCTTTTTGCCAGAATTTCATCTTTTCGCTCAATTTGAGCACAAAGCATGGCACAGGCTACATTTGTCAGCCGGAAGTTATAGCCGGTAACCGGAAAATAGTAACGGCGGTCAGGATCCATACCCTGTCCGCGCAGGGTGCGGATGCGCAACGTCAGGCCGGGATCATTAAGTGTCAGTGCGCCGCCTTCGCCGCAAGTAAATATCTTATTGCCGAAGAATGAAAACGCCCCGATTTTGGCGAGACTGCCGGTGGGTCGGTTCTTGTACAATGCTGTATGGGCTTCCGCCGCGTCTTCAACTACCCACAGTCCATGAATGGCGGCAATATGATTAATCGCATCCATGTCGGCGGGATGTCCGTAAAGGTCTACTGCAATAATCCCCTTGGTCTTGCGGGTGATGCTGGCTTCAAGCAGTTTCGGATCAATACACCAGTTTTCAGGGTCTACATCAACAAACACCGGCTCCGCGCCGACGTAACGCACCGCATTGGCAGTGGCGATATAAGTCAGGGAAGGCACCAGCACTTCGTCGCCGGGGCGCACATCCAGCGCCAGCAGCGCCAGATGCAGCGCTACCGTGCCGTTGCATACTGCCACCGTCTGTGCGGTTCCCGCCATGCCGGAAAATTCTTTTTCAAAGCGATTGATGAATTCTCCGGTGGAACTTATCCAGGTACTGCGGATTGCCTGAACGACATATTCTTCCTCTTTGCCTTTCAGGTCCGGCGCAGCCAATGCTATTTCTCTAAAATCTTTTCTCATGTGCGTTCCCTAATTGTGTAAAGCTACAGTATCAAATCTTCCTTATAATATAAAACAAGATTTAAGATAATACAATAGTATCGCTACGGACAAATGGCGACTTGGGAAACTAATGAATTTTCCGGACAGATTTTCTCCGCTGGATTTGAGAAATAATTTTCAGGGGGTAAAATAGAAGAGTTGAATTATTATACAGGGAATAAATAATGATAACAGGCGAAATAGTCAGCAATACAATACTTAAAGACAGCTATTACAAGGTGGAGTTTTTTGTTCCGGAAATTTGTGCGGAAACACAGCCGGGACAATTTGTCCATGTGAAGATCGCGAACCTCCGGGACCGCATTCTACGGCGTCCGTTCAGCATCAGCGACATCAATGAAAACGGCATCCTTACCGTCATATATAAAGTTGTGGGAGAAGGTACTGAGGTGCTCGCCGGACTTCCGGCGGGAACAGTCTGCGATCTGATGGGGCCGCTGGGCAAACCGTTTTCTCTGCCCCGCGAAAACGAGTTGCCGGTAATTGTGGCAGGAGGCTACGGCTCCGCGGCAACCTATCTGCTGGCGAAGCGTTCGCCGGTTAAAGGCATTCTGCTGCTCGGCGCCAGAAGCGAAGCGGATTTGATCTTGACCGATAAATTCGCCGCCGCCGGCTTTGATGTGCGTCTTGCGACCCAGGACGGCTCGCACGGGCATAAAGGGCTGGTGACGGAGTTGATACCACCGCTGCTGAAGGAAAAAAGCGGACAGAAAATACGGTTTTACGGCTGCGGTCCGACCCCGATGCTGATGGCTTTGTCCAAAATGCTTCAAAAAAACGGTTTCGGCGACGGGGAAGTAAGCCTGGATCATTTGATGTGCTGCGGCGTCGGCGCGTGTTTTGCCTGCGTGGTCAAGATCAAGACTGACAATGAAGACGGCTGGCGTTATGCCAGGACTTGCAAAGAAGGACCGGTATTTACGGCAGATGAAGTTTATACGGATGGAGAATGAAAATGGCCGATTTGACTGTTGATCTGGGAAAATTGACGTTGAAGAATCCGGTGATGACAGCTTCCGGAACTTTCGGGTACGGTTTTGAGTATAAAGATTATTTCGACTTGAGAAGGCTTGGCGCGGTAGTAGTTAAGGGAATCGCGATGAAGCCCAGTCATGGTAATCCCACGCCGCGCGTGGCGGAAACTCATGGCGGAATGCTTAACGCCATCGGGCTCCAGGGGCCTGGCGTGGAAAAGTTCCTCCACGGCGACGAATATATGCCTTTCCTGCGTAAATCCGGTGCGGTCGTAATTGTCAATATCTGGGGTAAAAGCATTGAGGAATACCGCGACGTCGCCGCCAGGCTGGAGGCGGAAAAAGAGGACATCTCCGCGCTTGAGATCAATATCTCCTGCCCTAACATCAAAGAGGGCGGCGTGGCGTTCGGCACCGATCTGAATCTGGCGCACCAGGTTGTCGCAAAAGTGCGCGAAGTCACCAGCCTGCCGCTGATTACAAAACTCAGCCCGAATGTCACGAAGATAGCCGATTTCGCCAGGGCGGTAGCAGATGCCGGATCTGATATGGTCTCCCTGATCAACACCATCACCGGGATGGCGATAAATATCAACACCCGCCGTCCGAAAATCGCCAATCTTACCGGCGGACTCAGCGGACCCGCAGTAAAGCCGGTCGCTGTCCGCATGGTTTACGAAGTCTCAAAAGCCGTTAAGATTCCTGTTATCGGAATGGGCGGCATCATGGATGGCGACGATGCCGTGGAATTCATGCTGGCCGGCGCTTCCGCCGTGGCGGTTGGAACCGCGATCTTCGCTGACCCTTATGCCCCGTTGAAAGTGATTGACGGCATCAATGCCTATCTTGAGCGTCAGGGCTGCAAGTCAGTTAAAGAAATCATTGGCGGCATGATCCGTTAAACATAAAAAAGCCGAGTCTTTGCGGTAAAATGAATATTCCTCGAATTTTCCGGCGCTTGGCGATTGACAAAATCCTAAAACATAAGATATTCATAAATTGACGGATGATTGGGTAAAATTTATAAACAACAAGAGGAGACTCAAAAATGAAACAATTCACAAATCTGGTAAAGCTCGGCTCCGCCGCAATTGCGATACTCGCTGGAAATGCATTATTTGCTGAAGAATCTGCCGTATTGAATCCAAAAACCAACAGCGAATGGCTGTGCAACTGGAGTGATAAAGCCACCAATCTGACTGCTGTTGAAGCGGAAAATGCGTTGGTCTGTAAAGGCAACAGCACGATGGTTTCGAAGGCGGCGATCAAACTTGACCCGGAGAAAAGCTATAAAATTTCCGGTTTCTTCAAACTGGCCGCCGATTCCAAACCGGCCAAATTCTACCTGGGCATAATGCCCCTCGACGACAAAGCCCGGCCGATCAGTTCCGCAAGCGTGGGCGCGATTGACGGCACCGACACCGAACTGGCCGCCGATTGCAACCCGGAAGACATGGTCGTCAAGATCAAAAACGGCGAAAAATGGAAGCCGGAGACGTATGGGATGATTGCGTTCAGCACCGATGATTCCGGTAAAAAGGCCGATTTGCCGAATAAAGAACTTTCCGGATGGAATATTGTCAAAATCGAGAAAAACGGCGATGTTTTCGACGTCATGCTCAAGAATAAATGCGGGAAGAAATATCCTGCCGGAACAAAAGTGCGTGAGCACAAATCCGGTCGAACCTACATCTATCTGGGTGCAATCAATAAAGATGTTTCCGCCGACTGGGCGGAATCCTCCGCGGCTTTCAAAAAGGCCAGCTTCTGGCCGGGGACTTGCAGCGGCAAGATCATTATTCTGGCAAATTTTGGCGGTAAGCCGGATCAGGTAATGATGATAAAAGACGTAAAACTGGAAGAAGTAAAATAATTTGCTAAAGCTTTATAAGCCTGGCTGGAGTAAACCGGTCAGGCTTATTTTTTTCTTGAACTAAACAGGCTGGCGAAAGTTTGCATAATTGGAATAAAGCTGTAGATTTACAGGTTTTATTTTGCAGTTTTGCCTGAATTATTCAGGTTAGCGGAGATTTCGCGCTGACTGCTCAGGTTGTCCATAACGAAAGAGATAAGAAAATGTGCCTTGCCGTGCCGATGAAAATTATAGAGATCAATGAAAACCGGACCGGAATTGCCGAGTCCGGCGGCGTTTCCCGTAAAGTAAATCTTAAGCTGCTGGATGATTGCGCGGTCGGGGATTACGTCATCATTCACGCCGGTTTCGCGATCGAAAAACTTAACGAGGAACAGGCTGCAAAAAGTGTTGCGCTGTTTGATGAACTCGTTCAGGTAATGTCCGGAACTCAGGTGCAGTCGCGATGAAATATGTAGATGAATTCAGGAATTCCGACGTTGCCGCCGCGATGCTGTGCGAAATCGCGAAACTGGCGGCGGCGCTGGATAAACCCGTCAATATCATGGAAGTTTGCGGCAGCCACACTATGGCGATTGCCCGGCATGGCATCCGTGAAGCGCTTCCCGCCAACATTAATCTCATCAGCGGGCCGGGCTGTCCGGTCTGCGTGACCGAAGCCGGATATATTGATGCAGCTGTTGAACTTGGCAAACAGGGGGTTGTTCCCGCGACTTTCGGCGACATGCTGAATGTGCCCGGTTCAAAATCTTCGCTGGCTAAATTCCGCGCCGAAGGCGGCCGGGTTGAAATATGTTATTCCCCCGATTCGGCGGTTGAACTCGCCGAAAAAGCGCCCAATACTCAGATAGTTTTCCTGGCGGTGGGGTTTGAAACCACCGTCGGCCCCGCGGTAAGCGTGATAGATTCATCAATAAATAAAAATCTCGGCAATTTAAGCATTCTTACCGCCTTCAAACAGATCATGCCTGCGCTGGAGGCGCTTTCCTCCGATCCTGAAATCAGGATTGACTCGTTTTTATGTCCGGCGCACGTCAGCGCCATCATCGGGGCCGATGCCTATAAACCTTTTGCGGAAAAATATCGGATACCATGCGTGATTGCAGGGTTCGAGCCGTTGGATATACTTTACGGAATCATTGGAATTCTTAAACAGATACAGGCGGGAACGGCAACTGTAGAAAATCAGTATTCGCGGGTCGTCAAAGCGGAGGGCAATGTCCGGGCGCGCAGCTTTATCAATACATATCTGGAAACTGCTGACGCCTGGTGGCGCGGTATTGGTATAATTCCGCAAAGCGGGCTGTCACTCCGTCAGGAATTCGAAAATTACGATGCCGCCGTCAGATTTGATGTCAAGATTCAGCGCGGCGATCAGGACAAGCGCTGCCAGTGCGGTAATGTGCTGAAAGGCAAAATCCGTCCAGACCAGTGCGGCATGTTCGCCAATGTTTGCACCCCGGAAAATCCGGTAGGCCCCTGTATGGTCAGCTCCGAAGGAACTTGTGCGGCGTACTTTAAATATGGACGCGTGATAGGATGATTTTGGTTTAATTTAATAACCCTGGAAGCCTTTATAATTATGGAAGAGAAGATACAATTGGCGCATGGCGGTGGCGGCAAGCTCAGCGCCAGACTGATAAAAGACGAAATCCTGAGCCGTTTCGGTAACGGACCGTTACATAGTCTGCCCGATGCGGCAGAGTTGCCGCTGGACGCGAAAAAAATTATATACTCCACAGACAGTTTTGTGGTGTCCCCATATTTTTTTCCTGGCGGGAATATTGGTGAACTGTCGGTTTACGGTACGGTAAACGATGTTTGTGTAGCCGGCGGACGTCCGCAATGGCTTTCGCTGGCGCTTATAATAGAAGAAGGTTTTCCGCTGGATGATCTTCGCCGGATACTGGATTCCACCGCCGATGCCGCGAAACGGTGCGGCGTGACTGTGGTGACCGGCGACACGAAAGTGGTACAGAAGGGCAATTGCGACGGAATATATATGAATACGTCCGGCATCGGGGTGAAGGTAGCTGGTCTGGAACTCGGACGTCAGCGGATCAGGCCCGGCGACGCGGTGATTGTCAGCGGCACCATCGGTGAACACGGCTTTGCGGTGCTGGCCGCCAGAAACGGCATCCGCACCGGCGAGGGCCTGGTCAGCGATTGCGGCCCGCTGAACGGATTGCTGGAACAGGCCGCGCCATTCGGCGATAAAGTTAAATTTATGCGCGACCCGACCCGCGGCGGGGTTGCCGCCGTGTTGAATGAGATAGTTGAAAATATGGAATTCGGCATTGAACTGAAACAAAATGCGGTTCCGGTATCGGAAGAGGTGCGTTCGGTTTCGGAAATGCTCGGGATTGATCCGTTGAATGTCGCCTGTGAAGGCCGGATGATCCTGATTTGCGACCCGTCGGCAGCGGACGGCATTTTGTCCGGCTTCAGGTCATTGCCGGAAGGTAAAGATGCCTGTGTGATCGGTACTGTCGGCGGCATCGCCGGAACTGTAACGATGAAAACCATAACCGGAGTCAGCCGTCTGATCGACCTGCCTTCCGGAGAATTACTGCCGAGGATATGCTGATGCACGAGTTATCAATTGCCGAGGCGGTTATCAAGCAACTGGAAAGCTATGCCGGAACCCATCCGGGGTGTACCGTTAAAAAGGTGACTCTGGAAGTCGGGGTGGTTTCCGGAATTGACCGTTCGGCGCTGGAATTCGCGTTTCCGCTGGCGCTGGAAGTTAGTACTCTGCGCAAGCTGGAACTGGAAATAATCACGATTCCGGTATCTGTAGAATGTCTGGATTGCCGCACAAAGTCCGAGGTTGAGAAATTTATGTTGAAATGTGCTTCATGTTCGTCAACGCATGTCAAAATATGTGCGGGCAGGGAGCTGAAAATAAAATCGATGGAAATCGAGGAGGCTTGAATATGTGTAAAAACTGCGGCTGCGACGCGCCAAAAACACCTCATCATGCTCATTCGCATGAGCATGGCGGTCACTATCATGTGCATGAACATCCGGGACATGAACATCCTGGACATGAACATCCGCATGTTCACGGCGATCATGGACATGAACATCCTGAATCCGTTCATGTTGAAATGGAAATCAACATTCTCTCGGAAAACGACAGGATTGCGGCGGAAAACCGGGCAATACTTGAAAGCCGCGGGATTGTCACGATTAATCTGATTTCGTCGCCGGGATCCGGCAAGACGGCGTTGCTGGAGAAAACGCTGGACATGTTAAAAGGCGATGTTCCGTGTGCCGTCATCGTCGGCGACCAGCGGAGCGATGAAGATGCCAAACGGCTGCGCGGGCGGGGGGCGCCGGTGACTCAGATTGAGACCGACGATTCCTGCCATCTTAACGCTGAGCAGGTAGCGCAGGCGCTTGTAAAAACATTACAGCCGGACACGAAACTGCTGTTTATTGAAAATGTGGGTAATCTGGTTTGTCCGGCGGCATTTGATTTAGGCGAAGATTTCAAAGTGGCGCTGCTGTCGTCGCCGGAGGGAGAAGACAAGCCGCTCAAGTATCCGTCGCTGTTCAATACCGCCAAAGTTGTAGTTATTACGAAGATTGACCTTTGCCCTTATCTGGATTGGGACATTGAGAAATGTCGGCAATATATCCGTGGAGTGAATCCGGGGGTTCTGGTATTCGAATTAAGCAGCCGGTCGGAAAAAGGCATGAATTCATGGATTTCTTACTTGAAATCACTGCTGTAGCGGGTTATTTTAAATGCGGTTAGTGCACGTGACTTTTTTCAATAAATTATCGAAACCGGTTGCTTGTAAAAGCCCGTCTCAGGGTCTATATTTTTTACTTTTGGGGATATAAAAAACATGGAAATAATGAATTTTAACGTTTTGCTTGCAGTCCTGATTATCGTACCTGTCGTTTTCGGAGTGGTGGCATATTTATCGCCCTGGGATAAACTTAGAAGTCTGAGTATTGTCTTCTGTTCGGTAATTGTCGCCGCCGCCGGAATCATGATCACCATCGCGCCCAACGATAAATTTACGCTTCCGGGATCTGAAACGATCGCCACGATTCTGGAAGTAGCCATCGTCTGTATAATATTGTATATAGCGGTGAAGATCAAGAACTGGCTGATTCTGCTGATGAGTCTGGCGCAGCTTGGAATGATTGTCGCTGAAATAATTCTGGCGCACACTGGTCACACCGTGGCCCATACCTACGACTTCGCTACTGATCCGCTTACCAAAATCCTGATATTAATTACTTCGATCATCGGTCCGGTCATTGCTATATATGCTATCGGTTATATGAAAAACCATCAGGAACATGCCCCGCCAAGCGCAGCGTCTCTCGGTCAATTCTTCTTCTTCTTCATCGCGTTCCTGGGTTTCATGAACGGCCTGGTAATGGCCAACAACCTGAAATGGTTCTCGTTCTTCTGGGAAGCTACCACCTTATGTTCTTACATGCTGATCGGCCAGGACGGCGGCGAATCTAAGAAAAACGCGGAACGCGCCCTGCTGATCAATACTTTCGGCGGAACCGCCATGATTGCCGGCGTGCTCTGGCTGGTGGTAAATAATAATACTGAATCGTTTGAAGGCCTGCTGTTAGCCAAAGCCGTGATTCCGATGGTTCTGCTTTGCGTGGCGGCGTTCACAAAGTCCGCCTTGCTGCCGTTCCAGAGTTGGCTGCTCGGTGCGATGATCGCTCCGACTCCGGTCTCAGCCCTGCTCCATTCAGCGACGATGGTGAAAGCCGGTTCCTATCTGGTACTGCGCGTCACTCCCGGATTTCATGATTCGGCCAAAGTAATGATGGTGATAACATTTATCGGCGCGCTGACGTTTGCGGGGGCCGCGCTGCTCGCCGTCACCCAGAGCAACGCCAAACGGGTGCTGGCATATTCGACTATATCCAACCTCGGCCTGGTAGTCGCCTGCGCCGGGATCAATTCGCCGCTGGCTTATGCCGCCGCGCTGGCGATTATCTGCTTCCATGCCATATCCAAAGGTCTGCTGTTCCTGTGTGTCGGCAGAATTGAACAGAAAATCGGCAGTCGTGACATTGAAGATATGGGCGGCATCCTGTACCGCATGCCCGTTACAACCAGTGTAGCCCTGATCGGCATGATGTCAATGCTGCTGCCGCCTTTTGGTATGCTGTTGAGCAAATGGATGGCAATCGAAGCCACCATCCGCTCGCCGCTGATCCTGGTCTTTATTATTCTCGGCAGCGCACTGACGGTGTTCTTCTGGTCAAAGTGGATCGGACGCATTCAAACCTCCTCCTATCATCCTAATTTTAATAAGGAAACGATGGACCCGGCAATGGGTTTCTCGCTGATAACCCTGGCGCTGGGGGTGCTGCTTACCGGGGTCGGCTCCATGTGGATTTTCAATAAATTCTTTGCGCCGATAACGAGAGAAGTTTTTGCTTCCAGAACGGATATCTCGGATGTCCTGTGGAATGTCTTTACCGCCGCCGGTAATTTTGCCGCCGTAACTTTGTTTGTTGCAGTCGGCATCGCCTTCCTGGCCTACTGGCTGCTGGTCTGGAGAAGATTCAAGGAGACTGACGTCAGGCTGCCGTATCTCTGCGGGGAAAACGCGGAGAGCACCGTTTACACCACTTCCGCATTCCATAATTCGGAAGGCACGAGAAGCTACGCGTTCAGAAGCATGGGCGACAAAATCGAAAATTCGTGGTCTTCAACCACTTATCTCAAGAACTTTATCTGTGAGAAAAAGGCCACGATCTGGCTTAATCTTATCGCATGGGTCATTATTATCATATTACTAGGGGAAGCGCATTTGTTATGATCGAAAAAATAAACATTACTCAATGGATCATTATTGCTGTGTCGTTAGTTGCCGCACCATTCATCGGGGCGCTGATTTCCGGTCTCGACCGTAAAATCACCGCCAGAATGCAGGGACGCAAAGGACCGCCGGTAATCCAGCCGTTTTATGACATCATCAAACTGTTTTCCAAGCAGCCGATTGCTCTGCACAAACTTCAGATACTGTATGCATTCCTGCATCTGGTATTCATGATGCTGGTCGTGGTGCTGCTGGCGATGGGACAGGATTTGCTGATGATTCTTTTCGCCCACGCCTTCTCGACAATCTGTCTTGTACTCGGCGGGATGAGCGTCAGATCGCCTTACAGCCGTATCGGCAGCATGCGCAAAATCATGCAGATGCTGGCGTATGAGCCGATCCTGATTTTGATTATCGTCGCCATCTACCTGCAGACGGACAGTTTCCTGGCCAGCAGTGTAATGGATATGAGCAAACCGATGCTGTGGTCCATGCCGCTGCTGTTCCTGTCGTTCCTCTGCGCCGTGGCCATCAAACTGAACAAGTCGCCGTTTGACGTTTCCACTTCGCATCACGCACATCAGGAACTGATCAAGGGGATCACGGTTGAATATGCCGGGCCTTATCTCGGAATCATCGAGATCGCGCATCTTTATGAAACGGCGATCCTGTTCTTCATCATTATGATGTTCTGGCAGACCAATTACTATATCGGGTTCGGACTTGAGACCATAGCTTTTGTGGCAATCCTTATCCTGGACAATACCTTTTCCAGGTTGACGACGACGTGGATGCTTAAATATATGTGGTCCATTCCGCTGTTCTTATCAATCGCAAACATAATCTGGCTGTGGAGTAAATAATATGTTCAACGCAGTTTCAAAATCGCCATGGGTAGTACACTTCAACTGCAATAGCTGCAACGGTTGCGACATTGAGTTTCTCGCATGTCTTACTCCGCACTATGACGTTGAAAGATTCGGGATTCTGCATATCGGCAATCCGAAACATGCAGACGTGCTGGTGGTGACCGGATCGGTCAACAACCGCAACGCCCGCGTGCTGCAGAACGTTTATAATCAGATTCCAGATCCGAAGGTCGTAGTCGCATTGGGTGTCTGTACTTCAAGCGGCGGAGTTTTCGCCGGATGTTATAATATTCTCGGCGGGGTGGATATCGTTATTCCGGTTGACGTTTTTGTGCCGGGATGTCCGCCGCGTCCGGAAGCAATGATTGACGGAATTGTCAAAGCTGTGGGAATTCTGGAAAGAAAGCGTAAAGGGGAAATTTTCCCGACTGCGCCGAAACCGCTTTGTAAATTTAAGCCTTCTGAAGAGCAATCTGCAGAAACAACGGCAATAAAAGAAGAGAAAACGGTCTGATTATGATTAATAACGTGGAAAATATTACAGTTGACAATCTGCTGGACAAAGTTGCGTCAAAACTGCCGCTCGGATTTCGCTTCGTTACCATGACCTGCGTTGACTGCGGGGAGCATTTTGACATTTTGTATCACTTTGACAAAAATTATGAATTAACCAATTTCAGGCTCGGCTTGAAAAAAGGCGAACCGCTGCCAAGCATTTCCGGACTGATTTTTGCCGCGCTGGTGGTGGAAAATGAAATTCAGGACCTTTTCGGAATTAAAGTCAACGGTCTTGCCCTTGATTATGAAGGCCGGTTTCTGTTAACTGAAACAGCTCCCGAAAGACCGTTGTGCCGGGTTCCCGGTGTGATGATAGTAGAAGCAGGCAAACCGGCAGAAGCCGCAGAGGTGAAGTAAAATGGCAAAGAATACAATTATTCCATTCGGTCCGCAGCATCCGGTTCTTCCCGAGCCGATCCAGTTGCGTCTGGTGCTTGATGAAGAACGGGTTGTTTCGGCAATCCCGGTGGTTGGTTATGTGCATCGCGGCCTTGAAAAGCTGGCGGAGCAGAAAGACTTTTTGCAGGATACCTATCTGATTGAGCGGATATGCGGCATTTGCAGTTTTATCCACTCCCTGACTTACAGTATGGGCATCGAGAGCATGATGGGGCTGACTCCCCCGCCGCGCGCTCAATATCTCCGCGTGATCTGGAGCGAACTGCACAGAATGCACAGCCATCTGCTGGCCGTCGGCCTGCTGGCTGACGCTTTCGGATTCGAAAACCTTTTTATGCAGCTCTGGAGAACCCGTGAACATATTATGGATGCCATGGAAGCAACCACCGGTGCCCGCGTTATGCTCGGCACCTGCTGCCCGGGCGGCGTCAGAAAAGACATTGATCCGGAATTGCTCAAGTTCATCCTGACAACTCTGGTGACTGTGGAAAAAGAAATGGACGAACAGATGCCGGTGCTGCTTAATGACTACAGCGTGAAACAGCGGCTGTGCGGCGTCGGTATCCTGGATAAACAGACCGCCTACGAACGCGGTGCGGTCGGTCCGACTGCCCGCGCCAGCGGAATCGCCATGGACCTGAGAACGCATGGTTACGCCGCCTACGGCGAACTGGCTGTTGAACCGATGGTTGAAACTGACGGCGATTGCTATGCGAGAACTAAAGTCCGTGTCAGGGAACTGTATCAGTCTATAAGTATCATTAGAAAAGCAATCGGCCAGATACCTGCCGGCCCGATTAATGTTCCGTTCAAGACCAAGCCTGACGGCGAAGTGATTATGCGGGCGGAACAGCCCCGCGGTGAAGTTCTTTACTACCTCAAAGGCAATGGCTCTGACATGCTGGAACGGTTAAGAGTTCGTACTCCTACATTCGCAAATATTCCGCCGGTGCTGGCGATGCTGGCCGGTTGCGAACTTGCCGATGTCGGGGTGATCGTGATTTCAATTGACCCATGTATCAGTTGTACGGAGAGATAAATTATGTTTACGCTAATAGGTAATGTTTTCAAAAATCTTAGAAGCAAATACGCCACCAGACTGTATCCGTACGAAGTAAGAGAGTCTTTCGCAGGCTCGCGAGGCAAGCTGGAAATCGACCCCGATATATGTATTTACTGCGGGATTTGCGCCAAACGCTGTCCGGCTAACGCAATTGCGGTTACCAGGAAGCCGGATAAAACATGGACGCTGGACCCGTATCGTTGTATCGTATGCTCATACTGCATCGACGTATGCCCGAAAAAATGTCTTCACATGAATGCTAAGCACCGTTCGCCGGAATAATAATTAATTGTTTGTTAAAACAGTGGCTTAACGGAAGACTTTGACCAGTCTTCCGTTATCATTTTGAGGGATTATGGACGCAACTCCTGAAATCATCCGGCTGACCGAAGTTGATTCAACCAACCGTTATGCCATGAATAATTTCGCCGCACTGGCTGACGGAACTCTGGTTGCCGCGGAATTCCAGTCCGCCGGCAAAGGGCGGCAGGACAGAGTATGGCTCTCGCCGTCTCGCGAAAATATTTACGCATCGTTTGTGATGAAAAACATTACGCCTCCTGTCTGCAATGCGTCAATTATCGCGTCATTGGGGACTTTGCAGATGCTGCGGCATGCCGCCCCCGGCGTCAAATTCTGGATTAAATGGCCCAATGACATCTGCTGCGGCTTAAAGAAGATTGCCGGTATTTTGTGCGAGAATAAACTTTCCGCCGCCTCTTCCGGCATCGTTGCCGGTATCGGCATTAATATCAATATGCCTCAGTCAACGCTTGATGCCATTGACCAGCCCGCAACTTCGCTGTCTGTCGAAACCGGCAGAAAATTCGATCTGCAGTCGAGTGTGACGGCATTAGCGGATTCGCTCTGTGAATATTATGCACATTATTCCAAAGCGCCAAAGGAGTTGTTTGATCTGTGGAAACAGGAAAACCTGCTTATCGGCAAATCGGTTGAAATTGTTGATCACGGCCGGGAAAGACTTCAAGGGCGGATAGTTGATATCGGCGAATCCGGAGAGATATTTTTTGAAACCGGCGGTAAAATACTCAAGTTATACAGCAGCGACATCAGAATCAGGAAAGAATCTCTTGGCGAGGCTGTTCTGCAGGATCGGTAATAAAATCCATTTTACCGCCGTAACAGTTGAAATACCTATTCAAAATGCTATCGTTAGAGCTTGTATTTGTAACAGCTTCTCAATCAGCAGGAAAATAAGAGTTTGAAATGATTATAAAAACCAGGGCATATCCGAGAGCGGCATTGATTGGAAACCCGTCCGATGGCTATTACGGTAAAACTATTGCTTTTGTGTTCAGCAACTACTGCGCGGAAGTCATGCTTTACGAGAGCCCGGAACTGGATCTGCTGCCGGCCTTGCGGGACCATTCCAGATTTAACAGTATTCAGCATCTGGCGGAAGATGTTGATCTCTACGGCTACTATGGCGGAATACGGCTGCTCAAAGCCACCATCAGAAAATTTTACGACTACTGCCAGAAAAACTCAATTAAACTGGACGAACGCAATTTTACCATACGCTATCAGACCAGTATTCCCAACCGTCTCGGCCTGGCCGGCTCCTCCGCGATTATCACAGCCTGCATCCGTGCGCTTAAACATTTTTATGATATCAGGATTCCCAAGCCGCTGCTGGCTAACCTGATCCTGGCTGTGGAAAAAGAGGAACTGGGCATTGACGCCGGACTCCAGGACCGGGTGGCGCAATCCTACAATACGCCGGTATTTATGGACTTTGATAAAAAATTCATGGAGGAACATGGTTACGGTAATTATCATCCGATTGCTATACCGCCTGAATTAAAAATCTATATTGCATTCAGAACCGACCTGGCGGAAGGCTCCGAAATATTGCACAGCCGTCTGCGGGAAGACTATGAAAGCGGTAATCCGAAAGTGCTGGCGGCAATGCAGGAATGGGCAGATTTGACGGTAAAAGTCAGAGAGGCTTTGGAAAATCGCGACTATTCCCGGCTTCCGGAGCTGCTTAACCGGAATTTTGATCTGCGCTGCGAAGTATGTTCTTCCGTCAGCAAAAAGAATAAGCACATGGTTGAATTGGCCCGTTCGGCCGGGGCTTCTGCCAAATTCACCGGCTCCGGCGGCGCGATTATCGGAACCTATGAGGACGAGGCCATGTATGCAAAATTGAGAGAAAAACTCAAGGAATTCGATATTGAGGTCATCAAGCCGGAGATCGTCACTTCCGGGGACCTGGCGGTCTGAAAGCAGTTCTAAAGTGCTAAAGTTTAGAGAACAGAATTGGAAGCCGGAATCAGTATACAGTGCCAGTGACGCTGTGTCCGATTAGTCCGTTTAAAGACGGTAAATATATTCAGGAGATGATATGAGAAAAGCAGTAATTCCGGCAGCCGGTTTCGGCACGCGTTTTCTTCCTTTCACCAAAGCCGTTCCAAAGGAAATGATTCCGCTGATTGACAAACCGGTAATTCAGTATGTAGTGGAGGAAGCTGTCGCCGCCGGCCTGACTGAAATCCTGATCATCATCAGCGGCGGCAAAATGGCGATCCAGGATCATTTCAATCCGGAATTTGCCCTGGAGCAGCGCCTGGAAAAATCCGGCAAGACTGCATTGCTGGAGGAACTCCGCGCAATCAACCGGCTGGCTAATATTCATTATGTTTATCAGCAGGAATTGAACGGCCTGGGCGATGCGGTCAGCTATGCTGAATGTTTTGTCGGCAACGAACCGTTTGCCGTACTGCTGGGTGATACTGTAACCTCTTCCGCGGTCATGCCGGTGACGGCTCAACTCGTCAAAGCTTATGAACTGGTCAATGCCTCTGTTGTAGCCCTGGAGGAAGTCCCCTGGGAAAAAACCAGCCGCTATGGTGTTATCAGCGGCAAAACCGATGACGGCAGCCTGTATAAAGTTGATAAATTCGTGGAAAAACCGGCTCCAGCCGAAGCCCCCTCCAACCTGGTTATTGCCAGCCGTTACGTATTTACTCCGGAAATTTTTGCATGCCTGAAAAGAACGCCACGGGGCAAGGGCAACGAGATTCAATTGACCGACGCCATGCTGCTGATGCTCCAGCAGCACCCGATGTACGGGCTGAAAGTCAACGGCAAACGGCACGACATCGGCAACAAACTGGATTTCATCAAATCCACTGTAGAATTTGCACTGCAGCGTCCGGAATTCAAAGACCAGATTGCCGAATGGCTGAAGACTCTGAAATTCTAAGAAAGACCCGATGGTGAAAGCAGGCGGTTTTGTGCAGAATGCCGTCTATATTCTTGAAAAAATGTTAATAACTTCATTTTATTTAAGTTCATAAACCAATGGACTTAATGGCGGGACTTCAGTTGTTAATTCAATATAATTTTTGTTCACGCTTACCGCAAGCGGTTTATCCTCAGGATACAGGGAGGTAAACTGCAAGTCTTTGTCTTTATTCGGATATTCTTTTGCGTTTTTGCATCTATCTTGTTTAATATAAGTGATATAAGTCACTTTTTTTCTTAAAAACGTAGCCAGTAATATATTATTGATATTTTTTATTTAATGCTTGTAATATTATTTTGCGAATGCA
>CAIPAT010000025.1 GCA_903863035.1 uncultured Lentisphaeria bacterium
GCGATCAGAACAAAGGAATCTCCGATATGCCGAATCTGTTTTTTCATAAAAACTCCCGTCGAGCAGGGGAATAAAATTTTTATCCGCCTTCATTCCAAAAGGCAAATACACAGAGTGTCTAGCGTTGCCACAGCAAACATAGTTCAATGATTTTTGAGTATTTTTCCTGTCTATGACCTGGAGTTGCGCAGATACGGTCATCCAGAAATGAACAAGGTCGTCATTGCAGAGCGAGTCAGGAACATTTTCCCTGTCACGAGAGAAGGCGAAAATGTCCTCAACACAAAAGACCCCGTTCTTTTTGCTCATCAGTTCAGTCAACCTTTTTCTCCTCGTCAATGAGTTTTCGGATGGGGGTGCCGACTCCCATGCCACGGCCTTAGTTGTGATGAAATTATTTGAAACAATCACCGTGCCTTTTGTAACACGCTGAACTGAATAATCTTCCGACGTGCATTCTATTACAATCCCCGACTCCTTGTCGACGAAAAGGAAAATGGAGCCTCTGTTTTTGCCGGCTCCGCCTACCATCTTGCCCGCGAAAAGTTTTTCAAGATTAATCAGGACTTCTTCGAGCGAATTGCTGTTTTCACCCAGATAACGCAGGATATGGCAATCATTTAACTTGGGCTCATCAGTAACCAGCTCGGTTTTGGAACCGGTGTTGTTCGCTCCGGCCAAGGGAGAGGAACTGAAGAAATGTGCAGCGCCAAGATTGCCTATGTCATGGCCAAATTGAAAATTCCTGCCTGACTTACTGACGATCCTGAAACACTGTACATTGTTTCTTTCATCGCGTATCTTGAATAAAGAGTTCTTATCCTCACCTATTGATATAAACGAAGTACAGTTTTCAGCCTTTTTAGCATGAAAATCAGGGGGCAGGCAGTTCAACATCAGGATTGATTCATATTCCACTTTTGCTCCGTCCGCAATTCCTTTTGTCTCATCAAGCCATTTCGCAGATATCTTGCCGAGAAGTTTGCCGAAATCTGACGTCCTGGCGGTCATGACAGCGTCACTTATGCTTTTGTCCTCCTGGATTTCCCGCATCCTTGAAATCCGCCGTTCAAGATGCTTTTTCCAGCATCTGCCCATCGTCAGACCGTTCGAATAATTGTCGCCATTCAGTTCGATAAACTTGTTCATCAGATTATACCTGCAATATAAATTTCGGCTGTTACTTCAACTCGTTGACAAGCACAATGCGTTTCTCCCGGATGGATAATTCCGCGGCAAGCGGTATCAACATGCTGTTCTTTGCCATTGCCCCATCTACCATCGGTTCTCCGCCTTCGATAATACAGCTTAAAAATTCGTTAAAAACACTCCCGCCAATATCATTTGTTATGTTATCTGATAGATTTATCGCGTAAGATTCACTATCCCCGTTTGTTTTTACAACATGAACTATTTCCTGGTCATTGCTTG
This sequence comes from uncultured Lentisphaeria bacterium, assembly GCA_903863035.1. Classification (GTDB taxonomy): domain Bacteria; phylum Verrucomicrobiota; class Lentisphaeria; order Victivallales; family Victivallaceae; genus CAIPAT01. The sequence goes on from CAIPAT010000025.1 coordinate 1,432, forward strand.
AAAAGAATATTTTTCCCTCAGTCCCTATCACACCAAATTCCCGATAGTGATGTTTGTTTGCGAGAAATGATATCCCGACCATGCTTCTGGCGCCGGACTCATAGTCAGTTATTATCCAGGCGTTGTCAATGATGCCACTTTCAATGCCATGCGGCTTATGATGCTTCATTATGTTGCCGTTTGCATAAACAGATATCGGCCTGCTGGAAATCCACATATCAAGAATATCATAATGGTGGCAATTTTTCTCAACAATTGCGCCGCCGCTCTTTACCGGATCCCAGACCCAATCCTTAATGCTGGCGAAAGGATCCCTGTATTCGGTGCACCATGCCATGGCTACTTTTCCTATTTCGCCCCTGTCTATAAGTTCTTTTACCTTGTGATAACGATGCCTGTAGTGCATCTGCATTGCAAAAGAAAGGACTTTGCCGGATTTTTCTGCCACGGCAATCATCTCATCGCACTTTGCCAGGCTAAGTTCCATTGGCTTTTCGCATAAAACATGAAGCCCGATTTCCAGAGCCTTTATCGTCATTTCCGCATGCAGATAATTCGGCGTTGCAATATAAACGGCATCAAGAGTGGCATCTTTAAGCATTTCCATATAGTCCTGATATGTCTCAATCCCGTAACCAAATTCGTTTTCATACATTTTTCTGGCATTTTCAAGCCGCTCTGTATTTATATCGCAAAGTGCTACAATTTGTATTTTATCTCTAGATTCTCTGAATACGCATCCGCCATGAAGACATACTCTCTGCCCTGTCCCTACAATCCCGATTCTAATTTTTTTCATGTAACACTCCGCTTTTAATTATGGTTGTAATTTTTTCTGGTCTGCCTGCTCGTTGCTTGAAAAGGTTGCCGGGACCAGCCCTCACTAACTTGATAACGAATTGATTCACATCAAATTCAGAGCATTTAATCCACCTGCATCGTATTAACCCGGCTATGGGTATTTTTCTTATACATTTTCGGGCAATGTTCATAATGATTTATGGCGCAATATAATTTTCGCCGCCGCACTTCTCCCAATAGCGATTTACTTTTAGCAACAACAGTCCCGCCACCACCATTAGTATGGCCGGCCAGAGATAGACATATCGATAATTCTTGACATAATCAAAAAATATACCGCAAACAGGATTAGATATAATAAGTATGGACCCGGTAATAAAACCGTTACAGCACGCAAATTGCCCAAAGCGATCTTTTGGCATAATATTCGGCAGATAACTGCTGATGGCTACTCCCCAGAAAAATGCAGAAATATTATAGATTATTGTCACAACAATATAACTGGCAGCATCGCAAACCAGAAAAAATCCAATCAACTTTATTCCTGCCAGAATAAAAGCGAATAGCACGATAACTCTTTGACTTTTCCAGCGGTCAATGAAATTACCCCCGAAGTAGGCTAAGGGTATCACCGCAATCGTTGTCCATGCACGGATTTTACCCAACGAATCCATGCTCATATTGAGTGTTTCTTTCATAAAGAGAATATCAAAAAGATTGCCGGCTAACTGCGATATGCCATAAACCGCAAATGCCGCGTACAGCCATAGATATAACGGATGACGAAAACACTCATGCCGATAACTTTTGAGTATGGCAAACAACCCTGTCCGGTCATTGGTTGCAACACGAGGAGGCTGCGCCGGTTCTTTGACTCTGAGGCAGACGATCAGAAAACCGATTCCATAAAGCAGGGCAGCTCCGAAGAATAAAAGATGGGGATTGGTATCAGCCAGTCCCATGCAAAAGTAACTGAAAATGAATACTGCGGCTAACGCAAAAATTCTGAAAAACGACATAAAACGTCCCATAAATTTTCCGTCAACAACATCAACCACTAAAAAACTGTAACAACTCGAACAAATCGAATTAAATAGAGCATAAATAACTAAAATTACCCCCATTATCAACGTTACAGGGGCAATTCCAACTGACTTGAGCATGGAGTCAGCCCAGGCATTTTGGCCAACCAGACGACCAAGCCATGGGGCGTAGGGAAGCATAACCAAAGATAGACAAATGACGGGGATGGAGATCGCCAAAAAGGGAATTCGCCTTCCCCATCTGGTTCTGGTATGGTCTGATCGATAGGCTATTACTGGCATAATGAATAAGCCGATAAAACCTGGAATCGTCCCCATAATCAAACTGATTGCGGTATTGGACATCTGATTGTTTTTTAATATAACCGGAATCACATTAGGTACCAGTTGTTCCATGAGTACTAATACAAAATCACCCCAGAACAGCCAGCCGAAAACTACCCATAACGCCGGTGGTATTTTAGTTATTTTCGCCATATTTATTTTTTATCCAAAGGAAGCAAAAACATTTTCCCAAATTTATTTTTATCTTCAAAAAAGTTATTCTCTAAAACTACCCAGGAGGAATTTTCCGATGGACTCTTATTTTCTCTGGTAAAATTTACTCGATAGACTTCGTCGCTGCCACTCGTTTTAAGCGCGGCAAACGGGATAATTACTTCCACAATCCACGCGCCTTCTGCTTCTCCGGCTGCAACCTTCCAATTAAGATTTTTTAAATGGTCCCACTTGTCGTTTTCATTAACTCCAGCGTCCAGCTGAGTACCATTTTTATCAATAACCAGATGCCAGAAAGTTTTAACCTCGGCATTGTCAGATAAAAAGATCTCGACGCAATCGTTACTGAAAATTTCCCGTTCATCTCTATTGAGCGGTTTGCCAATGACATTTTGATCTTTGCAATAGAATGCCATATACAAATTCTGCTTATCCTTTGACAACAGTATCCGTGTGAAATTCTCGGCGGCTCCACCACCTATTTTGCTCAGCCCCTCAATAACACCATTTGATTTTTCCGTTGTCGTCATTTTCTGCCACAATGGATCATTCAACAATCCGTCAATGACAGGGGCTTTATCATCGCCTCCAAGCGAATAAACGGTAACTTCCCGCCTGCCTGGAATAACAATGCTGGAAATCCCACCCTGCTTTCTATTCGTCAACATTGCCTTAACCGCCATGGAGTTGGATCCTAAAAACTTTTGATATTCCGCATTATTTAGATATAACGAAGATTTTTCCGGATTTTTTATCAATTTAGCTTCCATGAAATTGTGGAATAAAATTTTCAAACTATCACCGAATAACTCAATCCGATGTTTTTGAACAGGCGTTTTCGCCTTATTCAAGGCATCAATATAAAGTTTTTCTAAATTATCCATAATGGGAAGATAGACCTCTATTACCATTTGTGAAGTCATTTCGTAATCTGCCCGCCTTTCAGGAGCTGACACCATATAGGCTTTCATGTTTGCATCCAGAAGAGCATAGATTTCGCCCATAGCCCGGGCACCATCGCCATACGCGGCATTAAGAAAATCATTAATCAATTTATCGATGTCCAAACTTGAATCCCACATTTTTTGGGCAATGATATAGTTGTGCAATGCCCCGTAATCATACGGCAAACTATAGAAATATGCACATCTGAAATTATTATTATGCAAGGCGTTAAGAGTATATTCAATAATCTCCTTGGATGGGCCAAGCGGGGTTCCCAGGCCGCTGCGAACCCAGGTGGATGCGCCGTAGTATTTCATGTTTTGGCATGTTTTAGACCATTCGGTACAAAGTTTCTCAAATTCAGCTCGGTACTGAGGTTTGTATCCGGTCATGCCATAAAGATGAAGCGGAGCTAAATCCAGAGCCACATTGGGCTCCATTTTTATCGACTGGGAAGGCGGTAGCATGAAGTCATAATAAACATAGCCGGCTACCATCAAATCTGGATTAGCTTTACCTACTCGCTTAGCTATTTGATTATAAAACTCCAGAATTAACGGTGTTACTGAACTGCTGAAGCCATGAAACGTTCCCCATTTGGGATTTACCGAATTTTCATATAATTTACGACAATTTTCACATTCACACCACCCGCCACCGTCAGAAGGGGAAATACTGGTATACTGCGACGCCGGTTTGCTGCTTTGCAATTTCAGTACGGTTTGGGCTATTTCATCAAGCAAGCCAGGATTAGTAGTGCAATATTTTACTGACGGGGAAACTTTATTGGGATTGTTTGCCATAAAAGGCATGGTGCGTCGTCCATCAATTAGCGCAGCATATTCCGGGTGTTTGTGCATGATTTCCGCGCTGACGAGGTCATCCCAGGCGTGACCGCAAACAAACACTTCCCCACCTAGCCGGTTTCGTTTCATCCACGTTTGCTCCGCCTGAAATGCTTCTTTTTCGCTCCGCTGGTAAAATGGTTCCAGACGACGGGAACGGAAAGACGGAACACCTTGTCGTGCCAGATTACTAAAACTGATTTTATTCAATTTTGGAACTACTTCTCCTTCAACTCCGGGATAAAGCCAGCGAATGCCTAATTCGTTTTGAAGAACATCATAAACTCCAAATAAAGTGCCAGTGCTGTCGTAGTCCCGGTACATCGCTTTATCATGGCCGACAATATACAGCGCACTGCCCGCTTGCTTTATCATGTAACTATCAGGAGTCATTTCATTCCCTTTAATTCCGATGGCTCGCGCTGCCGGCGTATCGCCAAGAGCAATCATCTTTGCGTGCGGAGCGTTGACGATGGCCAATTTGATTCCTATGGATTGCTGCAAATATGTCTGTAATTCACCTGCTGCCAATTTAACTGAAGCCGGCGCATTATCGGTGTGGTATATAACATAATTTGTACCTTCAGCTTTACTTAACGACATGTCACTGTAACCAACAAAAAACATTGAAAAAGCGCCGAATAATACCGATATTCCATTAATTAACATGACTTTCCCCTTATTTTTATCTGAAATTTAAAATCCCTGAAGACTCTTTTTTAGTTCGGTCAAACGACCATACTGTAACTTCATTATTGGGTTGATTATATCTTACAAAATTGCCCTGCCATTTTGTAGAAAATAAATTTTCATTGATATTTTTTAAAACATTACAGCTTTTTAAACTCGCAATGTCAATCGCTATTTCGGCGGTCCACGCACCTTCCTGCTGCATGGTTTTATAATTACATTTTATAGGCAAGGGGCTGTTCTGTCCATTTTTCATTTGCAAGACTTCGAATTTGCCTGCAGCATTAAAATTCAATTGGACAATTGCAGAATCCAAATCATCGCAAAAGTTCAAAGAGACATAATCTCCGGCCGTTGCGTTTGAATTATCAGTAATCACATTGTTGTCTTTGCAGTAGACACCAAAATAGATATTTTGGGCATCATAAGAACCTGTTACACGCGTGAAATCTCTGACAGGTTCTCCACTATTCTGATGAACAAAACTCTGTGCCGCAGCCGATCCCTGTTCCGCTCCTCTCACATAACTCCAGACGTGATCTGCGAGGTCGCCGTCAACAACCGGCGCAGGATTTTTATTGACATTTAAGATAGACATTGATTTTTTTCCTGCGGGGTCAAGAATGGTGATTCCCCCTTGTTCACCAGCTGTCTTTACCGTCCGGACAGCGCTCGAATCGGTTTGCATGAATTTTCTATATTCGTCTTCGTTACGGTAAAGGGCGGATTTTTTGCCGTTTGTCAATAATTCGGCATTGTTCAAATTAAAGCATAAGATGACTAAAACATCTTCAAACTCCTGAAACATTTTTTTCTCCAATGGCGTTTTGGCTTTGTTTTTGGCGGAAACAAACAAGTCTTCAATCTGTGGATAAATTTGAGCATATACCTCTCTCACCATTTCCGGGGTCATTTCATATTCAGCGCGGGGTGCTGGCGTTTTTATTTTGTAAGCTTTAATCTTTTCATCGATGAGAATGTAAATTTTGCGCATTTCAAGCGCTCCGGCGCCATAGGCATGTTTCAGAAAATCATTGATTACCGCCTCTGAATCAAGAGAAGGATCCCACATTTTCTTGGCGGCTAAATAGTTGAATACCGCATTGCTTCCCCAATCGTTTAAATAAATGCTCATCCCTTTAAATTTATATTTTTGAGCCGTATTCATAATAAAGTCGAGAAGTTCTTTTTGAGTTCCTAGAGGCGTGCCCAAACCGCTTCGCAACCAGGTGGCGGCACCATAGAAAACCAAGAAGTCTGTCTGCGTCCTCCAATAGTTCAATAATTTATGTAATTCAGCTTGATATTCCGGTTTATACAGCGTCAGTCCGTAATGACGTAAAATTGCGATCTGAAGCGCTATTTTCGGCGGCAGTATCATTTGGTTTTGTGGCGGCAGTATATAGTCGTAGTAAACATAACCGGTCAAATATTGTCCTTCTTTCATAGCAGGGGCTACCCGTTTGAGTATCTCGCTGTAAAAATTCATAACTAATGGAGTCGCTGAACTTTTAAATCCGAAAAAATGTCCCCATGCCGGGTCAATATTCAAGTCAATCATTTTTTTACATTCTCCACACACGCACCATCCTGCCCCGTCTGAAGGAGAAATCGGCTTAAATTTCGGTGGCGGTGAAACAAACAAATGGTTTTTAACGTTTTCTGCAAATGTATCCAGTAATTGTTTGTTGCTGGTACAGTATTTCACGTTCGCATAGACACGGTTACCGGATAGACCGCGACTTCGTGTTCCGTCAGCTTGCAGCGCCAGAAATTCCGGATGTTTTTTAATATCTTCCACAGAAACATAATCGTCCCAGGAGTGACCGGCGTTAAAAGATCCGCCGGTACGCAAACGAGCCGCCCATTCCTGGTCTTTTTTTCTTTCATTAAAATTTCTGCTGACAAAATAAGGATGTTGGCTTATTTCCCTGTCAATGGATATTTCCAGTCTATTTAATTTTGGGATGTAGGTGAAATCCATGCCTGGTGCCAAAAAGCGAAAACCTACAAATGATTCAAGAAATTCAGTTACCGCATATTGCGTTCCTATGCTCCGGTCAGCTTGCCAGCGAGGACGTTTGCTTTCATCGCGTCCGTACAAATAAAGATTATCACCGGAGATGGCTATGCGCAGTTCATTGTCACGATAATTGGTCTGATTAAGTTTGGTTTTGGTCAGTTCTTTATTGACACCGATCGAGATTATTTTGCCTCTGGCTTCGCTGGTTATCGGCAATCTCACTCCGGTAGCCAATTCCAGATGATATTGCAAATCTATTGCCGCGTTATGAACATCTTGAGTCACTGATGATTCAACATAGATCGAATAATCTGACTTATTGTTGGAAGTTAAACTGATAGTTGCGCCTTGCATTGTAAAGACAAGGTTGTTCATCAGTAGAATTAGTAACGCCGTTTTTTTCATAAATACTCCTTCTTAAACTAATGTAAAGTTTTATTTTTTGAATCATTCGGTGGAAAATATATGCTAAGATTGTTTGTGGCAAATACGCCACAATATCAGTCAGCATATTGCCTCGCCGTAACTGATGTATCAATAGATTTTCAGGATTGCTTCAAAATCATTCCAAGAGTACACAATGATTGCATTGACCCCCGACTCGATGTCAGCGCAACAAGGGACATTCCGCCTGCAGAATATCACCCATCGCTACAGTCTGTACTATATCTGAATTTATGCAATTTATATTTAAATATTTGAGGGAATAGTCATTTTTAATGACATTTATTTTTTGATGATTTCAACATCTTCCAAGCCGTAGTTATAAATTTTCACGTTGTCTATCTCTCCTTTAAAATCATTGTCATAATCACGATCTCCAATACGCAGGTCACGCTTTGTATTCGCAAGACTCTTAAGATCTCCCAATGGTTCCGATGACACTTTTTGATTGTCAAAATATAAAACTGCCTGATTGCTTGTTCTGTTGACAACTAGAACTACTTTATGCCAGGCGCCGTCTTTACTATTTTTGCCACATGCCAAAGTAATATTTTTTGCTTCGTCAACTAAGGAAACAATAAAATTTCCAGCTTTGCCGATTGAGAAAGAAAAACCGCATTCTTTTGGGCTTAAACGTTTAGTCAGCAAAAAACAGCCGTCTTTATTGTCATCAGGCTTGGCAAAAAATTCAAAAGCAATGGTAAACGATTGTTTTTCATTAAAATTAAACAGCGGACTATTAAAGACAATCGCACTGTCACTGCCGCTGAAGAATACTGATTTCCCGTTGCCTTCGTTCTCTATATATTCAATTTTTATTGGTGTACCTTTAAGTTGTGATGAGCTTTTATCAGTAACCTGAGTCGGAGTATCGCTGTTAAAATCAAGATCTAAAATAATTTTCTTCTCTTGATCAGCTTCCGCGGCTATGGTGAACATGGTTAATGATAAAGAAAAAACAATAGCGGCAGATTTAATTATTTTTTTCATAGAAATATTCCTTGTGTGTCCGGTTCATTTTTTAATGTGCAAAATTCCATGTTGAAACTTTTCCTAAAGATTACCTAATTCAAAAAAATCTCTCCCTACTTGACTGTAAATATCCTTAGAGCTTAAAGAACCTGCATTCCCTCCCAGAAATAGTATATTGTTTTGCCCATTATGGGGACCAAACGCCCGTTTAACATCGTTTAAAAGCCCGTAACCTCCAGAAAAATACCAGTCGATATCAACGGCAGCCTGATCTCTCCCCCCCCGGTCCACAATATATCCCATTTTGCTTATAGAGATTTTTCTATTTTTCGATACCAAATTAGTTTTCATTGGTCGTTTCGGCGTTGCTGTCAATGGCAGTTGTCCGGCATAAATTGAAATTTGATAAGTCGTTTTTCGCTTCAATCCGTCAGTCCACCCAACAGCTGCTTCTCTAAACGGCAAACCATCATAAGCGCTACAAATCATGATATTTTTATTTTTTAAATAATATTCAATCCAATATACATAACTGTAGGGACTCGTGTATGGCATGATAAATTCATTATTATCCTGCTGATAATAACTGTTGGCTAAACCTATTTGTTTCAGATTATTGATGCAGGAAGTAGCTTTCGCTTTCTGCCTCGCCTTATTCAGGGCAGGCAGCAACATTGAGGCGAGGATGGCGATGATGCCTATGACCACCAGCAATTCGATAAGTGTGAACTTCCATTTAGAATTCATCTTTTTCCCCCTTGATTTAGTTTGTTAGCTTTTTGCTTTCGAACCACATTTTTAAAAATCTCCGTTATCTTGCCGTCCTGATTTATTTTCTTCCCTCCTATGGAACCATTCCAGCGCTATTTTTATATTTATTTTAGAATACTAAATCCGCTGTTGTTTTGCCGATTCTACTTTGTCGGCTTGTTGTCAGAGGTAGCTTATCCGCGCGACTAAATCCATCTACAGGCTCAAGATGGCAATGAATGTTTTTCAGACATTCACGCGTAGTATTGATTTTTTTATTTTCCAGCATGTCAAAAAACTTTTTAATCATTTGCATTTGTTCGTTGGTAGCGGTTCGTACAGGTGAAAGCACAACGGGGGTTCCGGTTCCTCTTAAGCTGAGGTATCCCTTTAACGCGGCATAAAATGTGTCAGCACATGGAAGAATTAACTTTGCTTCATTAAGTTCCGCCTGCATCCTGGAGACCATATCATAATCCTTCTCCTTGACTCCTTTGAACAGTCCAACTGTAACTCCCGGGAAGATGTTACCATATATCGGAACTATACCATCAAAATTTTCTTTCGCAAGAGATGCCACGATGGATTCTTCGCCGATGAAAACACTGAATTCAGGATTCGCCTTTTTTACTTCTCTTATCAATTTCAAAGCATGAGACAAATCCGGATAACTGTCTTTCACTCCAACGATATTGGGATGAAGAGAGAGTTTTGCCGTTGTCTCAGGCGCTATTATTGCCTTGGTAAAGCATGGAATATTGTAAACGAAAATTGGTTTTGGCGAATAATCTGCAATTTCTGTAAAAAAGTCTCTTATGGATTCCTGAGACGATATCGGGAAATAATAAGGAAGCGTCACAACAAAGGCGTCAACTGGATAATCTTTTAGCTTATCCATAAGTCTCTTGCATCTCGTTGTACTTTCCTGACTTATTCCGGCAAGCAGTTTTACGCGTTTTCTTATGAATTCAGCAGTCTTTTCCGTTAACATCACTTTATCTTCATCACACAAGCATACGCCTTCTCCCGCTGAGCCCATGATAAATATTGCATCGACTCCATTTTCTATTAGAAACTCCGAATGAGCCTTTTGTGCCGGGAAATCAATTTTCTGATTCTTGTCGAAGAAGGTTACGATTGGAACTATTACTCCCTGAAACATGATATAATCCTTAATTTTATGTAAAACGTAACATCTATAATATTATATTACATTATTCATATCAAATAGTCAATAGTTATTTTGCTGATAAATAAACTTAATTGAATAAATTTTAAAGAGCAATGCTACTATTTACATTGAATTGACTGTTGCTTGACAATAGTGGCGCCGCCAAGTTCAAGTTATGAATGCAGGCGTGATCAGAAAATTTCTGCCTTTTTCGCTCGGGCACCTCTCCGTAATCCGGCATTTACGGAGAAAACTGGCGATAGAGATAGAATATTCAGAGCAGAGCCCTGATAGATCAAAAGCGGGAAAGCATTATTTATGTCCGTCCGGGGAGGCGAATAGAATCTTCAATAATTAGATTCTTATTACAGACTCTCGTTCAATAAAGCTATAAGGAATATATATCATATGGTCCGGCAGGGATTCCTTATTATTATCCATTAGCTTAAAAACTGTTTCAACTGCCGTCTTGCTTAATTTTGTAAGGGGTTGTACGATGCTGGTTATAGGTGGATACAGAAGAGCAGTACTTCCTTCAAATTCAGTTGCCACTACTGATATATCTTCCGGAATTTTCTTTCCAAGCAGATTCAGATAATATAATGAGCGCAGAGTGAGTTCAGTTTCTGCTATAAAAAGGGCAGTTATTTTTTTCATGCAGAGCCGCTTTAGCCCTTCGAAAAGCATTTTCTCACTGTTTAGAAAAACAAAATCTTCATCGAAGGTATTAGTGGCCGTCATGATCTTTTCATATGAATCATATTTGTCTTTAAATCCCCTTGTAGTTAAGCTTCTGCCAATATAACCTATCCGCGAATGGCCTTTGCTTTTTAAATAATCAATAGCAGTTTTTACGCCATGTCTGTGATCCGAACCAACCAGCACCGCTGGAGGCGCTACGTCCTCTGCTAAGTCATTTATTATTACTAAAGGTGTCTGAGAACAATTATTCTTTATAAAATCCAAAGCTTTTATGTCACCGTTATGCAGGATTGATATATATGCCTTGTGAAATAAATTGTGGACAGGATTCGCATTAGCTGGAGATATGACTGTATGAAAACCTCTTGCGGCGATAGCCGATGTAATAGTTGACAAAACAATACTGTCCTGCGTTTTGGTGAACTCCAGCGATGGCATCAAGAGGTTAATCGTATTGAGGCTATTGGGAATAACTCTGGGCTTGAAATTTAACTCTGCAAAAATTCTTTGTATTTTCGCTCTAGTTTCAGAATTAACCTTATCCGGGTGATTCAGAGCCCTGGACACTGTCACATATGACACCCCTGCTCGCTTAGCTATCTCGTTTATCGACATTTTAACCCCCCTTATACCAGATTAATCTTTAAAGTAAAATTTACATTGCCTCTGATGTCACTTCAAGTAAAACTAGCACTATTTTCTAATACCAAACACTTCATTTTTAACCTAGAATTGCCTGCGGTCACATAATCGAACGTATTCGTCAAGCATAGCCATGAAATTTTCATACTTTGTTCCAAATGCTATTGAATGACTGGGGCCTAAAATAAACCCTTTTGCGGTTTTTGCTTCTTCAAAACATCTCTGAACATCACGTCGCACATCAGCAGGAGAGCCTGCAATCAATATTTCCAAAGATACAGCACCCCAGATGCAAAGTTGGTCGCCATAAAGCTCAGCAATTTTTTTAATACTCATCTCACTGTTTGTCTGAATTGATTCGTAGCCATCTATCCCCGCAGCTGCAAGCATATCCATTATCGGTAAATTATTCCCGCAATTGTGAAGTATTACATGAGGAACATACCGTTTTATATTTTCTATCCTCCTTTTTAAATAAGGGAAACAGAGTTCCCTGAACATTTCAGGGGAAACCAGAGGTCCGTTGGTGCCAGCCATATCCTGTCCGAACTGCACCCCATCGACCCCTTTTCGTATGTAATATTGGTCATTTATGTTCTGAAAATAAACCTGCTGTTCATTACAGGCTTTTACGACTTCAGGTTGAAGGGCCATCGTCATTAAACCATTTTCAGTGCCGCCCAGAAGAGTCAATGCTGTAATCCCGCCGCAGTCCCCTGCTATGTAATATTCTTTGCCGAAATTCTCGATTAAACTGTCGCACAATTCGAAGCATGAAGGATCTTGAGAATTTTTACCACTCCGGTCTGCAAACTGTTCAACTGAATACTCTTTCAGTTCACTTTCCTGCTTATCCGGGAAAAACATTATATCATTATATTCCGGCTCTAATCGCCATATGCCATTTTTATCCTTATAAGTAAATTCATCTATTTTTTCAGGCGGATTCTCTGCCTTATATCCGCGAGGCGGCATTTGCCTGGCTTCTTTAAAAGTTAAAATATCAACACAATCTATTTTCTTATAAAAATCAATAATATCCCGCTTCATGCTTTCGACAATTTCATCGCGCCGTCCTTCCCATAATGCAACCTGCATGGCTGGTTTGTTGCGCACATAAGTGGGCCGCCCTATTACTTTGGATATTATATCGTGATCAACTATATATAAACCTAACGGAACTTTATCGACCGGTTCCCGTTTTAATGCGGCGCTTACCCGTTCTTTAGAGTTCATAGGAATAATTCCTTAATTTTTAGTTAATTTGCCGAATACCTGAATTATAGCCATAACATTTTCAACCGGAGTTTCTTCCGGCAACGGCTTTGATGTCTCCATTAAATAACCGCCGCCTTCCGCTAAAATTTCAACAGATCTGCGCACTTCTGCCGCTGCCGCTTCAGGAGTCCCTGTAATTAGCACCCCTTGAGTGCCGATGCCGCCTCTGAAAGTTAAATCTCCGCCGAACTGCTGTTTTATCTTTACAATATCCATCGCCTCTGGCTGAAGTGGATGAAAAACATCCAAGCCAATATCTATAAAATCTTTCATCAGCAGTGTATTGTCCCCGCAGGAATGATGTCCGACAACTTTTCCGGCTGAACGCACCATCTCATACAATTTGCGATAGCGCGGCTTGAAAAATTTCAGGAAAATATCCCTGCTCAGGAGCAAGCCGCGCTGAGCTCCGAAATCATCCCCGAAAGTGACTCCGTCAATCGGCAGCTTCAATATCTTTTCCAAAGCTTCAATGTGCATTTCCATGAGCATATCCAGCGCGCTATGCACAAAACCGGGTTCAAGCAGATAATCCATCAACGCCTGTTCCATGCCCCTAAAATTCCACAAGCGCTCTCCAAAACATGCGGTGAATTGATAAAATATGAATTTATCTGGATTGTTTTCCCTTTTCTGAAGGATATGCTTTATATCCTTTTCCGGAACCAGCTCGATTCTCGGAATTTTTGACGCGTCTGGCTCCAATAATGGCGGTTCTATAAAAATATAACCGCCATTTTCTCTCCTCCATTTACAGCCGAACAAATCCAGAAATTCAAATTCTGAAATATTTTCCACCTCAACATCCCAAAGTATTCTGATTGTATCATCCTCAGGACATGGCCAATTACTGCGGGGCCCCCATTTCTCTTGAAGTTTGTTTTGTAATGATTTCGATAAATAAAGCGTAAACGGAATCTGGTCAGGCTCCTTGTGCATTATCGACTGATATACTCTTTCCCTCGATGTTATATTCATTGAAGTCCCTTTTATTTTCATGATGTAAATTTTACATCTTGTTGTGAAAAAAAGCAACAGCAATTAAAATAAAATAATATTTTTAAATATATATTGACTTAATTAACGGTCTATTGTAATATATAGCATATCGCCGTTATTTTTTTAATTGCTATAAGTTTATCAGCGCATGAGGATCATAAATGCTAAATGCTAAAAAATAAAATATTAGAAAGTCTTAAATGTCTGGAAGGAGACAAGTCGGCAATCCAGGAATTCATTGAAAAGTATATGATTGATCCAGATGGGCTTATTGTATCCTATCTGAATAAAAACACATTGAATGTCTGGACTGAAGCGGAGTTGGGAAAATATGATATTTTGCCAATATATAATAAACAACGCGGAGACCCGGCCGGACAGTTGGCTTACGAAGATACGTTGATGGCGACAGGTGAATATGCTTCAGCTATGTTGGCGGAATTTGAAGTTACAGGAAATCATAAGGCGATTGCATCTGCGTCATTTCATGTTTTTGCTATTCTAAGAGTTTTACATGAAGGGGAAAAATATGAAAAAGGATTTCTGCCAAAGCCTCACGGAGGAATGAATAAAGCGCAATATTCTCATGAGATAAGCCCTGATCAATATATAAAAGCCTTTATCGCTCTTAGAGAATATCAAAGGTACGCTTCGCCTTCTTTGAACAAAACCATAGATGGATATCTTGTCGCAATTGCTGATTATTTCCTGAACAGGAACTTCTGCCATCCATACAGAGAGCGAACCTTAGAGCTTATCCGTAAATAACCCCTAGTTTTCTATATATTATCATGGATGCTGTCAAATGAAGCAGCGCCTCATAATTGGCGGACTTTTTCTCAAATCTCACCAGGACTTTCCTGAAACGATTGAACCATGAATGAGTA
>CAIPAT010000026.1 GCA_903863035.1 uncultured Lentisphaeria bacterium
TCCGCGCATGGATGGAAGATGTGCTTGTCAGGATCAGCACCACGCCTGCCGCTGAAATCGACTCTCTGCTGCCGCATCTTTGGAAACAGAAAATAAAATAACTGCCGAGACTTTCAAGATGTGGCTGGCTGGACGCTTACCCGCCCCTTATACTGGTCCATCAGCGCTAATGTATCCATGACTTCCGGCTGAAACGGATTAAAATTATTCAGACCAATCCCGATCAGATCATCAAAGAGTTCGTCGACATCGCCGCAGGAATGAATGCTGACCAGCTTTCCGGCATCCTTGACTACGCCGTAAATACGTTTGAGTTGCGGATAAATGAACCTTTTCCACATGACCGGCCCCATGATCAGGCCATGCTGCTGCCCCCAGTCATCCCCGAAATGCACCACGTCTATATCATACTCAAGCGCTCTTTTGACTATTGCGATATTGAAATCTGTAATTTGAGTCAATAACTCTTCGACAAATTCCGGATTTACACACATATCCATCAGCAGGTTCTCCATGCCGCGCAATGTCCAGGCGCGTTCAAATAAAGAAAACCCTATCGCGAACATCCGGAGCAGATCCGGCTGCTGCTCAATTGGTTTTCCGACTGCGGCGTCAAACTTTGCTTTGTCCGGTACCGGCGGCAATTTAAAATCTGCAAGTGACGGCTCCGGTATCAGCAGATTCTTGACCACGCCAATGTCTTTATCCTCGCTCCTGTCCCATACCACACCGAAAAAATCCTTATAGCAGTCATTGCCGATATTCTCAAAACCTCCAAATACATTCAGGTACTGGATATGGTTATTAAAAATCTGCTCAATATTTTCCGTGCCGTAATGCGTCTTCAGTTTTTCCGCTGCTTCATAAGTGAATCCGAAACTCCATGGGGTATAGGGTACGGGTTCACAACGCAATGCCCTTAACGCCACAGTTCTTTTATCCATTTTTGTGTTCATGCTTTTTTTAATCTCCGCTATTTATATTGACTTGTGCCATTTTTATATTAAACTAATAATAATATAAAATATAATCAGGATTTATGGAATGTTAAATAAAATCAAATACATTCGAAAAATAAGCAACATACCTAATTCATGTGTTGAAAAATATCTTGATTTAAAAGGTAAAAAAGCTAATCCGCTGAAAGAGCTCGGCGTTTATTATTCAGGAATAAGCCAGCTTAAAAGCGGATACCGGATCGGCAATCCCGACCACGGGGACACATATATCATTATTTTCACCAAATCCGGAACAGGGTATCTGCTAACAAGCCAGGGCGAAATCATTATGACAGCCGGCACGGTTACGGTCATTCCGGCATGGGAACCGTGTTTCTGGGAAGTCTACAGGGATGAATGGACAATACTTTGGTTCCACTGCCATGAAACGCCTTGGTGGCGGGAATTCAAGGGGCGGGTGCTGTACAAGCCGACGGCTTTTATTCCGCGACTGGAAAACGCCATGACCGGCTATCTTCAAGAAACTGCCGGTAATCAGGCGGAACCGGGGCTGGAAACCGCTGCCGGACTTTACGCACGGATTATTACGTCACATCTGAGCAGATCATTACAGGATTTGGATTCTGTCAGCGGCAGTCAGCTTGAACTGGAAAATCTCAGGGATGAAATAAAGAGTTCTTTGAGCAAAAACTGGAACACAAAACTGATGGCGAAAAAACTCAATATTTCGCCGTCTACACTGCAAAGGCGCTGCCTCGATAATTACCGGAAAACACCCCGGCAAATCCTGATTGAAATGCGTATGGAATACGCTGAAACGCTGGTCGAATGTACCGATTATCCGTTGAAGACAATTGCCCAGTCAACCGGCTACAGCGATGAATTCATCTTTTCCAGCGCCTTTAAAAAACATTTCGGACTATCGCCGAAACTATACCGCCGGAAACACACAAAAATATTACCTTAATTTGCCGATTTTAAAGGCAGAATGATTTTGAATTCAGTTCCGGCAACGGAAGAGTCAACGGAAATCGAACCCCCATGAGCTTCGACAAATTGCCGGGCTATGGCCAGGCCCAACCCGGTGCCGCCGGATTTGCCATAGGTGGTGAACGGTATAAACAGCTTGTTTTTGATCTCTGCCGGAATTCCCGGACCATTGTCTTTTACCCGGATCACCAGTTGTTTGTCTTCTATATTTGCACAAACTGCGATTGCCGGCGCTGGAATTTTATGATCAATCAAAACTTCCGCTGCATTCCGTACCAGATTCAGCATAACACGTTCAAGCTTGCTCATATCCCCATCGAATAAAACATCATCCGGGGCATTAATTTCCATAGTAATATTGCTCTGTCCCAGTAAATCCTCAGTCCCCCGCCGTAACTGACTGATCAATTCATTCAAATGTATTTCCTGTTTGGCTGCCGCATTGTTGCGGACAAAATCAAGCACGTCATTAACCATTTCAAGACCGGAATCGGCAGCCTTTTCAATCAATTGCAGATTCTCGCGCAACTCTTTTTTATTATCCATTTTTTCCAGAGAAATTTCCGCCAAACCCCTGATCCCGCCGATGGAATTGCGCAAATCATGACTGAGCATTGACAACGCCTGCCCGACTGCGGAAATTTTTTCATTCCGCATCAGCGCTTCCTGCAAATCAATATTTCTGATAGCTGATGCGGCCTGTTCCAGAAACAGACGGACCAGATAGATTCGTTCAGTGTGAAGAATCGCATTGCCGCGTTCAAACAGCGTAACAATTCCATATTCATCCAGGGCAAAATACAACATGCCTTTTGATTCATACATCCGATTTTCAAGATTCAACGGAATTGAAATTAAATATTTATCGGCTACTTCCTGCTCAACCAGAATTCCAGTCGCGGAAATTACTTCATATTTCCCCTGGCGGCGAATAGCCAGCAAAGCGGAATTGCAACCGAGAATTTCGGAAACTTGTCCCAGAATATTCTGCAACAGTTTATCCAGTTGCCAATGCTGTGCTCGTATTTGTGAAAAAACTTCAATCAGGTCTTCAAGATTACGAGTCTTATTCCATTCATAAATCGCCTTTGTGGCAATCTGGAGAATTTCATCGACGGAAAATGGCTTGCAGTAATAAGTTACATTGGCTCCAGCCTGGGACACAATCTCTTCAATAGAATGATCGCTATAGGCGGTAACAAAAATAATTTCAGCCCGGCTGTCAATTTTACGGATTTGAATAACCGTTTCCAGGCCGTCCCAGCCCGGCATGCGCATATCCACAAAAATTGCGGCATAGGGCCTGTTCTCGTCACAAGCCTTTCGGGTCATTTCAAATCCTTCTTTCCCGTTTGATGCATCATCAATTTCAAATTTAATGACGCCGGGCGAGTTAAGCTTTACATCTTCCAGCAGATTATCATCGCCAAAAAGGTCTGCGGCGGCATCTGACAGTTCACGCAGATTCTTGTGATTGGCTCGAACTGGAATAAGTATTTCCCGGAAACTGTCCCGCACTGTTTCCTCATCATCAATGACAAGTATACGGGTGTTAAATTTTTTAAACATGATGTAAACCCTCCTGTTGTTTATAAAAAATAATTTATGAAGCCAATTGCAAAACTCAAGTTTTGCATTAATTCAGAATTTAGAATTCAGAATGAAATTCGAACTAAAATCCAGTTTTATGTACTGCTGGACGTTAGTCTAGTCCCGCACTGCGGGAACTACTTTTGCAATTACCTCTATGTTGTTGTCGTTGTTGTTTCCAGCGGTAAAATAATTTGTGCCGTGGCGCCCAGCTCCTGACCGGGACTGCTCAGTTCAATTTTACCGCCATGCGATTTTATGATTGAAGCACACTGATACAGGCCAATCCCGGAACTGCGATTTTTTGTGCTGAAGCCGTTCTCGAAAAAATTACCCGTCTGCGCGGGATCAAATCCGGCGGCATTATCGGTTATTTCCATTATCTGCTGATCACTTTCCTGCCTGATTGCAATCTCAATCCGGCGGTCTTCCGTCCGGACGGCAATATCAAAAGATTCAGTTGCGTTCTTCAGCAGGTTGATTAAGACCTGGATAATGCGCGTTTTATCCACTTTGATTTCCTGAACGTCCGGCTCAACTTTAAACACCACCTTAATCTCTCTTTTCTGCAATGATGCTGACAACATGGCGACCGCATCTTCCGCCAGCTGTTTCAGCGACACCCTGGATTGCGGCACTTTGCTGCCGCCGGCGTAAATTCGCTGCAGCGAAAGCACATCATTGATATGAGATACCAGATTAGCCATTTTTCGTGAATTCTCCAGTATGATATTTCTCCTTTCAGACAACGACTCCTCAAGTTTTTCCAGAAACGCCTGCAGTTTTATTATTTTTTCCCTGCCGAGAGCCTGCTCCAATACTTCAGACTGATCGTTGAACATTTTACGCAGCATAGACATGGATTGTATTTCCGGCCACCCGGCATCGCCAATATGCTTTACCGCCAACGTTCCAATTCCGGTCACGGCATTGCCGATATCATGCAGCACGCTGCCGGCCATCAATGCCCTGCCGCGCTGTTCCGCCTCCTGCGCGCTGGCTTCTTCGGCCCGCAGACGGTCGCGAATGTCTTTGAAATTCTGAATCATGCCGATGATCCGGTCATTCTTGTCATAATATGGCACCGAAGTGACAATACAAGGGATTGAGCCGGCTTTTGCCTTCAAAATAAAATCATGTTCAATGCGCTGCGGCAATGCCAGCATCTTTTTAAAAGTGCATTCATCCGAATCGCAGCGAGTTTCGTCACAAGCTGAAAATTCCTGGCAGTTATGTCCGATAACTTCATTTCTTGGAAAGCCGGACATGGTCAAATATTGTTCATTGACCTCAATAATCTTATGATCATGGCCGACTACCCGCATGCCGTCCCCTGCGGTATTGAATATCTGCCGGATTTCCTCTTCCGCACGTTTACGCTCCGCCAGTTCATGCTCGATTCTTGCGGAAAAGCTGCGCAGGCGGCAGTTGACCTTATATGCATACATGAAAAAAAACAGAACCATGCAGAAAAACACAAAACCGGCGATGAACCATACGCGATGCTCTTTCCATAAAGCCGCAATCGTTATTTTCCCATAATCTGCATATGGCCCGATGCGCAGTTCTTTCAGGCATTCATTGACCGGGTTATAATTCAGCGGAGCCGACCAGCCGGCGATTCCGGCGGCGGCGGCGGCATCCTCTTCCGGCTTCATCTGCGTTAACGCCACCATCACCTTTTCGCCAAGACCATGGGGGACGTGCGGCAATGCCGCAAACGGCCATTCCGGATAGAGCTGAGTAGAGCATAACAACGGAAACCGGCGCGTCGGGTATTCAATGCGATTAATTATTCTGAAATCCTCCAGATTGACCCGGCCTTCACTAATCATGCTTTCCAGAATACCGGTGGTTACTGTTCCGGCATCCGCTTTGCCGGTCTTAACCGCCATGACGGCCGCATCATTGTTGCCGCCAAACTGCACGGAGGAAAAATCCCGGTATGGATTGATATTATTCTGCAGCAGCAACCGCCAGGCCATCTGCCAGCCGCCAAACGAAGTCTCATCTGACGCGATGAAACTTCTGCCTTTCAGATCAGCCAGTTTATTAATGCTTTTATTGGACCGCAGACAGAAGATAATTCCGCCGTATTCATTGTAATAATTACCTTTATAGCTTTTTTCCATTGACGCAATCCGGCTGACATTGTAATCCATTTCCAGCGTAACATAAATTGAGGAGTTCACCAGAATAAAATCAACTTTTTTATTCTTTACCGAATCGTTTATTTCACTGTAGGCCAGCGGAACTACTTTAAATTTATATTCAGGAATGTTCAAGGTCAGAAAAACTGCTGTTGGTTCCCACAGCTTCAGGCAGATATCTTTACCGCGCAATGCCAGCACCCCGACTTTGATTTCCGGCTGTCCGCCGGCCAAGCCGCAGGAAACAGTAAATACAGTGATGAAAATCAGCAGCAATAATTTTAACTTGAAAAAAAACATCTTGCAGTCCTGTTTTGTACAAATTTCCAATTGATGCAATGTTCATAAAAAATATTATACAATATGACTATAGAGTATCTTGAGGAATAAAGCAAATTTTAAAGCTTGTCATGGCCGTGTATCACCGTTCCGCCTGGATAACTTAAATCATGACGGCACATATTTCCGCGGCGCGGCTGTTAACGATATCCTTGCGGAATTAAAAAAAGAATTAACCATGTTCTCTCTCGCCGCCGCCGAAGCATGTAAGAAATATAATCTCAACTATCCGGGTCATACCGAAACTGCGGTCCGCCGGCATTTAAACGATATGGGCGCACTATTACGATGTTGTGAGTTAAACTCCACGCGATAGAGTCAGCGAAGTTTCGAAGACAAAAGCAAAAACGGGTAATTTTGCCGCAGAGTTTCGTGACAGGGAATTCTGGACAAATCAAATGAGCGGCGACAATTACAGATATTCAAGCATTGAAGACACCTAAAAAGAAATTTTCTACCCCACGCTGCCAGACCCCAATGCCCCTTTAATAATCAGATGGTCGGGTTGTTTACCTGCTGTGTTATTGCAAGCAGCTCTATTGAGAAAAAGCGCTTTAGTCCGGCTAGCGGCACGGTGACGCTATCTCTAGCAAAACTGAGTGTTCGTGGTTCAGTTAAATCCGCCGAGTACAGGGTTGCAGAAGCATATTTGCCGTGAATCATTACTTCGCCGGTTAAATCGGGATAATAGATGGATTGCACGACGCGTTCATTATTGATTTGATTTTTCAATTTTTCATGATAATGAACTTTCATTCCTGATGGCATGAAGTGAAGAATCAGCGATTTCTCCGACCGGTAGATCTGGTAATTCAATTTATCCGGTTTTTGGATAGCCAGCCGCTGCGTAATCAGGGTTTTGATTTTTTTTCGTACGATTTCAGTATGTCCGGCGACATGAAGGCGTACAGGATTCCAGTAGAGAATACCAGTCCCTGACTTGAACTCATGCCAGTCTGGCGGAGAGTCAAGCATACCCGCAATCTCCCGCTCGGGTTCATGTCCCCACATCTCAAAAAAGGTATCTGTTTTCCGGCTTGAACGGTCTACCGGCGGAATCGTGTAATTTACCAGCCAGGGCGCAGGAACAGGGCTACCAGTTTCATCAAAGCTGCCGAGCAGTCCGGCGGCGACAATCTGTCCGCCCTGTTCCAGATAAGCGGTCAACGCTTGTCGCTGTCCGGCGCTTAAACAGCCGCAATCCGCCAGGATTAATAACTTATAATGCCCGGCAGCGGGAATCTCATCCACTACAGTAAAGGAGACATCGCGAGTAAATAATTCTTTAATCAAATTGGCATATCCCGTACAGTAATCATCGGCGCAATCGCCATTGAAGATTTTGCTGGGATTGGAGTAGTAAACAGCAATATCTGCCGCATTTTCGCCATTAAACAGTTGCGGATAGCGACACTCAAAGTTGTAGGCTTCTTTAACCAGTTCCGGTTCCATGGGCAGCGCTTTGGCGGCTCTGTCCGATATGCCCAGTCGTCCTTTGAGACTGGACACCCAGGTGTCAGCTCCAAAAAACTTGTTCAGGCTCCAGACTAAAAAGGCGCTGTCCGGATAAAAAGCATACCCCAGTCCCAAGCACCCGACCTGACGGCGTTCCGAGATGGCTTTATGAAGCAGGATATCGGGCATTCGCGCGGTTAAGCCCGCTTTGCCGCCTGCGATTTCGCCGCACATTTCAAGCATGGTCATGGATAACGGCGGATTGAGCAAAGCCATATCCATGCCGGAGGCGTCAAGCGTTTTGCGGCTAGAGGATGAACAACAGGTGGTAAGCAGCGCATCCGGGCCGATAACGCCGCGCACCAGTTGTAAAAAATCCTGCGCATCATGATAGCGCATATCAACCCATTTGCGCCATAGCGGATTTTGATAATTCCCCCAAAAACCGGCATCGTCAGGCGGCGGCAGCGAAACGCCGAATTTATTTTGACAATGGGTACAGCCGCAGACGCCCCACTGTCCGTAATAGATTACGTCATCGCACATTAAACCGTCAACTCCGGTTTCCGCAAAGAGCCGTTTAGCATAGGATAAATATGCATGACGGAAATCAGGGTTATTGACGCAAAAATGTTCTGCCTGATAACAGGCGATAAAGGCAGCGTCGTCTTTATCCACCCGTTTCTGCCGCCATGAGTTTAAAAGTGTGCCGTCATATTGAAGAAATGGAATTATCTCGGGTGAAGGGGTCAGCGGCACATGGTGGTGATTGCGGATTGAAGTATCAATACGTCCGGCCCAGTCGCGTGGGCGGTGAGTGAGGACGGCGGAGTGATGATCCATCACCTTGATCCCGTAACGGTGGTAGGCGTCCGCAGTATATTTTAATAGTTTATGCACACTGTCAAAGCAGTAGATAAAATCCCAGCGGAAGTGAAAACCAAAGATCATGGCTAAATTCACGTCCGCCTGACTTGCTTCAAGCGCTAATTTGTCAATTTGGGCTTCGACGGCCGCGCCGGGATAATCCAAATCACTCCAATTATACCAGTGGCTGACAGCCCGATAGGAAGTTTTTTTCATACAACTCCAGATTTTTCATTCACTCTATGATTAATTTATTACGAGTATATTCAATAGCATTTTTCAGCTTTTCGCCCTGTGAAATACATTGAAAGCCGTTTGTTAACGCCATTCGGCAGGGGTAATAAAGTTCTTTGGCAGATACCAGCCGTAATTATAGGCGTCACCCCAGGCTTGAGTTGGCTTTACAGAATAGACATTGCCTGCCACTGCAACAAAATTCACATAATTAACATGACGCTTGCCGTCACTGACATGGCTCGATGTGGCGCTAAATGTATAAAATGGATTTGTATTGGCATTTTTATAAGTCAGAGTGTCATTGCTATTGTCTGCCAATAACCAAGCCTCGCTCAATGATCTTGCCCGTCCAGTATTGTATGCAGCGCCGGAACTTGACGAACGGCATTCTTTAGCTGTGCCGTTTTGTGTCCAATACCTGGACCAGGGGATAGTTCCCGCGTAGTTACCCGGATTACTGTAGGCACCGTTGATGGTATAGCTGAGATAAGAGGTGTCATTGCCGGATGGCGTTGTTTTTTGAGACGGGCAAACAAATATTTTCGGATTCATGTTCTTAAAGACATTCCAGTCGGCTTGGGTGCCATTCGGAATCCGGAGATTCATATATGGACAAACCAAATATCCCCAATATTTTCCGGACTGGGAGAGGGTAAGCTGCTTGTATTCATTGGTTACAGGCACAATGTAATCTTTGTAATCTATAGAATACATATTAGCGGCAGTTCCAAATTGTTTTAAATTAGAAACGCAGGCAATCGAGCGGGCTTTTTCCCTTGCTTTATTTAGAGCTGGAAGCAGCATGGCTGCCAAAATCGCGATGATAGCGATCACCACCAGGAGTTCTATGAGTGTGAAAACAAACGACTTACAGCTTTTTAAATTCCCCATTTTCTTTTCCTTTTTCTTGGGTTACTAGAATCCGGCGAGAAAGTCAAGTTGCTTTTCCCACTTTCCTCTTTTTTTATTTTTCAACGGCTTTTTTTCAGATATAACTTTCCGTTAACATAATCTTCACTTCCTGTTTATTTGTTAATTATCTCCATCTGGTTATTTAATTATTTGTTCAAGTTTAATTGTTTCTTTGACTTCGGGGATCGTGAAATCCCAGCGGGGCAGATCCACCGCTTCTCCGGCGGACAACGCCTGCGCACGGAAAAAGACCAGCCACTTTTCCGGTCTAACGGCCAGAGCAGAATTTTCAAACGGTTGCTTGCTGAAGTGAATCACCCTGCCTTTCCCAAAATTATTTTCTTCGTTGTCTCCTAATAGCTTTTTACGATAATCGGATTTGCTACCATCAATATTAAAACTCATAAACTCAGGATCGAACACCACTAACGTTCCGCCGTTTTCTACCCACCGGGCAATCGTGCCTGATAATGCCGGATCGGTATAGGGCATTTTCGGAATATAGACAAGTTTGAAATCATTCAGGTCATGAGTCCCATTATTTATGCCGGTATCGCTGACGAAGCGGAAACTCGACTTTAGATGTTCGCCAAGAATGGCATAAACGCTATATAGCTCATGGCTGGCTTCATTGTTATTTGCCCATATATCGTATTGGGAATAGAGTATGGCGGTTTTAGCTGGTGGAAATTCAACCAGTTTATCCATCTCGGCAATCGTTTTATTTAAATTAAGCATGGCAACATATTCAGTGAAGATTTCACTGGTGGCTTGAGCACAATACCACATCAACCAGGTCGCTCCGTTTTTGAGCGCTTGTGACGCCCATTCCCGCATATCGGCCTTACTTGGAGCGCCTCCATGATAGATAAAACACTGGGGCATTACCATCGTCCTGGCGCCTGGTACGAGATCATTAAGGACCTTAGTGGAGAACCCGACATGATAGAGCGCTCTGTCATTGTTGAAAAGGGCGGTAGTGGATGTGGGATATGGATCACAGGCAATCAATTGCGCCAGTCCATTCAGATTACTCAAATCCAGCATCGAGCAGCCGGAAGTATTGTTGTTGGTCGTCAATTTAAATGGCACATTCGGGAAAACTTTATTTACCGCTTTCTGCCATTGGCTGAGGCTTTCCTTCATTTCCGCATTCCACCGGCGGTAAAAGGCAATGCGCTTAAAGGGAGTATCACTGTCGGCGGCCATATAGGCGTCCGGGATGCCGTATTTACCGAAACCGTATTCCGTTTTTACCTTATCCGACAGCGCGTCAATTTCTTTCGCGGCTTTAATATTGATTTTACGGCTGAACGAAGCTTCAATGCTATTGGTTGGCTCATCAAAACCCATCACAAATTTGGTGGTGTCTTTAATTAATTCATAATTGGAATTCCGGGCTATATTCCCAATCGAACTGTTTAATGCTTCACGTAGTTTCAGATCAGTCGGATCAACATAATTAACCGCCTGCGGGTTATAAAATACAGCGCCGTTTTTGCGGGCTTCGGCACTGACACTGCTCGAATGAATGCTATATGGGAATTTCATCTGGTACTTTTGATTAAGCTCTTTAATTTCTTTAATCCTGCCATAAAGATTATTAATTACCCATGGGTAGGCCGGGCCGCCGGTATGGCTTTCGCCAAAGGCTTGCATCAGCGCATTCTGCCAGCGCTCAAAATCCGCCTCAGTAAATTTCTTCTGGAGCGTCTCTGGGAAATTACTTATAACATAACCTTGAGCCCAGACATCAACGTTGTAGTTGCCGGCAACCCCTTTTTGCAGCACTTCGGCAAACTTGGGCGAAGTTCTTTTAACAGTGTAGGAGATTTTTTCGACATTGCGATAGCGTTCAATTTCCACTTGATTGCCGGTCCGGCGGAGAGTGGCAAATTTGTTGACTTCTCTGAACCCACCCGAATAGCAATTGAACGTGCTGTTTTCGCGCTGGCTTTTTTGTTCACGGGCCGGGTTGATTTTCAACTCAAAACCGTCGGTAAAGTTGACCCCTAGGGTTTTCCATGGAATAAAAACCTTGCTGCTCCATGAATCTTTGCTTTTATCGGTTTTCACCTGCCACTCGCCCTGCCATTCGGGAAATGCATTCCACGGATCGCCGGCTATTTTCTGACGCAATTCCGCATCGTAACGGGCTCCATTGCTGTTGACTGTAAATTGCCAGCCAGTTTGGCGTGACGGGTCAAAGACAAGCAGCGTATTGCAGTCATCAGTCCAAGCCTCATCATTGCGGTCGCCGGTATGCTTTGCCACTAAATTTGCCATATCCGGTTCAGTATTGCGAAAATAGACATATAAGCCTGCGGCGTCAGTGGCAATTTGCATAGTCGTGGGAACTTTTGCCGCTTTCCCATTGGCATAGAACCCTGAAAGCGAAGATTGCGGATTCCAGCTTGGATCATCGGGTGATGCGGCCCATTTTACCTGGCTGATGAAGGGGATTTTTACGCTGTCCGCGGTATAGTTAAATGCGAGATCATCTAGCAGCATGGTCGCATTGGCTCCGTCGATTACAAAAGCAAATTGAATTGTCGCGGTTTCGCCGGGAACATCAACGATAGATTCAAATTTTTGCCATGTCTCTGACTTGGGAATATTGATAGTCGTATTGCCGGCGCTGCCATTACCTTTGCCTTTTTGATTAAACGCTAAAGTCAATTTGGCTTTTTCCGAATCAGTCTTATGCATAAAGTTGATTTTCAGCACTCCTGGAGTCTTTTCGGTCAAATAGTAATAATTGTACCCAGTAGTGCTCTGAGCGTTCCGGTTTTCAATTTTTAAAGCTTTTCCGCTTTCGGGAGAATAGGATGGACAGTCAAGCGAGAATGATTTGGCTGCTTGGGCGGGATACGGAGTCATTTTGACGGCTTCATTAAAATCATAAACTAACGCTTTATCGACGCCGCTGCCGACAGGTATCTTTTGAGGCGTTTCCCCGGCGTAAATTAATGATATCAGCGCAAACACGGCTAACATTAACCCTTTTTTCATCATCAAATCTTCCCCTTATTTTTATGCCATACAATTGGATAATCAACTAAGCGGTGAATTAACTTTTCACTCGGCGCCAGAATCAGTTCGCGCAGCGCCTCGTAAGCAGCCAACATGACGTCAACACTATCATTTCTTGCTAAAGTAATTATATTTTTGCCGCTGATATCAGGCGAATAGCTTGGCCCAACGATCAGGCAGGAATCGGGCAGTTTGTATTTATTGTGTCGAATCAATTCAATACTATCATCAATGCTCTTCCACAAAATCAATAATTGTGGGTACTGCTGAATCTCATACAGCGCTTTTAAATATTTTTCCAGGCACATTAGCGGTTCTATCTGCCAATCCAATTCAATTTCATCGGCTTTAAGCAATGGCAACCCCAATTCCTGCTTGATGTTTTTCCATTGCTTTTTGGTTGATTTATCATAACCTTCCAGTCGTCCTTGAAAAAACAGGCACTGGTTTTGATAACCCTTCAAGGCAAATAGCGCAGCAATTCTTTTTATGGCCCCGGCCCAGTCGTATTCCACAAAATTCAGTATTGAATAAATCGGCAACCGGTTGCAGGAGACAAAGGGAATATGCTTCGACTCCAGGA
The DNA here is from genome assembly GCA_903863035.1 of uncultured Lentisphaeria bacterium. Taxonomy (GTDB): domain Bacteria; phylum Verrucomicrobiota; class Lentisphaeria; order Victivallales; family Victivallaceae; genus CAIPAT01. The sequence goes on from CAIPAT010000026.1 coordinate 13,116, forward strand.
ACTCCGCCATTTCCAGGGTTAATGAACTATTAGTAAAAATTAATCCTATAAAGGTTCCAAGTAAATTGCGAACACTAGGGGTAACTCCGTGTGATACATCCAGCATCAGCGATTCAAAACCATCGGAGCTCATTCGTTTTTGTAACGGTTTGAAAGTGGGATTGCTTTTAAAAAGACTCAAATCTCCACGTGATACTATTCCAATCAGTCCGCGGTCAAGCTGCCTAGCATCAATTTTAATTCCGTTACGGCGACCGGCAGTTAACAACCCCTTTTCAATCAATGGGCGTAACGCATTAGTTAAAGTTTGGCGCGAAACTCCAAACTCCGCCTCCATCTTCCTCGTAGTCGGGAGTTTTTCCCGATATACTCCCTGACGGATTTTCAGTTCCAGATTTGCAGTAAGTTCCGGATATTTAGCTGCACTCATCTTTTGCCCTATGTCTTTAATCTTTTTGCGTCGTTCAATATACCTTTGATTATAGTCTGTTCATCAGGATTTCGCAATGGACAAGCTAAAAAAACGATCTAAAGAACACTCGCACATAGGGCAAAGCAATTCAACGACTTGACCATGCGGCCGTTTTTATAGGTTTATAAAATGTCTAAAGATTGTTCGTCGGAACGACGAAGTCCAAACGCATCTTTTCCGCAAAACACTCGAAAAACATAAGTTTCAAAAATCCATTTTACAGCCTTATTTGAGCCTGATTTATCCGTTCCTGTTTACAGGATCACTATATAGTATTAAGACAATTAACAATTGAAAGTTAAAAAACGGGGAACTATGGAAACATGGGGAAATATTTTGCACGAAGGCACGAAGAGAAAGCAGTATTACCTTCAAGTACTTCAGGATAAAAATGTATTTCTCTGCGGCTTGCTAACTCTCGAGTTAGTCCCGCAACTGCGGGATACCTGCGTGCGAGAAATGGTCCCGCAATGACGGGATGGTTCTGCACAAGGCATGTCCAATATATCCAGAATGGGGATGGATAATTTAAAATAGAAAATGAAAAACATTCTGTTCAGAAATATTTGATTGCCGACTTTTATTTTTCTTCAATCCTGGCAGGTATCGTATTTCCGCTCTCAAAAAAATGTCCAGGCAGAGATTCTTTCATTCCCTTAGGAACCATTAGCATTGTCGTCTCATACCCCCATGCGCCTCTGACCGCAATGACTTCCGGAATTTTTTCACAGTCGATAAAGGTATTGCGCACTGTATTTCCAGGCTTTTTCTGCGCCATATTCAGGTAGCTGTTGTTAAACAGCACGGTACCCCTGGATGTTAAATTGACAACCGCTGGAAGTCCGCCATCCTCACCGCCGAACCGGCATCGATCAAGCTGCACATGATAATAGTTATTTACCCACCGCATATCGGTGGACTTCGTATCCCTTGAGTCTTTTCCTCCGGGCGTTTTCCACGTCATTGTGGTCTGAGGTACACCCGTCAGGGATTTAAAGTGAAAGCCGCCTTTGTTAACTATGGCTCCTGTATTTTTCATGTCAGGATCTGTGGTAACCCAGGCATTCTCCACTAATACATATTTAAAGTTCGACCATACCATCCGGCAATACTCAAAGGTACAATCACTTATACGCAGTTTTGCTTCGTTGAACTCTCCCGCATCGCCATGTCCGGCCTGACATTTCACCGCAAAGTCAGCAGTCTCATTAAATGCGCAATTATCTATCACCAATTTGGGATTCCGGTCCGGCCGGGTGAGTATCGAAACAGCTTGCTCACACTTAGTAAAATTAAGGTTCTGAATAAGAAGAATTTGCGGTTCAGATGAAATGAAAGCTGGCCCCTTCCGTCCGGGCGATGTAGTTATCGCGACATACCCTGAACCGCGAATAACAATGCGTTCCGGCAATTTCAATGTCTCTCCCAGGCGATAAATGCCGTTGGGCACGATTAATTCTGTCAATCCGGCGGCGCTGGAGGCATCGCTCAAAGCAAGCCGGAAAGCTTCAGTATCATCAGCAAGCCCGTCGCCTTTTGCACCAAAATTTGCGAGGTTGATTGAACGCTGTATTAAACTGCGAATTTCCGGTAAGGTCGCGGCAGACGCTTCATCCGCGATGTCTTCAACAAACAGTTTGTTGATTTTTCCAGGCAAAGCTGCTTTCACAAACGGCTTCATCATATCTGTAACATTGGGTTTGATTCCGATATTATTATCATCCAGCACATAGGCGAAAGACTCCGGATTCGCTTTTCCAAAATACTCTTTCGGGAACTGTTTCTCATAACTGAACAGATTGCAATTCCCGCCATTTAATTCACGACAGTTTCTGATCATGATCAGATTCGGAATTTCAACAAGATGAAGAATTCCATAATCATCGCTTCCGGTTCCCTGAAATACGCAATCATCGGCGAAGATTACTACATTGGGAACGCTGTTTTTAGCCTCATTCCGCACCACTGTCCAGCCTGCGGCGGAATCCGTTTTTAAACTGACCTGTTTCATATCCAAACTTATGTTGCCCCAGGACGGCCTTATATTTTTCCGCTGGTCGATGGTTATCCACCACTGTTTTTTGCCCGGTGCGCCATGCCCCAGACCGCGTATTTTCTCCAGCATTAACGTTCCACCCGTCAGTATGGCGGGCCCGCTCATTTCGGGGTTGGTTTCGATGACGCAATCATCCACCAGGCTCCAGTCCGCCCATATTGATAGCGCCTGCATGCAATTCTCAAAAGAACAACGGCTGATACGCATCGTGGTGGAAACATAACCCGCAATCTTATATGGTTCCTCATCAACCGCCGTCAGCAGCGGCAGGCCGGACTCGCCGGTTTTAATGGAATACGGTTCCACGATACCTTCAATAAAATGACTGTCATAAGAAACCGGCACACGCAACTGGTCGTCGATCGCAGCGCCGGTTGAATTTCTGAACACGCAGTCACGAATGACGATGTGCGCTTTGTCATGGTTTTTTGACCATATTTTTATCTGCCGCCTGCCGCCTTCAAAGGTAAGTCCTTCTATCAGGTTGCGGTATGCATACCGGATATACATAATATCTTTATCAGGCCTGGCCTGCCTGATAACCGCGCCGTCCCCGCGCAAATTAATGAAAGACAATATCCCGTCTTTACCACCACAGGACGGAACCAGAAGCGTATTCGAGATGCAATAGGTTCCCTTGGGGAAATATACCTCCGGTGCGGCAGTGTGCCCGCGATAAAACCTGGGATATTTACCAGACCCGGCCTCGAGCAGGCATCGCTGAATGGACTCAGTATCATCAGTCTTTCCGTCGCCTTTCGCACCGAAATCTTTGACATTGAGAACTCCAGTCCTCTCACTTGCAGGATTATTCAAAGAACGCTTAACGCCATCTTCGCTATACGCACACACACAAATAAAGAAAAGAAGCGAATAAAAACAAACGGCACCGGTAATATATTTCATTAACAACTCCATAAGATGGTTCTCTTTTTAATTCTACTGCCACAAGCTGGCGGCGCTATTGATGATTGGCAGTTTGGGCGTTCTCGGCAAGTTATTCGCATGTCCGTCCGCGAACAGCACATTTGTGCTGTTATTGTGCCGGAAATTCACGGTATTGCCGTTCCCGTCTTTTATATAATAATCATTGTTTCCATAGCTCACCCGCTGCCCGTCCCAGCAGACAGCCGACGTTGAAGGCTTTTTAATTTGAGTAAGGCGTATGGAGTTCATGGGACTGCCTCCGTAATTTATGCCCATCATGCTGGTATTGGCGGTGTAATTTGTCGCAGATGACTGATGCCTTGAATCTGATCCTCTATTACCGCCATCCTGCAGCGGACTCGACCATATCCATTTAGCGCCTGGACAGGCAAACAGTGCAAATTTACTCCTGGCAATATCATAATTGGAATTAGCGGAGACAGGATACCAGACTGTTACATCATCAAGACTTTTAAATCTGCCGGTATAAACAGCCTGATATGCAATCCATGAATACAGCGTACCGCCTCCGGCAGCACCATTGCTGCTGAAAAGATACCACGGATAACAATCCCTGTAATCCCCCTGGTAGAAATTAATCAGCAAGCCCATTTGTTTAAGATTATTCATACATGAGGCCTGCCTTCCCTTTTCGCGCGCCTTATTCAGCGCCGGCAGCAGCATTCCGGCCAAAATTGCGATGATCGCGATCACTACGAGGAGTTCGATGAGTGTAAAATTCTGTTTCCGTTTCATTGTTTCTTCTCCATATTTCTAATAGCCTCTTTAAATAATTTACGATTGTTCATGTTTATTTTAGAATCCGGCAACGGCTTCGTCTATTTGAGCTGACCAGTTTTTGAACATAGCACTGGCGGCGTCTTCAAGAGAAATACTTTTTTCGCACAACTGCTGCAATATATTTCTGGTGTGATAAGTTAAATAGTTCATGAACAGACATTCCTGGGATTGGGAATAAGGATCATAAATTCTATACCTTTGCAACAGTGTTTCCAGTTGCGGAGAAGTTTGCGGTATTCGTCCCGCGGCACCGCGTAACACTGGCGGGCAGGATTTGGCTGATGCCAGGAATTCCTGCGCCTCTTCAGACAGCATGAAACGGATAAACTCGACGCCCCCATGATAATTAGAGGAATTGCGGCTGATGCCCAGCCCCATTGCCGCAGTGTACTGCCGGTTTCCATCCAGCAATGGACATGGTTCACATGAGAGTTCAAAGTTTGTGTTATTGCCGAAAACATACGCATGAGTCGGAATGGAGTCCAGAAAAAGCTGTTTCCCGGCATGAAAGTTTTCCACGGCCTCCATCGGGTACTGCTGCCGGTAAATATAGGTTGCTCCGGCATTGTCATACTGGAATATCCGGCTTAACTGCCGGATGAAGTACTCTTCATTTATATCCTCGAGGTTTGCCGGTTGTCCCATAAAGGCCAGGCGATCCCATATATGACCGCAGGCAGTTTTGCCGTCCGGCAGTTTTGCCGTCGCCTCCGCCAGCAGCGCCGACAATTCATTCCGGCGGATGCGCTGACGGATGTCGTTTAATCCAACAGCTTTTGCCAGATCGGCATTCCAGTAGATAAAGTTCAGGTTAAAGTGGACCGGCAGCATGTGCTTGAACAGCGGCTTCATTTCCGGAGGAAATACTTCATGCCGGTATTCCGGCTGATTTATCATATTTATCAATTCATCCGGCAGTTTTTGCGCGGATTTCTCCGAATTATGATTTACGGCATGCTGGAAAAGGTCAACATGGCAGTTCCTTAAATATTCCTCAAAATCATTTTGATTTACGGTCTGCGGCAGCCATTCAATCTGTACCCGGAATGACTGGCTGTGTTTATTGAAGCGCCTGATTATCTCCTCCCAGAAAGCCTTCTGAAACGGAATATTTTCGTAAAGCAGCAGTTTTAGCGTCTGAATCTTACTGACAGACACGCCGCCTCCCATGGCCATTGGATGGATATCCTTTAATATACTAGACCGGGATTTCTCCGCAATAAAAACGCCATGTCTGCCACGGCTGATGATGGCGCCGCTGTCAAAGAAACTTTGCATGGCGTTCCTGACTGTAATCCGTGATATGTCCAGAGCTTCAACCATATCCCGTCCTGACGGCAGCCTGGTTCCAGCTTCATGCGTATTGATAAACCCCTCCACCCGTTTGCGCATCTGCTCTTTCAGATGTTCCCCGGATGCCGTATCGACCGCAAAATATTTTTTGATTTCCGTATTATTCATTGCCCTGCTATTATCCAGTAAAATCATTGGCATTATTGCCAATCATACCAATATTATAATACTTGATTTCAGTTTTGTCTATAACCTGATTCATCTTTTAAAGAAAAAATATATTTATCAGAGACATAAGCGCTTTTACGATCAGTCTTTCAGGTTATGCATACCGGAGTTGGTGTCAGGCTAAATTCTTTGAAGCACAGTTATAATCATCTGTATTTAAATATCTTACACATCTGCAATACTGATTCAGTTGACAAAATAACTAATTAGTAAAAAGACTATTGAGCCCGCTTTGCGGGAGTTGAAATTTTTGCCCCGCTTGCGGGTCCCGCGAAAGCGGGAGAGAAAAATGGCCAAGTTGAAAGTTAAAAACCGGGAACTATGAAACCCGGGAATGTTTAACGCAAAAGGCGCAGAGGGCGCGAAGGAAAAACCGGAGTCAGTGAATGAACGCGATACACCACGCTCATTCACTGACTCAAGTATTATCTTCATTACCTTCAAGTCCTTCATGGTAAAAAGGATTTTCTTTGCGGCTTGCTAACTCTCGAGTTAGTCTCGCAGTTGCGGGATGTCGCCTTGCAAGAAATGGTCCCGCAATGACGGGATGGTTCTGCACAAGGCATATCCAATATGTCCAGAATGGGGGTAACAATTGAAAACGGAAAACATTATGTTCAACGACTATCTAAAGTCTCCGGATGATTGTCCAAAATGCTGGAGAGCGAATGCGGTATCCAGGATGAGAGTAATGGGAAGGATGGGATTGTCAAAGCAAAAACAGATGTCGGAAAACCTGACAATGTCTCTGCTCAACCAGTCTCCAACGGCTCGGAGTGGTTGTCCAAAACGAAGATGACTGGTGACTGGTGAATAGTAAAATAATGAGAAACGGTTTTGCTCATCAAAGTCCGGATAGTCCAAAATGTTGTTTGAAAATTTTATAAAACTTGAAACACGTTGTGTTCAACGACTATCTAAAGTCTCCGGATGACTGTCCAAAATGATGGAAACCCGCTTTGCGGGAGTTTATGGTTTTGCCCCGCTTGCGGGTCCCGCGACTGCGGGAAAGAAAAGGGGCCA
>CAIPAT010000027.1 GCA_903863035.1 uncultured Lentisphaeria bacterium
AAAACGATATCGAATTGTTTAAGAAATTCCTGGATCGAATTGATGTAATCGACATTAAACATTCTCAGTCAGATCTTAAACAAATGATTGTTGATATTAGAAGGAAAAAACAACTGAAACTACCAGATGCCATAATAATGGCGACATCAAAATTCCTCAAATGCAGACTCATCACGGCAGATAAGCATTTATCGGGCGTTTACGAAGATGATACTGTTTTATACAAAATTGATCCTATTTAAAGAAACAGGTCTGGTCGGCTCTATTCAGTTCCTGTGCGGAAAGGAAGGCATCCGCCAAGATTATCTAAGCAATTGCCTCCAGTAAATCTCATCCCGTCGAAGTCGATAGCAAGAGCATTTCCCCGAATTCTTCGCATTTCCCAGAATTATACATAACAGCCTCTTAGGGCTCGGTTAAAAATAACTTGGGCATTTGACGGGAGATACAGGCGTTTGTATTTTAGGCGCAAACCCTGAGCGTATCTAGCATACGTGAAGGGTGAAGCAACGAAAAAGACAAATGCCTGGATTCCCGTCCCAAGGGGCTGGCGTTCTTCCGGCCGCTTATCACGTTGCGAAATCGTCAAATATCTTAAGATATGCTCCTCTTTCGCACCATGACAATCCATCCGGAATATTTATTCTGTGTACACAAAATATGCCTTTACTTTTGTAATTACCTGCAAATACGAGATTTATAAAGACGAAGACAATAAAAAGATAGTTTCTGTTGATTTTGTGTCAAATAGAAAGACAGTAAAAACAATGTGATTATAAAGGAATTGGGTGTGTTATGACAGAAAGAATAAAAATAAAAAAAAGAGTATCCGGATCGCAACTTCGCAAGAAAATTGGAGGCGATATACAAGCATCTACTAAAACCGGAGAAGTTGACAATACCAGTCAAAAACAAAACTCCTGGAGCGGAAATGATCCAGCCCGAACTGTGGAATTCAGACCGGGACGCGTAGCCGCATATGCCCGTGTTTCCACACAGGCTCAGAAATCCAACGAGACTATCAACAGCCAAATTGCGGCAATAAAAGATTTTCTCGCGAAACGCAATTGCCAAATATCTGATGAGCATATATACGCTGATGACGGTTATTCGGGAAGTATTTTGTCTCGGCCCAGCCTTGACAAACTGCGCGACAGCGTGGCCATGTTGAGATACGACTGCGTTGTTGTTTACGACCCTGACCGTTTGGCGCGGAAATATGTTTATCAGATACTCATGGTTGAAGAGTTTGAGCGGCACGGTTGCCGCTTTGAGTTTATCCGTTGCCCTATTGGGAAGAATCCCGACGAGGCGCTTCTTTTGCAAATGCAGGGGGTCATTGCCGAATATGAAAGAGCCAAAATAACCGAGAGGACGCGGCGTGGGAAATTGCACAAGATGAAAGCAGGTGAACTTGTCAGTGCCAAGCGTGCATTCGGCTACAAGTATATTTCCAAGCAACATGATGCTCCTGCACGTTATGCAATTATAGAAGAGGAAGCTGGTGCGGTCAGAAAAATCTTTTCTTGGTTTCTGGATGGAAAATCTCGGTTGAGACATGTGGCCGAAAAGCTTAATGAAGAGGAAATCCCTACCGTGAGAGGAGGAGCCTGGCATGCTTCCAGCGTCAGATGCGTCCTTACAAATTCCATGTGTACCGGCACCGGTTACGCGCATAAATATGAAGCTGTTATTCCCGCACGTAAAAATGCGCCATCATTATACAGCAAATACGAGAAATCCAGTAATCGTCTGAGAGGACGTGAAGAATGGCTCCCTTTCTTCTGCCCACGTATTATCGACGATGAGACTTTTGAACTTGCGCAAGCTCGGCTGGAAAACAATAAAAAGCTTTCCTCAAAAAACACAGTCCGAGAGTATTTGCTTAGAGGCCTTATTTTCTGCCCCGTCTGCAAAAGGCGGATGCAAATTGACGTGCTCAAAAGTAATTATTTTTGCGCATTTACCCGCAAAAGCAAAGCGGAAAGCTCTGGACTAACGCAATGCGCCAATGCCGTGAAATTTCCTCTGGAACAGCTTGATGACTTGATTTGGCGTGAAGTCGCCAAAATAGTAAAAAACCCAACATCCTTGAAAACATTTTACAAGCATCATGCTGGAAAAATAGCTCCGAAAGTCACACAAGGCGTTGATAAGCTCAATGATAAAATCCTTCAGATCAGAGAGCAGATGAAACGCCTCAATTCGCTTTTTATTGAGGGTGTCGTAATCAAAGAGGAACATTCAGCCCGTTACAGGGTTTTGTCGGATAAGAATCATGTTTTGCAGTCCCAGCTGGACAAAAACTCCGACGACCATTTCAACGAGACGGAAGCCATCGCTATGCTGAACTCTTTTTCCAAGTTTTCAGAAACTGCCAGAAGCCAATTAAAAAACGCTGACTTTGAAACAAAACGTTTTATCGTTGAACAACTCGTAAATCGGGTTGAGCTTTCCAAAAATGACATAACTATCGAACTGTCAGCACCTTTGAACAAAAGTTGTTTGTGTACAAACAATCTTCGCCAGCAAATGCCCAATTTATTTTTAATCGAGCCCTAAATTATAAATCCTGCCTTTCGAAGCGTGGTATCTGCCCTCCCAAAGGGAAATCTATTTCTATGACAATATTGCCTGACTGGTAATTAGGGAACTGGAAATTACTAATATACCGATTATATTGTCCTTATGCATTAACTATGTAAGGAGTGAAAAGCATGAAGACATCAACAGTGGAACAAAATGGTTTGACCGAAAATGTTAT
>CAIPAT010000028.1 GCA_903863035.1 uncultured Lentisphaeria bacterium
ACCGTAGAACTGGGAAACCGTAGAACTGGGAAACCGTAGAACTGGGAAACCGTAGAACTGATTTAACAGGGATAGACAGGATATACAGGATAAGAAAAAACCTTTCATCCCGCAGGCGCGGGATTAGTCGCCAAAGGCGAAATGCATAAAGCCGGTCTGCCGGGACGGCTGACCCTACCCAGGAATCCCGGTCAGACGACCGGCGCTCCCGGGTTTAACTTCATTCACTTCATGCTCCCGCGCCTGCGGGATGTCTCTGTGGTTAAAGTCCCGGCGCAGCCGGTTAAGTTCACAATAATTTAATAAATATATGTTCATGGTAAATTGATTTGATTGTCAACAACTGCTTGAATATTCATAAGGTGTTTATTCATAAGTATATAGTTGTATAATATCAAAATCTTTTTACAAGTTTATTTCATTTCTAATTGCGTCCTAACAAAATCCTAACAATTGAGGAGTAACTTGATGGTATGTTGTTAATTAATCTTATTAAATTAATCAGGAGAGAACAAATGAATTGGTTTCAAAAAACACTTGTACTGTCAATTACTGCCGGACTGGCAGTGTCGGGATTCTGCGCGGAAACTATCAACGGCGCCGGGGCGTCTTTTCCGGAACCTGTTTACCGTATCTGGACTTACAACTACCAGAAAGCAAGCGGCACCAGAATAAACTATCAGTCAGTTGGATCGGGCGCCGGCATTAATCAAATCAAATCCAGGACCGTGGATTTCGGAGCTACCGACAATCCGCTGAAACAGGAAGAACTGGATAAAGACGGGCTGCTTCAATTTCCGATGCTGATGGGCGGCGTAGTAGTCATCGTCAATGTACCCGGCATAACGACCAACCAGCTCAAGCTGGACGGCGAGACTGTCGCCAATCTATTTCTCGGCAATATCAAGAAATGGAACGACAAGGCCATCGCCGATCTCAATCCCGGCGTGAAACTTCCTGACATTAAAGTGAATGTAGTACATCGTTCCGACAGCTCCGGCACCACCTGGATATTTACCGATTATCTCTCAAAAGTTTCCGCTGAATGGAAAAAGGATGTCGGCTGCGACAAGTCAGTCAAATGGCCGATGGGCATCGGCGGACAGAAGAACCCCGGAGTCTGCAATAATGTGCAGAAAATCGAAGGGGCCATCGGATACGTCGAATATACTTATGCGCTTGAATCAAAAATGCCGACTGTCATGCTGAAAAACCGCGACGGCAATTTTGTCAAACCTGAAATCAGTACATTCCAGGCGGCCGGAGCTAACGCCGACTGGCAGAACGCGCCTGCGTTCTATATGGAGCTGAATAACCAGCCGGGTAAAGATTCATGGCCGATAACCGGCGCCACCTTTATTCTGATTTATAAAAATCAGGCGAACAAAGCCAGCGCTGAAGCCATGCTCAAGTATTTCAAATGGTGTTTCACTGAAGGCGCTCAAAGCGCGACTAATTTGAAATATGTTCCGATTCCGGAAAATGTTTTCAATCTGATCAAGTCAGCCTGGGATAAATCTGTTGTCACCGGCGGCAAACCGGTAAACTATAAGTCAGAAGAGTAATTAAGGCGGGCTTCGCCCGCAACGCAAAAGACAGGGAGTCAGAATGGGAACCAGAAATTCAGAAAGCATTGGAACTGAATCAAAAACTGAAGTGCGTTAACTAACGCAAAGACTTGATAAACAAACTGTTCATGGCGTCAATTTTAAAAACGCTCAAAACTATAGAAGTCTAAAACAAAGATACCAAGAAGATTTAATGGAAAACTCGAAAAAACAACTGATCTCGCCGGATACGGCGGATCAGCTTTTCAAAATCACCACCGCGGTCTGCGCATTGCTGGCAGTGGCGGTGATGGCTGGTTTCTTTATCCAGTTATCATGGAGTTCGGTTCCGGCGATCAAAACGTTTGGACTCGACTTCCTGATTACCAGTGAATGGGATCCGGTAAAAAATCTGTACGGCGCAATGCCGGCAATCGCCGGAACTCTGGTGACAACTGCGATCGCAGTGCTTATTGCCGTTCCGCTGAGTTTTATCGTTGCGATGTTTCTGGTTGAAACCGCGCCTCCGGCCTTGAGTTATACGCTCAGTCATGCGATTGATCTGCTTGCCGCGATTCCCAGCATCATCTACGGCATGTGGGGCTTGTTTATTTTTGTCCCGTTCATGCAGAACCACATACAGCCGTTTCTGTCAAACACTCTTCATTTAGGTGCAATTCCGTTTTTTGGCAGGGAATACAACGGATTCGGTTTTCTCACTTCAGGAATAATCCTGGCGGTGATGATCCTGCCGTTCATCTGCGCGGTTATGCGCGACGTGTTCCGGATGGTGCCGCCTGTGCTCAAGGAATCGGCTTTCGGCGCCGGCGCGACTTCCCTGGAAGTCACCCTTGATATTACCATGCGTTACGGTTCCCGCGGCCTGCTCGGAGCCATTTTTCTCGGACTTGGCCGTGCTGTTGGAGAAACCATGGCCGTGCTGTTCGTCATCGGCAATGTCCAGAAAATGCCGACTTCGCTTTACCAGGCGGGTACTACTATTTCCGCCACGCTGGCTAATAATTTTGCCGAAGCCCAGGGCGTTTTCAGAAGCGCGCTGTTTGAGCTGGGCTTGATTCTGCTGGCAATTTCTTTCCTCATTCAGGTGCTTGCTCAGTTCTGGCTCAACAGAGTCAGCAGACAGATGGGAGATAAATAATGATAAAACGCGGGCTTTTATACAGAAAAACGCTTAATTTAGCAGTTACCGCCGCTTCAATTCTAACCGTGGGGCTCGCCTTATTATTCATGGGCTGGATCTTATATACCGTTTTTGATAACGGATTCCGCAGTTTTTCCTGGGCCTTCTTCACTGAACCGACCAAACCGTACGGCATTCCGGACGGCGGCGTGGCCAATGCCGTTCTCGGAACAATCTTTATCACGCTGGGCGCCGTAGTCATCGGAGTCCCGCCGGGCTTGCTCGGGGGGATTTACCTGGCGGAATTTGCCAAAGGCAATAAACTCGGTCATGTAATCAGATTTTCCGCAAACGTAATGATGGGAATTCCTTCCATCATCGTCGGATTATTCGTTTATGCGCTGATGGTCTACACCACTAAAAACTTCTCCGGGCTGGCAGGCTCCGTCGCATTGTCCATCATCATGTTTCCGGTAGTTCTGCGCACGACCGAAGACATGCTGCTGATGGTTCCGGACGCGCTTCGCGAATCCGCGCTGGCGCTGGGCGCTCCCCGCTGGAAAGCGACGATAAGCATTGTCTGCCGAGCCGCTAAAACCGGACTGATGACGGGAGTGCTGCTGGCGGTAGCCAGAGTAAGCGGCGAGACCGCGCCGCTGCTGTTCACTGCGCTTTGCAGCGACGGCTGGCCGTTCGGGTACTTTACTCAGCCGACGTCCAATCTGACAATTACGATTACTGAATACGCCACGAATTCGCCGTTTCCGGAAATGCACACCCGTGCCTGGGGCGCGGCGCTGATCATTACCGCGGCGATATTGATTTTAAACATTTCATGCAGATTTTTATTCAAGGACAGCAAACATGGAAAATAACGAAAACATCAGCAACATCGCTCCGGGAGCGAAGAATACCAAGATATCGGTCCGCAATCTGAATTTCTATTACGGAAACAATCAGGCGCTTTTCGACAATAATATTGACATCCTGGAGAAACAGGTCACCGCAATCATTGGTCCGTCCGGCTGCGGCAAATCCACCCTGTTGCGGACTTTCAACCGCATTTATCAATTATACAGAGACCAGCGTGCTGACGGGGAAATTATTCTGGACGGAGAAAATATTCTCGATAATACCGTGGATATCCTGGAGCTGCGGCGCAAAGTCGGCATGATTTTTCAGAAGCCGACCCCGTTTCCTATGTCTGTTTTCGACAATGTCGCCTACCCGTTGAAGTTGCACTTTTCGCTGTCAAAAAGCGAAATCGTTGATCATGTGGAAAAGGCGCTCCGCGGGGCATCCCTGTGGGATGAAGTTAAAGACAAGCTGAAAAAAAGCGGGATGGCGCTGTCCGGCGGGCAGCAGCAGCGGCTCTGCATCGCCCGTGCGATTGCCGGCGAACCCGAAGTCCTGCTGATGGACGAGCCGACTTCCGCAATCGATCCGGTCGGAACCCTGAAAGTCGAAGATCTGATTGAAGAGTTGAAACAGAAATTCACTATTGTCATCGTAACCCATAATATGCAGCAGGCGGCCAGGATATCCGATTATACCGCTTTTTACTTCCAGGGGAAAATAATCGAATTTGGAATTACGGAAAAAATCTTTACCAGTCCGGCAAACAAGCAAACCGAAGATTATATTACCGGAAGATTCGGTTGATATAATATTTACAAAACAACAGGAGCCGAAAATGAATATTCATCTGAATAACGCCATCGCCAATCTTAAGAAAGATATTCTGATTCTATGTTCAATGGTGGAAAACGCGGTCAGAAGCGCCGTTGACGCCGCCGTCGAAAACGATGCGGAGAAAGCGCTCAAGGTCATTGACTATGACGAGACCATCGACAAAAAAGAAATCGCCATTGAAGAGGAATGCCTCAAAATACTGGCGCTCTATCAGCCGGTGGCCAGTGATCTGCGCTATGTCGTCGCCTGCCTGAAAGTCAACAATGATCTGGAACGCATCGGCGATCTCGGATCCAATATCGCCAAACGCGCCAAAGCCATTGCCGAGGGTAAAAAATGCAAAGGGGAAATCGACTTCAAGCCGATGATGGATATAACCCGCAGCATGCTCAAAGGGGCGCTCGATTCATTGATATATATGAATGAAGTACTGGCGCTCGAAGTCATCGAGAAAGACGATACCGTGGATGAATATAACTGTCAGATGTTCAAAGATGTAAAGGCATTAATCCAGAAGCATCCGGAGAACGTTGACTACTATCTCAACATGCTCAGCGTATCGCGCTATCTGGAACGCATTGCGGATTTAACCACCAACATTTGCGAAGACATCATCTATATGAACCGTGGCGACATTGTCCGCCACGGCGGCATTCCCAGCATCAGAAAAATAATTTTGAACTGATTACCAGCCCATGTTTTTCAGCCAGGTCAGACATAGTTCCGGCCAGACTGCGATATTCGGCTGTTCAGGAGCCAGTCCGAGTCCGTGACGGCCTTGCGGAAATACATGCAGTTCAAAGGGGATTTCATGTTCCCTGAGCGCCATGCTGAACATCAGGCTGTTTTCCACCGGAACTGACCCGTCATCGGCGGTGTGCCAGATAAAGGCGGGGGGCGTATTCGGGCTGACCATTTTCTCCAGTGAATATTTTTCTTTATGTTCTTGTGCATCTTCCGGCCCGAGCAGATTGACGAATGACCCCTGGTGTCCTTTCCGGCCGCTGCTGATTACCGGATATGACAGTATCAGAGCGTCGGGACGGCTGGAAAAGCTGTCGGCTTCATCTCCGGCATCGGCTTTTACTTTATCGAAGAAGATTCCAGTGGAGGCCGTAAGGTGTCCGCCGGCGGAAAATCCGCAAATTGCGATTTTATCCGGTTTAACTTTCCATTCCGCGGCGCGGGACCGGATAATTTTTATAGCTCTCAATGCGTCCTCCTGCGGAGCCGGAAAACGATAGGGCGCGACCCGGTACTGGACGACAAATGTATGGAGACCCAGGGCATTGAATTTTTCGGCGATAGTAACTCCTTCATGCGCCGCCCGGCCGCTATAACCGCCGCCGGGGCAGATCACGACCGCGCCAAGCGGTTTTTCCGTTTTCAGCAGATGGACTTCCATAAACGGCTGAAACTCATCCTGCGCGCTGCCGGTTCCGGTGCTTTTGCGATCATGCCATAACATGATATTCCCGTTATTGCTCATAGTATTTTTCCTTAAAAAGTATTGTTAAAGCAGATACGATTAAACCGAAAGCTGTTTCTTTCAAGCAGATATGTAAAAATATCGCATGGAAAAAGCCGGCATCGGCTGTCCATATGGCTTTTTTTGTTTTTTTCAGTTTGCAGGTTTGACGGACTGGATTTATTTTAATAACTTTAAACTTGATATAGATCGCATTAATAATGTTCATAATATTTAAAGAATGGAAAAGGTGAACTATGAAAGAAAAGCTGGACCACAAAAATCTGCCGGATAAAGACGGTTTTTTCGGTGAATACGGCGGGCAGTTGATCCCGGAGCATCTGATCAAAGTCATGAACGAGATCAATGATGCGTATGTGGAAATTAAAGACAGCAATAAATTCCAGGATGAACTGAATTATCTTTACAAATACTATGTCGGCCGGCCCAGCCCGATATATCACGCCAGGCGGCTGAGCGAGGCTTACGGCGGTGCGCAAATATATTTGAAACGCGAAGACTTGAACCATACCGGTGCGCATAAGATCAACCATTGCCTGGGCGAAGCACTGCTGGCTAAGTTCATGAAAAAGAAAAAAGTCATCGCCGAAACCGGCGCCGGACAGCACGGCGTTGCTCTGGCGACAGCCTGCGCCCTGCTCGGCCTCGAATGCGAAATTCACATGGGTGAAGTTGATATCAAAAAAGAACATCCCAACGTGGTAAAAATGAAGATTCTCGGTGCCAGGGTGTTGCCGGTCAGCCGCGGCACCGCCACGCTGAAAGACGCAGTTGACAGCGCATTCGAAGAATTGCTCAAGGACCCGCAGAATTTCTTCTATGCCATCGGCTCCGTCGTCGGGCCGCATCCTTTCCCGATGATGGTTCGCGATTTCCAAAGCATTGTCGGACGGGAAGCCAGAGCGCAGTTCCTGGAAATGACGGGAAAACTGCCGGATTACGCGATTGCCTGCATCGGCGGCGGCAGCAACGCCATGGGACTTTTTACCGCATTCCTGCATGATCTGGACGTAAAGCTGATCGGGGTTGAACCGGCCGGTCTGGGCCTTCATACCAATGATCATGCCGCGACCTTGACCAAAGGCTCCAAGGGCAGCATTCACGGCTTTAAATGCTATGTGCTGCAGGACGAAAAAGGGGAACCGCTTCCGGTTTATTCGATCGCTTCCGGGCTGGATTATCCCGGTGTCGGGCCGCAGCACTGCCTGCTGAAAGACATCAAGCGCGCCGAATATGTATCATGCACCGATGACGAATGTCTGGATATGTTCATGCAGCTGTCGCGCCTGGAAGGGATTATCCCGGCACTGGAAAGTTCCCATGCCGTGGCATATGCCGCCAAACTTGCCGGCACGCTCGGCAAAGATGTCAATATTCTGGTAAACTTGAGCGGCAGAGGTGACAAGGACGCCGATTTTGTTGCCAAAAAACTAAAGATACATTGAGCATAATTAATAACGCGGTGGCGAAATGTCGTTTACCGCGTTATTTTAATACAGCAATAAAACAAGAGGTTGTTGTATGAGCAGAAAAGATTATATCAGCGACGGGCTTATTCACATCAGAGACCGTCTGAAGACTTATGAGAAAGGCAACGACCATGATACTTCAACCCTTCCGCAAATCTCTGACGAGCAGATCGCCCAGACCGAAAGAGGCGAAACGGTAAAGTCAACGGAACCTGACAGAAAATTTATTCGTGCGCTGAGAAAACGGCATGACGAATATTTGAAGTCCAGAAAGGACCTGCACAACAAGATTGTTGAAACGATGGCGGTTCTGCCGGAAGATCAGCAGAAATTTAAATTCTACGAGGAAGAGACTGCCGGCCTCCATGAACTCTGCCGTAAAATGTCGGTGGAAATTAATGAACTGGCGGAAAAAGACGAGCAAAGTGAAAACGATTCCGCCCTGCTGGCCGACGCCTGCCGTAAAATCGAAAATTCGCGGCTGGAATTTATCCGCCAGACCGCCCGTTATAAGAAACTAATGCCGCACGAAGGCCATTCCGGTGGCGGGTCCAAAAGTTCATTACTGCCGGACATCAATTCCATGACTTTCTTACAAATATTCCGCCTGGGATTTGTTTTCAGCCTGCCGCTGGCAATCTCATTTTTTCTGGCGGCCCTGATTGTAAGCGCAGTTATTTATTTCGCCATGGGCGCGGGCGGGTCCTGATCATGGCCTTGCACACACATACCTCGAAAAGCCATAACCGGAAAAACCTGCTCCGTTATATTCATACCCAGAGCTATTCCCGAATCTCCGGATTCAAAGGAGTGAAGGCACAGGAAGGCACTGCCCGCAAACGCATTCTGACCGTAATCACCGCCCTTGTCCTGATGGCCGTGGGACTGATATTCGTTTTCGTCTGATTCTGCCTCAGCCTGATATCATTTATAATCAAATACGAAAGAGCCGGAAAATGAATGATTCCAATAATTTATTAGAGTTGTCGGCAGTTGCCCGTTCCTATCCTGAACCGGCAGGCCGGATACCGGTGTTGACCAGCATTGATCTGGCCGTCAATCCTGGCGAATGGGTTGCCGTAACCGGTCCTTCCGGTTCCGGCAAAACTACGCTGCTGAATCTGATCGCGCTGCTTGACACGCCGGACAGCGGCAGTATCAAACTCGACGGACGCGAAATTGCCCGGCTGCCGGAAAATCAGGCAGCGGAATTACGTTCACTTCAGCTTGGAATGATTTTTCAACTCCATCATCTGCTGCCGCAGTGTTCAGCTCTGGAAAACGTGCTGCTGCCGACCGTCCCGGCAAAAATCGACAGCGAAACCGCGATGGAACGGGCCAGATCGTTATTATGCCGGATCGGGCTGGAATCGCGGATGAACCACTTTCCCGGCCAGTTGTCCGGCGGCGAATGTCAGCGGGTGGCAGTAGCGCGGGCGCTGATCAATTCACCCCGACTGCTGCTGGCGGACGAACCCACCGGGGCACTGGACCTTCACGCCACCGACGCCTTGCTCGAACTGCTGGCTGGATTCCATCGTGACGGCATGACCATCCTGATGGTCACCCACTCTGAACGCGCCGCGGCCGCCGCACAGCGGCGGTATGTGCTCAGCGACGGCAAACTCGCTCAAACTTTATAAGGAATCGCGGATGAGAATGAACTGTCTGAAACTGGCATTGCGTAATCTGCGCTATTATCTGCCCCACAATCTGACGACCGCTGCAGGGATTATGGTGGCGACAGCGGTTATCGGCGGCGCATTGATTATCGGCGATTCGGTTCGGGCCAGCCTGTTGAAGCTGGTCAGCGACCGTCTTGGGAAAGTCGAATATGCGGTCATTCAGCAGGAAAATTACTTTCGCTCCGCCCTTGCCGGAGAGCTTGCCGAAAAAACAAAAACCGATTGTGCGGCAGTGCTGCAAGTCGAAGCTTTTCTGGCGTCGGAACATGGTGCGGTCAAAGCTAACCTGTATGGCGTCAGCCGTGATTTTTTCCGGTTGTCGCCTGCCGGGGAGGAATATCCCCTGCCGCCGGATACTGTCCGGCTCAACCGTGCCGCAATGCAGGCCGCCGGAATTAAAACCGGCGAAACGGCGCTGCTGAGGATATTAAAACCGGACCGGATGCCGGCGGATATTCCAATGACTTCTCTCGACCGGGCAACTACTGCCCTGCGGGTGCAATGCGGCGAAATTATTTCGAATTCACACTTCGGTGATTTCAGTATGGCCAACTCCCAGGTGCTGCCGGTTAATATTTTTGTAGACCGCGAATGGCTGGCGGAAAAACTCGGCATTCCCGGCAAAGCCAACTGGCTGCTGGCCACGCATGGATCCAATCTTGCCGAGCTGACCGGCGCACTGAACAAAAGTATTACGGCAGATGACCTCGGCTGGAAATTCAGCAAGCTCACAGATAAGGAAGTCGAACTGAAATGCGACCGGGTATTCATTCCGCAGCAAGTCGTAAACGCGATTGATAAGCTGCCCCCTGAACACCGGCTTATTCTGACCGGATTTGTCAATAAAATCGAATCCGGAAAATTTTCCACCCCATACTCTTTCGTCTGCGGCATGCAGGACAAAAGCTATCCGGAAGGTGCCGAAGATTGTCCCAACATCTGGGTCAGCGGCTGGCTGGCCGGAGACCTTTCGCTGCGGGTCGGCGACAAAGTAAGAATGGCCTATTACATCATCAGTCCGCTGCGGGTACTGGTCGAAAAAAACACGGAATTTAAAGTTGCCGGGATTTATACGCTGAAAGACAATCAGGCGAACCGCGAACTGATGCCGGACTATCCCGGAATGACCGACAGTGAGAGCTGCCGCGACTGGAGTACCGGACTGCCGATAGATACCAGTCTAATCCGGCAGCGGGATGAGGCCTACTGGGATCTGTATCGCGGCACTCCAAAAGCGTTTATCTCCTATAAAACCGCTGCCAGAATATGGGGAAACCGTTTCGGCGAAGCCACCGCCTGCCGTTTTTCCGGCAAAAATACGCCGCAGGAAATATCGGATAAACTGCTGACGCAGTTATCCGCACAGGATTTAAATCTGCAATGGACTCCGGTTTTGCAGGATGGGCTGCACGGCAGCCGCAACGCCGTTGACTTCGGACAACTGTTTCTGGGATTGAGCTTCTTTGTTGTCGCAGCGGCGCTGCTGCTGACCGGTGTTCTCGCCGGCTTCAATCTTGAACAGCGAGGCAGGGACATCCTGACGCTGACCGCGCTGGGCTGGGAACGCCGCCGGATTATAAGAATGTTGTTCATCGAACATAGCGCGGTGGTAGTTGCCGGAGCTGTCTGCGGTATTCCTATGGCGGTGCTTTACGCCAAAGGCCTGCTGTGGGGAATTGCCTCCGTATGGAGCGGCGCGACCGGGCAGACCAGACTGTTTTTTAAACTCAATTCCGCGACCTTGCTCCTGACTTTCGCCGTCAGTTGTGCAATCTCCCTGCTTGTGCTCCTGATTGTACAGTCCAAATTCTTTAAAAAACGTCCGCTTGAAACTGCCAGTCAACAATTCTCCGATCTTAAATGTAATCGGCAATGGCACAAAGATATATGGTTGCGCACTGCCGGCGCGTTGCTCTTTCCGGCCGCAGTTATCATATTGTTGAATCCCGGACAGGGACAGGCCCGCGCCGCAATCTTTTTCGGTTGCGGCTCGCTGCTGCTGACCGGAAGTTTGCTGTTATGCAAGTTTTTTGTACGCCGTCTTCCGGCTTTATTTAAAAACCGCCGGCCAGGACTGATCCTGTGCGGACTGCGCAACTGTTCGCGCCGGCCAGGACGTTCACTGGCGGCAATCGCGTTATTAAGTTGCGGTATTTTCCTGATTACTGCCGTCTCAGTCAACCGGCAGGGAGTCTTGCAGGACCCGGCGCGCCGCGCTGGCGGAACCGGCGGCTTTACGCTGTACATTGAAACCGCACTGCCGGTACTGGCGGATATTAACACCGCGGCAGGGCGTTTGCATTATCATCTGGATCTGCCTGAAAACACCCGATTCGTGCAGTTATGCGCGGCTCCCGGCAGTGAGGCAAGCTGCCTGAACCTCAACCGGGTCAGCCGTCCGCGCATTCTGGGCGTTGTTCCGGAAGAGCTGGCTTCCAGATTTTCCTTCGCTGGAGTTATCGGTAAACCCTCCTCGCCATGGGAACTCCTGAATTGCGATTCCGGCAGCAACGAGATAATTCCGGCAATTGCCGATATGGCGGTAATCAATTGGAGCCTGGGCAGGAAACTTGGAGATACCATTGAGTACGTAGGCGAAAACGGCAAACGCTGGAAACTGCTGCTGGTCGGCGGATTGGAAAATTCGCTTTTTCAGGGCAGCGTCCTAATCTCCAGACAAAACTTTTTGCGGATGTTTCCGGATATTTCCGGCTCGAAAGTAATTCTGGCCGATGCTGCTCCGGCAGACTTGAAACCGCTTGTTTCCAGTCTGGCGAAAGGCCTGACGGTCGCAGGGCCGCAGATTGAACGTTCTGCGCTGCGGATGGCCCGTTACAATGTTGTGCAGAACACTTATCTGATGATTTTTCTGGCGCTCGGCGGACTTGGCCTGATTATCGGCTCTGCCGGCCTGGGCGTGCTGCTGCTGCGCAATATGCTGGAGAGGCTGCCGGAATTCGCCTGGATGCGGGCGGCCGGCTTCTCCCGCCGCGACCTCATTACGATGCTGCTGGCTGAACATCTCTTCATCTTTATTTGCGGTTTATGCTGCGGTATAATCGGCGCTGCCGCGGCTATATTGCCAGCCCTGAGTTCCCCCGCTGGTTCTCCGCCCTGGTCAGAACTGGCGATTTTCTTCGCCTGTCTGCTCCTGACAGCCGGAACTGTAACCTTCCTGACCGCCTGTTACGCCTCCCGTCTGAACATCGTCGCCTCTCTGAGAAATGAGTAAAAACACGGACACATTTTAGACGCCTGTGCTTCAATGAATTTTCCAACTCAAAAAAATCAATAAATCAAACCGCCAAACGACAGTTTAACGTATAGCTGTTGATTCACGGCTTTTATGCGGTAAATTAGGAACTGTTTATATTTTAACTTTCTAGAATAAACGCATTGTACTGTTCAACTGCGGTTATCGTTAATAATAAGGATTGATAATGAGTGAAATACAATGCGTTGTCGGAGCGCTGGCGGTTTACCGGCAGAAACCGGCCAAGGTCATTTCCATCAGTGACGGAAAAATAGAAATCGGTCTGCCGGAAGGTGAACGGAAAAGCGTCCGGCTGAAAGATATTATCATGCTGCACCGCGGACCGGTATCCCAGTTGCCGGGGTCGGCGCTGCCGCCACCGGACTTAATGGAAATCGTCGTGATGCTGGAAGATGAAACGGTTGATCTCGCGGATTTTGCCGCGCTGGTATACGGCAAATCCGATCCGGTCGCCAGAGCATGGTCTGCATGGATGCTGCTTGAAGAAGGTATTTATTTCACCGGCAATATTGCCGACGGAATCAGAGCCCGTCCGGTTGCCGAAATAACCGCCGCACTGGAGACGGCTGCAGCCAAAGATAACAGCCGCCGCGAACGCGAGGATCTGATTGAACGCATTCGCGCAGGGAAGTTGCTGGCGGAAGACCGCCATCATTTGCGCGATGTGGAAAATCTGGCATTGGGTAAGACCGCCGCCAGCGGAATCATGCGTCAACTGAACATGGAACAGATTCCGGAGAAAGCGCATCGTCTGCTGCTGAATCTGGGTGTCTGGGACTGCTGGAAAAATCCGTTCCCGGCCCGCGCCGGAATTGAACTGGCTGACCCTGAGCTGCCGGTGCCGGAAATGATCGAAGAAGAACGTCATGACTTGACCGGGATGATCGCGTTGGCGATTGACGATGAGGGCAATCAGGATCCGGATGACGCCATCGGCTATGCTGACGGCCTGCTGTGGGTGCATGTCGCCGATGTGGCGGCAATCGTTGCGCCTGGCGATGACATAGATATGGAAGCCGAAACTCGCGGCACCAATTTATATTTGCCGGAAAGGACGGTGCATATGCTGCCGCCGCCGGTAACGCATCGGCTGGGCTTGGGCTTGCGGGAAAACTCGCCGGCGCTGTCGTTCGCCATCCGTTTTGACGAGAACGGCGCACCGGCGCTGGAGCAGGTGGTGCCGTCAACAATTCACGCCACCCGCTGGTCTTATGAAGAAGCGGAGATGCATCTTGACGAAGAACCGCTTAAGTCTATTCGGCCGTTGCTGGAACAGTTCCAGAAATTCCGTGAGGCCGGAGGCGCTTTGCGCATTGAACTGCCGGAGGTGAAAATCAAAGTTGCTCACGGCGAGGTTTTGATTAAACCGCTGCCACCGCTGCAAAGCCGCGAAATCGTGGCGGAAGCCATGATGGCCACCGGTGCGGCCGTTGGCAAATTTGCCGTAGAAAAAGATATTCCATTCCCTTTCGCGGTTCAGCCGGAGCCGGATATTTCCGGCAAACCTGCCACCCTGGCCGGGATGTTCGCCGCCCGGCGCGGCTGTACCGTCACCTCCGTCCAGACCGTGCCGGGACGGCACTCCGGCCTCGGCCTCGATCCTTACGTCCGCATCACCAGTCCGCTGCGCCGTTACGGCGATCTGCTGGCGCATCAGCAGTTGCGTTCGTATCTGGCCGGCAAGCCGCTGCTGCCGACCGTGGAAATCGACGGCAAAATCGCCAAGTCGGAAAATGCCGCCGCGGAACTGCGCCGTCTGGAACGTATTGTGAATGAATTCTGGAAACTGGTTTATCTGGAGCTAAATCCTGACTGGAAAGGCCGCGCCGTAACCGTCGAACGCATGGACAACCGCGTGACCATGCTGCTGCCTGATTTGGCGTATGAATATAAATTGCGTACCGCCAATATGGAGTTGAACAGCGAATGGACCGCTGCCGTCAACGCCGTAGACCTCCCCGGCATGATGGCGCGTTTTACACTGCTGCCAGTCGCGGAATTATGAATTTAGGCAGGCGTGCCTGAACCAAATTTCTAAAGTTATTGGGCGGGAAAAGCAGGAAACGTTGAAAGTTGGGGAATCGGGAAATGCAAACGAGATATCCAATGTCCCAAATGTGAATGCTGCATTGACGTATTATACATATTCCGGCTTGTTGTTAAGTATTCAAAACAAATATCTTCTGTATTTTGTGTCAATTCCGTTAAAAGAAGATTTGAAAAATACTGAAAAATGCTGTAATTTACCTGATGTCTTTTTTATTTTATATATTTTTATATAATCGGTGCTAGACAAAATGGACTTAAAAATCAAAGATGTTGCTGAGCTGCTGCAGGTAGATGAGAAGACAATTACCAAGTGGATAGACGAAGGCAAGATCCCATGCTATAAGATCAATTACCAGTATCGTTTCAACCGTGAAGAACTTAACGAGTGGATACTTACTAATAAAGTGGATGCGTCGCCGGCGGTAATGGCATCCCAGTCACCGGACTCGCCGGTTGATATAATCGAATGTCTGAATCGCGGCGGTATCTATTACAAGGTTCCCGGCGATACAGTTGAACTGGTAATCAGGAATTCGATGAATTCCGTCCCGCTGCCGCCGAGAATGGACCGTGACTTGATCATATTCCACCTGCTGAAACGCGAAGCCATGATGCCGACTGCGGTCGGTGAAGGGATTGCCATTCCGCATCCGCGGGTGCCGATTCTTTCAGATATCAACAATGAAAGTATTTCCATTTGTTTTCTGGAGCAGCCGGTAGATTTTAAAGCGCTGGACAAAATTTCTGTCAGCGTGATGTTCATTGTGTTGAGCGCAAATCAATGCCGCCACCTGGAGATGCTGTTTAAAATATCGAATCTTTGCCGGCAGCCGGAGTTTCTGGCGATGCTGAAACAGCAGGCTCCACAAGAAAAAATCTTTGAATACATTGTTGAGATTCAAAAGAAAAATTGGGGCCGCTGATCCGGATTTTTTATCATGAACTTTTTTTTCATTGGAATCGCGATATACCTGCTGACAGCAGTTTTGTCCATGATGGTGAAAGAAAGCAGAAAAGGTCTGGTGACCGCCTGCGGAACGCTGCCGGGCGGTATCGCAGTTTTAATCCCCTGTGTTAAAAGTTTGCTGACCGGCAAAGCTTATCCGCTTTCATTTACGGCCAATTATCCAATTGGTCAGGTTCATCTGCTGCTTGATCCGTTTGCCGCGTTTTTTGTCATGGTGATTGCCATCGGGTCAATTTTCTGTGCCATGTACGGCAGCGGTTACATGAAGCAATACCATGGTAAGGGCAAAGCCGTTTCCGCCCACTTCTTTTTTTTGATATGCCTGTTTGTGGCGATGCTGCTGCTGCCGGTAATCAGAAATGCGATTGTCTTTCTGATTGTCTGGGAAATCATGTCGCTGTCCTCCTTTTTTCTCGTCATTTTTGAGAGTGAAAAAAAGGAAGTGTTTGATGCGGGTATTTTCTATCTGATCATGATGCACGTCAGCGTAATTTTACTGATGGCTGGTTTTCTGGTGCTTATCCGCATTGCCGGCAGTGCGGATTTTGCGGATTTTCATAACGTATTCCAAGCCGGAGCTTATCGTTTTACCTCTGATCTGGCCTTTGTTCTGCTTGCTGCCGGATTCGGCATCAAAGCCGGTTTTCTGCCGCTGCACAGCTGGCTGCCGGAAGCGCATCCGGCGGCGCCGAGCCATGTTTCCGGGCTGATGTCAGGAGTAATGATTAAACTGGGAATCTTCGGTATCCTGCTGATGATTATGGTGCTTGGCGTGCCGTCACTCTGGGTCTGTTATACCTTTACGGCAATGGCGGTGCTGTCCGCGCTGGCCGGGATCTTCTATGCGTCAGCACAGGACGATGTTAAACGTGCGCTGGCCTACAGCAGCGTGGAGAATATCGGTATTATCGGTATCGGCATCGGAGTGGCGATGCTGGGAATGGCTTATAAAAGCCCGGTAACGGCAATGATCGGACTGTCCGGCGCGCTGATCCATCTGCTCAACCATTCCATTTTCAAGGGACTGCTGTTTTACGGGGCAGGGGCTGTTTATATGCAAACACATACCCGCAACCTGAACAGTCTTGGCGGACTGTTCAAGCAGATGCCTAAAACCGGAGCGGCATTCCTGATCGGCAGTCTGGCGATATGCGGCCTGCCGCCTTTTAACGGTTTTATCGGCAAGTTCATCATATACTATTCGATGTTGAGCTGTAAAGGCATCAATGGCGAGTCATTGCTGATTGCGGCAATCGCAAGCTTCGCGCTGCTGGCGTTTGTCGGTGCAGTTTCAGTGATTTGTTTTACCCGGTTGTTCAGTACTGTTTTCATGGGGACTTCCCGCGACAGACACATCGAAAGCGCTGTTGAAGTGCCGTTTGCAATGACGTTCCCGATGACGCTGATGGCGGCGCTGTGTATCGCCGGAGGTATTCTGCCGCTCGTGCTGCTGCGGATTGTGGAGTTTCCAGCGGCGATCATAACCGGCGGTAAAAACGTTCCCGGCATTACTGCCGAGTTCCACGATCCGCTTTACGTCATTTCAATGATATCCGCCGGGTTGATCTTGCTGACAATACTGCTGTTTGCGCTGCGTCTTAAACTGCTCCGGCATCGGCCGGCGTCGGTTTCCGGCACCTGGGGATGCGGTTACGATAATCCGAGCAGCCGCATTCAATACACCGCGTCGTCTTTTTCCATGCCGTTTCTTGATGTAATTAAACCGGTAATGCAGCGGGAAGATACCGCGGTCGGGGTTAAAGGGCTTTTTCCGCTGAAGGCGGTTTTTAATTTTAGCGTTAAAGATATTTTTGAGACAGTAATCATTCGTCCGCTTGGGCAGGGAACCGTGTTTCTGCTGACTAAGTTGTCCTGGATACAGGACGGTCACATGCAGCATTACCTGTTTTACGGGATTGCATTTCTGATTCTGTCATTAATATGGATAATATTCTGGTAACAATATGAAAATTCTCATCACAGTTTTAATGATAATATTTTTCCCGTTCCTGATTTCAGGGATGATCCGGCGGGTGAAGTCGGTCTGGGGAGGCCGTAAGGGCCCTTCGCTGATTCAGCCGTTCTTTGATTTCAGCCGGCTGATGAAAAAGTCGGAAGTTATCAGCCGTACCGTTTCTCCGGTATTTCTGATTGCGCCTTCGGCATCGCTTGCCGCTACTATCTGTGCGGCAATGCTGGTGCCGATGGCGGGTAAAAGCGCCATCCTGAGCTTTAACGGTGATTTTATCATGTTCTGCTATCTGCTGGCGCTCGGCAAATTTATGCTGGTGGTCAGCGCGATGGATACCGGCAGCAGTTTTGAAGGCATGGGCAGCAGCCGCGAAGTGACGTTTTCCGCGCTGGCGGAACCGGGATTTTTCATTATCATGGGCTCATTTGCCTGGATTTCCGGCTGTAAATCGTTTGAGTCTATTTTTCAGGCCATCTACAATTCCGGACCGGCATCCGGGCTGTTGATTCTGCTCGCGATCATCGGATTGTTTATAATGCTGCTGACGGAAGGCGGACGGTTGCCGGTGGACGATCCGGAAACCCATCTGGAATTGACGATGATTCATGAGGTTATGGTACTGGACAATTCGGGCCCGGACCTTGGATTTATTTTATACGGTGCCGCATTAAAAGTCTTCCTGATCGCATCGCTGATTGCGTCGCTGGCGACTCCGACCGGTATCGGTTTTGTACCGGGGCTGATAATATTTACCGCAGTCGTGACGGCGGAAGCAGTTTTTATCGGATTTCTTGAATCTGTTATGGCAAGGATGCGTATGACTCATATCCCGCAATTTGTGTTCATGATAACGGCGCTTGCCATAATCATCTTTTTTATTGTAATGATGGAACTGGGGAAAGCATTATGATTGCTTCTATAAATTTTGAAAATTCAATTATCATCCTGTTTGCAGTGACCATGTTTTATGTTGCCATGAGCAGCCGCATGGAAGCCTATATCAAGATGCTGGCGGCGCAGGGCGCACTGCTGTTTGCAGTTTCAATGCATAGTATTTCCCCCTCAGATTATATTACTTTCTCATTCATCATTTTTGAGACACTGGTACTGAAAACAATTGTGATTCCGCTCTATCTGATGAAGCTCATCCGGCGGAATGAGATTCAGCGGGAAGCCAAGCCGTCCATTCCGAACCTTTACTCGCTGATGATCGTCAGCGCCATTACGGCGGTGGGATTTTTGTTTGCATACTGGCTGACCGGAACCCGCCAGCCGGTCAATCCGCTATTCTTCGGCGGCGCAATTTCCGTGATCCTCGCCGCGCTGTTCATTATCATGACCCGGAAAAAACTGATAACTCACATCATCGCTTTCATATTTCTGGAAAACGGGATTTTCCTGTTGTCACTTTCTGTCGCCCAGGAAATGCCGTTTATCGTCAACCTCGGCGTCATGCTGGATATTTTTGCCTGGGTGCTGCTGGCCGGAATCTTCGTAAAAATGATTCAAACCTCGTTTACCGGTCAGAATATTGATTCATTGAAAGGACTTAGAGACTAAAATGACATCCTGGGTGATACCTTTAATACTGATTACTCCGTTAGTGCTGGCGCTGACGATTCTGTTTCTTAAGCCGTTGCGCAATCTGCATATATATTTAACGCTGCTGTATTCGGCAATACATCTGGCAGCTTCGATATACCTGATTAATTTTCAGGAGAGTTTTTCCAATTATTTCAAAGCGGATAGTTTAAACACCATATTTCTGCTGGTATTGTCTGTCGTGTTTATCGCGGTCGCCGTTTACAGTATCAGTTTTTTCGCGCACAAGGAAGAGGAGAAGCATATTGAGCGAAGCTGGAAGTATCATGTTTTCCTGCTGCTGTTCGTGGCTTCACTGGACGGGATACTGCTCAGTTCCCATATCGGTATGTTATGGGTATTCCTGGAAGCGTCAACGCTGTTCAGCGCCATGCTGGTTTATTACTATACCGGCAAAAGAGCACTGGAAGCCACCTGGAAATATATCTTCATCTGCTCCATTGGAATTTCTTTCGCGTTTATCGGCATTATTCTGCTCTCGATCGGATGTATCGGCGGCAGCGGCGGCGAGATCGAACTGTTCTGGCAGTCTCTCAATGTCAATGCTAAACACATAAATCCGTTCTGGCTGAAAATGGCGTTTCCGTTCCTGCTGCTCGGATTCGGCACCAAGATGGGACTGGCGCCGATGCAGAACTGGCTGCCGGACGCCTATGCCGAGTCGCCGTCTCCTGCAACCGCGATAATTTCAGCAACTCTGGTGAATGCCGCTTTTATCGGCGTCCTGCGGGTGCATAAAGTCATGATTATGGCCGGACTGGGGTTCTACTCCAATACTCTGCTGCTGCTGATGGGTTTTATGTCGCTGCTGATCCC
The DNA here is from genome assembly GCA_903863035.1 of uncultured Lentisphaeria bacterium. Lineage (GTDB taxonomy): Bacteria > Verrucomicrobiota > Lentisphaeria > Victivallales > Victivallaceae > CAIPAT01. The sequence continues at coordinate 19,704 of CAIPAT010000028.1, forward strand.
GGCGGTATTCATCCTGCGGTCTAAAAACTATAAACGCATGCTGGCCTATTCTTCCGTCGAACACATGGGAATTGTCGCAATCGGTACCAGTATCGGCGGTGTCGGTCTTTTTGCCGCGCTGCTGCATATGATCGGCCATTCGCTGATTAAAGCGGCGTTCTTCCTCAATTCCGGCAATATCTTCTGCCTGTTTCACAGCAAGCGGATCAAAGACGTGACTGGATTGCTGAAAGTGTCTCCGGCCAATGCCTGGTTGTGGGTGGCGTCATTTGTCGGCATCTGCGCCTTTCCGCCGTTCGTCACCTTCATCAGCGAGCTGCTTATTATCAAGGAACTGCTGGGAAAAAGCATCATTTTGACGATAATTTTCTGCGTTATGCTGACAGCGATTATTTACGGGATTGCCAGAAATGTCATCAGCATGATTTCCGGCGATCCCAGACACGCGGAATCTCATGGGGATGATAAGCTTCCTCTTACCGGTTATGTGCCGCAAATCGTACTGCTGGGCATGGCGGTCTGGCTGGGGCTGTATATCCCGTCATTTCTGCTCGACATGCTGAACAATGCCGTAAAGTTTATGGGAGAGTGAAAATATGAGCTGGGCAGTCACAAGCAATAATCAAACCATAGACCTGGCCGTGATTCCGGTTAAAACCCCCGCCGAATTGCGCACGGAGATTATCGAGCAATCTCAGCGCGGAGCACGGCCTGTCGCGTTTTTCGGACAAAAACTCAGTTCCGGGGTGCGCTTGTTTGTAATTATGGCCAATGACCCGCGTTCAGAACTGATGGCTTCTTCCGCGATATTTGCCGAGTCCGAAAGATCATATCAGGCAATCAGCAATGAAATACCGGCTTTTCAGCTTTTCGAGCGCGAATTTTTTGAAGAAACCGGCATCAAGCCGGAAGGACATCCGTGGCTTAAGCCGGTCCGCTTCAGCCACAGCCGGGCTGACCAGTCTGCTCGTATGGCTGACTATCCTTTTTTCAGGGTGGAAGGGGAATCCGTTCATGAGGTTGCGGTCGGACCGGTTCATGCCGGTGTCATTGAACCAGGACATTTCCGTTTCATGTGCAGCGGCGAGAAAGTGCATCATCTGGAGATTCAACTGGGGTATCAGCACCGCGGTATTGAACCGATGATGGCTGACGGCAATATCTGGAAAAAACACAAGCTGGTTGAATCCATCACCGGTGACAGCGCCATTGCCAATTCTCTGGCGTATTCATCGCTGCTGGAAAGCGCTGCCGGAATAGAAGTTTCAGCCCGTGCCACCGCCATCCGGACCCTGGCGCTTGAATTGGAAAGGGTGGCGCTGCACATGAGCTCGCTTGGCGGACTTTGTGCCGATGTCGGCGACCTGACCGGCAACACGTTTTTCGGGGCTACCCGCACTTATGTCATCAATGCGCTGCTGGATATTTGCGGCAGCCGGTTCGGCTGCGGCCTGATTCGTCCCGGCGGCGTCAATTTCAATGTTGACGCTGAATTGTCGGCTAAACTGCTGAAAACGCTGGAAATGGTCAGGAACAGAGTATTTATCATCGGGGAAAGAACGTTCAACATGCCGGGCGTACTCAGCCGTTTTCAGCATACCGGTATCGTTGACGCTAAAACTGCCGAGAAGATCAATATGGTGGGTATTACCGCCAGGGCTTCCGGTCTGAAACGTGATATCCGCGCCGATCACCCGTTCGGCTTTTACCGGCTTTATCCGGCCTACAAGCTCACTCTGGATTCGGGGGATGTTTTTGCCCGTGCCTATATGCGCTACCTTGAAGCCAAGCGTTCTCTGGGATATCTGATTGACCTGTTGAGCGGATTGCCGCCCGGTACTGAATTGATTACGGACCGCGGCAGCCTGAAGCCGGACAGCATGACCGTATCCATGGTTGAAGGGCCTCGCGGTGAGCTGGTGCATGTCATGCTTTCCGGAGCAAACGGTGAAGTTGTCCGGTATAAGCTCAAGGATCCCTCTTTCAACAACTGGTTCGCGCTGGCGCTGGCGGTCAGAGGCGAAGGCGTCAGCGATTTTCCGATCTGCAATAAGAGCTTTGATCTTTCATACTGCGGCTATGACCTTTAAGGAGATAGTGAAATGTTCGATTCCATAAAAGTTAGAATTAAACAGGGAAAACAATATATCCCTGATGTCAAAAGAGCTGAAGTCAATCCTAAATTCAGAGGTTTCCCCCAGCTTAATGATAAAACATGCACGTATTGCGGCAGCTGTGCCGATGTCTGTCCGACCGGGGCAGTTACAAACCATCCGCTTAAAATTGATTTAGGCAAATGCACATTCTGCGGCGACTGTCAGCGCGCGTGCCAAAGCCAGTCCATTGTGTTCACCAACTTCCATAAAATGGCGGCAGACAGGCGGGAAACATTGATCGTCGATCACAATACCGACCGGCATCTGTATACGTTTGACGCAGTGAAAGCCAACCATGAAATCAAGCGGTTGTTCGGACGTTCCCTGAAACTCCGTTCCGTGTCCGCCGGCGGTTGCAACGCCTGTGAACTTGAACTCAATGCCTGTTCCAATGTGAATTTTGATATGACCCGTTTCGGGATTGAGATCGTGGCGTCGCCGCGCCATGCCGACGGCATTGTGATTACCGGCCCGGTTTCAGAAAATATGGCCTGCGCGCTGGAAGACACGCTGCAGGCTGTGCCCAGTCCGCGAATCGTCATCGTCATGGGCACCTGCGCCATCAGCGGCGGGGTATTCCAAAATTCTCCGGCGCTTAACCGCAATTTTTTCGACAAATACAAGGTTGATTTGTATATTCCCGGCTGTCCGGTGCATCCGCTGACTTTCATCAATGGCGTTCTCCGCCTGCTCGGCAGATAATGATTTCTTTTATATTTTATGCTTTTTAGCGCGAACCATCAAACTGCTATATTTTCACATTTACCTGTAGATGACAAGAGTATATCATGTCGCAATCTTGTTAAGTATTGTTTTAATTTTCAGGCAATACCGGCTTGCAAAATGACATACAATGACATATAGTATTAACAATGGATGCCAATAATTGGAAATTTAATGATGAAATTAATAACCGCACCGCCGAAGTCACAACAGATTGCGGATTTTATCCGTAAGGAAATCCGCAGCCGGCGTTTACTGCCGGGAGAGCGACTGGAGAGCATTCGCGCGCTGGCGGAAAAATTCAACGTGGGCCGTCAGGTGGTTTTGTCGGCATTCGCAATCCTTGTCAATGAAGAGCTGCTGAATGCGGAAGTGGGGCGGGGAACGTTTGTTAATCCGATATTGCCCGGGTGCGGAGATGTACACCGGATCGGTTTGTTTATTCAGCAGCACAGTCTTGATTCAGTATTTAACCGGAATGTTCTGGCCGGGGTGAACAGTGCGACGGAAGAGCTTGGCATTGAACTTGTCTGGACATTATCCAACAAGAGCCAGCGGCTTGCTGAATGGAGTAATTTTCAACGGCTGGGAGGGCTTCTGCTGACCGGCTCGATAGACAGCCAGTTAATGGCGGAAGCGGAGAATACCGGTCTGCCGTTTATTGTTGTCGGGAATTATGATCTCGGTCCGGAAATAAATAGTGTGGAGTCGGATTTGTCCGGCAATATGGAGCTTCTGCTTGGCTCTGTTGCGAAAAAATACCGTTACAACACTCTCGGGGCGATATTGAGCTCAACCGCTCTTGTGTCCAACCGGCAGTTGACGGCTGGCATAAAATCAGGATTAAAGCAGCTGGGTAAACCGTTTATCGCGGATTTCATCGTTCACTCAGAAACCGAGAACGGTTATGACGGGTTTGCTTTTCTGATGGAAAAGTGTTCCTCATATCCAGATTTTGTATTTGTGACGGAACAGGCTTATCCGGGGGTTGCTAAATATATTTTCAAGCATCATCTGGCCGAAACTGGCAGACCGAAAATAATCACTACGGTTTCAGATGCCAATACGATATTGTATCCTGAACTGATTACGGTAACTTTGAACGGCTCCGGCAGGCGGTTCGGTATTATCGGGGTGCAGGAGCTGGTTAAAATAATTAAAGGCGAGGCTGTGCCGCCGGTCAAATTGATTTTAAAGGCTGATTCAAGTTTTATTCAGCAGTGAATAAGTCTAAAATACCGGGAAGTCAGTAGTCAAGACAGGTAATGGAAGGCGGAATTCAGAAGACAGCAACGGCGGAGCGGTATTGATAGCGAACCAGTATAAAGCAAAGATACAACCATAAATTTTCAAGGAGAACAAAATGAGCAGACAGATTAATCTCGCCTTGATTGGCGCAGGCAACCGCGGACAGGGAATTTTCGGAAAATATGCATTGGACATGCCCCACCGGGCGAAGTTTACCGCCGTGGTCGAACCGGACAACGAGAAACGTGATTTTTTTGTGAAGAATCACCATATTTCTGCAGAACGGGTATTTACCAGTTATGAAGACTTCTTTAATGCCGGACTCAAAGACATCGAAGGGGCAGTAATCGCCACTCTTGAAGATGAGCGGATTCAGCCGATACTCAAAGCAATGGGGAAGGGCTATCATATTCTTGTCGAAAAACCGCTGTGCACCAATGCCGCCGAGCTGATCAATCTGTACGATGCGACGAAAAACTATGCCGGTATTCTGATCGTCTGCCACCAGATGCGGCTCACCCCCATTTACCGGACGATCAAAAGCCTGATTGATTCAGGGAAGTATGGAGAAATCGTCTGCATCCAGCACAGCGAGAATTTATCCTACTCGCACATGGCGCATTCTTTCGTCCGCGGGTTCTTCAATTCATCGCGGCTCACGCCGATGCTGCTGGCCAAATCCTGCCACGACATGGACCTGCTGGCCCATCTGATCCGCGGGAAAGCGAGAAAAATCGCGTCTTTCGGATCGCTCAAGCACTTCCGCAAGGAAAACTGCCCGGAAGGAGCTCCGAAATTCTGTCTGGATGGCTGTAAACATTATCATACCTGTCCTTACCATGTCCTGAAATTATATTTCGAACCGGATACCGATCAGGCGTACCTGCGGCAGATGGGCGTGATTAAAGACAAAGACCAGTTGATGGAACTGTTGAAGAAAAACCGCTTCGGCAGATGCGTTTTTCAGACGGATAATGACGTGGTGGATAATCAGACGGTGCAGATTGAGTTTGAGGACGATATCCATGTGGCATTCACGATGTGCGGTCATAACGGCACCGAACGGCGCATGACTAAAATCAGTATGACCAACGGCGAAATCGAATATGACGGACTCAGTAACGCAATTAAGGTTCATTCGTTCGAACCGTTATTGGAAGAGACGATCAAAGTCCATACCGCCGGAACTCACGGCGGCGGCGACCGCGCGATCATGGACAACTTCATTGACGCGATTGAATCCGGAGACAAATCAATTCTGTTGACGCCGATCAAAGACTCGCTGGAAGGACATCTGATGGTTTTCGCCGCCGAGGAATCCAGAGCTTCCGGCACAATTGTCGGCCTGAAAGAATATGAAGATAAAATCCGCAAGGCCGGCTGCTCTGCTGCAAAATAACGCGGCTGATATGTAAAGGGAATTTATCATGGGTAAAGAATTATTCTTTGGAGTCGGCCGGAGATGCATAAATCCCGAAATGCCGGTATCGCTGGCCGGATATTTCAATATCCGGATGTTGGACGGAATCCTGGATGATATTGAGGTTCGCGCCCTGGTTTTGAAACAGGGTGAACAATATTCCGCGATCGTGCAGTTCGACCTGGTTACGGTCTCACAGGAACTGGCTGATGCGGTTTATCGGCAGCTCGCAGACTTGAAAGCGATTGCCAGGGATAATATGATCTTGACTGCGACTCACTCGCATACCGCCCCCTGCGTAAGGAGTGACGTTCCGGGCAGTCATCCGGAATATGTGCCGTTCGCGGCTGCAAAAGCGGCGGAAGCCGTTCGAGAGGCGTTAGGTAATATGCATCCAGGAGAGCTGCTTACCGGACTTGTCAGGGATAACCGTTTCTGCTTCAATCGCCGCTACTGGATGAAGGACGGCACCGTTATGACCAATCCCGGCAAGCTGAATCCTGACATTACCCGTCCTGAAGGCGAAGTAGATTATGAAATTCCGCTTATCGGGATAAAAGAGGGCGGAGAGTTAAAAGTCCTGATCGCCAATATTGTTAATCACTCCGATACCATCGGCGGGAGTAAAGTTTCGGCTGACTGGCCTGGTTTTTTCATTAGCCGAGTCCAGGCGGCGCTCGGAAAATGCTCAATGGTTATCCCGCTGATCGGGGCGTCCGGCAACATCAATCATTTTGATGTCAGCACAGAAATGGATCAGACGTGTTACCGGGAAGCCGAAAGAATCGGTTGCGGTTACGCCGAAACGGTAGTTAAAGCGCTAACTCAGCTGGTTCCAGTCGGTGAATTCACGCTGAAAACAAAAAATACTGAAGTCATTTGCGGTCCCAGAGAGATTCAGCCGGAGGAACTCGCAGAGGCAAATTTCGTGCTTGAAAAATATAAAGATATTCCAGATCCAACTAACGGCGGAACGTTAACTTCCGAAGACCTGGCCAGAAAAGCTCCGGCTGCATTAAAATTTTTTGCCCGGAGTCTGCTTAGTGTTGCCGGCGACCAGAGTCCCAGGGTATTTAATCTTGTCGGGATTTTTCTGGGCAGATGCTGCATTGTTTCGCTGCCGGTAGAACCTTTTGTGGAGATTGGTTTACAAATCAAAAAAGGAATTTTCGCAGAATATAACGCCATGGTGGTTTCACATTCAAACGGCATTGGCAGTCCGGGCGATGGCAGCAGTAACAGGTATGGACGTGCCAGCGGCGGCTACATCCCGAATGCCTGGAACTATGGCCGCGGCGGTTATGAAACCACGCCGCGCTCAAACTCGTTCTCGGTTAAAACCGCGGACATGCTGCTTGACGCATGGCGTGAAATGGCTTGATTCACGGATGTTTTAGCCAGAGCCGCCAATTCCGGGTAAAAGCGTATAATGAAACTTTCTATGACTTTGCGAGCGGCTCATGTTGCAATCCTTTGAATACTGAAATATAGTACTCTAACGTTTCGGAAGGGGACTGTGGACTGTTTGCCAGTCCCTGAATATTTTAGGACATATAATATACTTATTAAGGATAATCGCGCTCCTGTCAGCAACGCTATTAAAAAATCAATAAATGGACTTTACAATTAAAGATGTTTCAGTATTGCTAACCAGGCCTGAAAAAGAGATTCAGAATTTGATTAAGGCTAATGAGATTCCTTATCAAATCATTAACGATAAATACTTTTTCAATAAACAGCAAATAGTGGAATGGGCGTTAATCCGGAATATTCCGATTAATATATCGAATCATAGTAATATGAGCGAATATCAGATTAAGGCATTGAATACGATTCTTGATCAGAATTCCTTTTATTATGATTGCGCGCTCACGGAGGAGTCCTATCTGGAGCAGATGCTGGGCATGGTGCATCTGGACGCGAACGTTGACAAGGCCATTATCATTCAACTGCTGAAGAACCGCGAAGCCCTGATGAGCACGGCCATCGGCAACGGCATCAGCCTGCCGCATCCGCGGATCCCGCTGATGGTGGGGCGCAATCCGCTGATTAATTTTTTCTTCCCGCAGCGCCCGCTGGATTTAAAATCTATAGACGGGAAGCCGGTGCATACGATCATCCTGCTGGTCTCCCAGACGATTAAACAGCACTTGAGTCTGCTGGCTCATTTGAGTTTTATGCTTTCACAGGAAACATTCCGTGCTGCACTGGAAAACCGGCTCAGCAGCCAGGATCTGCTTGATATAATAAATCATATTGAGAGCACGAGGGGCGCATGATAATATGGATCTGTTTTTTTACTCTTTAGCAATACAATTGTCAGCCTTGATCGCCGTGGCTCTGCTGCGCAGCAACCGGGCAGCATCAGCGGCGGTGCATCTGCTGCTGCTCGCCGGATTAGTTTCCGGATTTGTTTCCACGCTTTCCGCCCTGATTTTCCCTGCTGACCAACCGCTAAGCTTCAATATTTATGGAGTACCGCCCGACCTGTTCAGGTTTGATGCGCTGGGACTCTATTTTCTGGCGATTGTTCAACTGGTCGCTATTCCGACCACCATTTACAGTTATTCATCGCTCAAACATTATATCGATAAAGGCAAATCAGTAAAACAGTTGCTGGCGGTTTATCCGATATTGCTTGTTGCAACTCAATTGACGGTGGTTTCCAATCACTCCATTTTATTTCTGGTCTGCTGGGAATTGATGAGTACCGCAGCCTACCTCGGCATGGTCTTCGAAAAAGAGAAAAAGGATGTTCAAACCGGAAGTTTCTATTACCTGGTAATGAATCATGTGGTGGTTTTTATTCTTTACGTCTTTTTCTTTCTGCTGCACCGCCATTCCGGCAGCTGGCTGTTCAGCGACTTTCATGTTTCGCCGGACACGGGCAGTTTATTCATCCTGCTCTATGTATTGGCATTGATCGCGTTCGGCATGAAAGCCGGTTTTATGCCGTTCCACTTCTGGCTTCCCCGGGCGCATCCGATCGCGCCTGCTGTCTTCAGTTCGTTTCTTTCCGGCATAATTATCAAAACCGGGATCTATGGGATTTTACGGACATTTCAATTCCTTAATCCGACGCCGGAATGGCTGGGCTGGGTGGTGCTGGCGGGGAGCATGATCAGCGCGATATTCGGGGTATGGTATGCCCTGGCCCAGCACGATATTAAACGGCTGCTCGCGTATCACTCGGTCGAGAATATCGGCATCATCGGCATTGGCATCGGCATCGGCTTCATCGGTTCGGCTTATCAGTCACTGCCGGTGCAGGTGCTTGGTTTCGGCGGTGCGCTGCTGCATACGCTCAACCATGCGATTTTTAAAAGTCTGCTGTTCATCGGCAGCGGCGTGATTTATCAAAATCTGGGAACACGGAACATTGAACTGATGGGCGGGCTGGCGCGGCGCGGAAGGTTTTTTGCGATCTTATTCCTGGTCGGCTCCGTCGCGATCAGCGGTATTCCGCCGCTTAACGGCTTTATTTCCGAGTTTATCATCTTCAACGGTTTTTTCACCACGGCGCGGGAATTGAAAAACTACTACCCGCTGCTGATGCTGATTTCAACGGTCGGCCTGGCGTTTGTCGGCGGCCTGGCGGTGGCCTGTTTCACCAAAATCAATTCGATCATGTTTCTAGGCGATGAACGCAAAGAGATAAAACATTTTCACGTTTCGGTTTATGATTATCTTTCGCTGGGAATATTCGCGCTGCTGTGTGCGGCAATCGGATTTTATCCGCAACCGTTCGTCCGCGTGATTAATGACGTCCTGAACCGTGCGTTTATTCCGGGAAACAGCTCGTCTGCACTGCTGAACATCAACTGGTTCTATATCAGCCTGATTTTCCTGGCAATACTGGCCGGATTTATTCTGATTTATATCTGGAAACGGGGTATGAACAAAAAATACGGCAGAAAAATTTTGCCGGCCTGGGGTTGCGGTTACGAGCGGCTGAACCCGAGAATGCAATATACTGCATCTTCTTTTGCCGACCAGCTTAACACCATTGCAAAAACCGTATTGGGGTATCATAAGAAAATTAAACCGCCGGCGGAAATTTTCCCCGCTAAAAATAAATTTGAAAGCCATGCGGATGATTTCGTTGACTCAAAAATAATTCTGCCGTGGTTCAAAAAAATCAACACATTCATTTCCCGGATTGAGTTATTGAATTACTCTGATATCCGGTATTACGTCGCGTTCATTTTGATAATAATATCAATTTACAGTCTGATAGGTTTCTTATGGATTTGAACACATTAGCTCAGGGAATTTTTGCATTGCTGACCATTCTGGTGCTGGCGCCGCTTTTCGCGGGAGTCATCAACAAGCAGAAAGCAATCTTCACCGGCAGAATCGGTGCGCCGGTGGTGCAGCCGTACTATGAGTTGAAGCGGCTTTTACGGAAGGAAACGATCAACGCGAGCAGTTCATCGTTTATCAGCGACATTGCACCGGCCGTCAATCTGATTGCAATGGTCGTCGCCGCGGCCATGCTGCCGGTCGGTTTCATGAAACCATTGATCAGTTTTGAAGGGGACATTATTTTATTCGCTTATGTACTGGGACTTGCCAGGTTTTTCCAGATTCTCGCGGCAATGGACATCGGCAGTTCCTTTGAAGGCATGGGCGCATCGCGCGAAGCTACTTTCGCGGTGTTCGCCGAACCGATTTTCTTCTTTACCATCGGCAGCGTCGCGTTTGCTGACAATCTCACGTCCATTTATGATATTTATCACTCGATAAGACTGGACAATGTTACTTACATCGTGTTTATCGTTGTCTGTTCAATCTCCGTCTTGATTCTGGCGGTTACGGAATGTTCGCGCATGCCGATTGACGATCCCAATACGCATTTGGAGTTGACGATGATTCACGAAGTAATGATTCTCGATAATTCCGGAGTGGATTTGTTTCTGTATCAATATTCCAGCTATGTCAAGCTGTGTATTTACGCCATTGTTGAAGCATCTTTATTTTATCCCTTTGCAGTACAGAACAGTTATGTCGCAGTTATAATTTTTATGGTGGTTATTGCCGTCCTGGCCACGACATTAGCGGTGGTTGAAACGGTAACCGCCCGGTTTAAGTTGAAGTTTGTTCCGCAGTACCTGCTGTTTGCCACGGCAATCGGGGTATTGAATCTGTTAATTTACACATTTACAAAATAGAAAGCCGTTATGCAGAATGTCCTGAGTATAATCTTTTGTTTATCGCTGTTTTACCTCGCGGTTACCTCGCGGGTGAAAACCTATGTCACCGTGCTGCAGCTTCAGGGTATTATCCTGACAGCGCTGCTGCTGTATCCTTTGATTGACCATTTTTCTGTTCCAGCCTTAATTCTCCCGGCAACATTGTTTATCGTTAAAGTTTATCTGATCCCGAAATATATCAAAAAAATACTGCTGGACCTTGACATAAAACGCATAATTGAACCGACCATCCAGCAATTTTCATTTTTGCTGCTGGTGATTTCCACCATGACGGTGATATTTGTCGCTGCCAACATTTTGTCTAAGAGCACGGGGATAGAAACCATCCCGTTTGCCAGCGGTTTTTCGGCGGTGGCGGTCGGAATGTTTATCATTATATTCAGAAAGAAACTGATAATTCATGTCGCGGGATTTCTAGTGTTGGAAAACGGCATCTTTTTGTTTGGCTCCACCATAGCGTCAAAACTCCCGATGATGATTGAGCTGGGCTCGCTGCTGGATATTTTCGTCGTCGTCTTCTTAATGGGGATCGCGTTAAACAAAATCAGTTCGACGCTTTCCGGATTCGAAGTAACCGCGTTGAGGAGGCTGAAAGACTGATGTTATTACTTGCCATTTTAATTCCTTTAATCGCGGCGGCTGCATGTTATTTTATTAAAAGTATTCGTGCCCAATATTATATTTCGCTGACTGTAAGCGTGCTGCATCTTTCATTTTCGTTCAGCCTGTTTATGGGCTGGTATCGCCCCGGCGAATTTATTCTATTCAGCGCGGATTCGCTCAGCCAGTTGATTCTGCTGGTACTGTCTAATGTTTATTTCTGGGTGGTGCTGGTTTCTTTTGCCTACTTGACGCGAACGGCGGCATCGCACTCGGTATCCGGGAGAAGATATTATTTTCTGCTGCTCAACTTCTATCTGTTTGCCAATACCGCCGCGATTCTCAGCAATAATTTCGGCATGTACTGGGTGGCCTCGGAAGCTACGACTTTAAGCGTGGCCCCGCTGATCTATTACTACCGCAATGAAGAGGCGCTCGAAGCGATGTGGAAATACCTGTTTCTGGTTTCGCTCGGCATCGCTTTTGCCTTTATCGGAATTTTATTTCTTATGCTTTCGTCCAATGGAACCGTGCTTGAAGGGCGGCAGTTGTTTTTTACCGAGTTCGCCGAAAAATCGGCGCTGTTGAATCCGATCTGGCTGAAAGCGAGCTTTATTTTTATCTTTGTCGGGATGAGCACGAAAATAGGTATTGCGCCGATGCACGCCGCCGACGTTGACGCCACCAGTAATTCTCCGAGTCCGGTTGCCGCGCTGATGGCCGGTTCGCTGCGTATAACGGCACTGCTCGGGGTGATGCGGATTTTTCAAATTGTAACCCCATCGTCAATTCACGGATTTGCGCAGACAATATTGATCATCGGCGGGTTATTTTCTCTTTTCGTCGCTTTCGTTTTTATGTTTAAAGTTAAGAATTACAAACGGCTGCTCGCATATTCCAGCGTTGAGCATTTGGGCATAATAACTTTAGCCATCGGCATCGGCGGCCTGGCGTTTGTCGGCGCCATGTATCACATTGTTTATAATTCGATCTGCAAAGTAGTTTTGTTTTTTATTGCGGGCAACGTGCATCGCGAATTCAAAACCAGAGAAATTGCCGGCGTAAGTTCAGTTATGAATTTAATGCCATGGACCGGCTGGCTGTTTCTGCTGGCGTTTTTCGCTATTTCCGCTATTCCGCCGTTCGGTATTTTTTTCAGCGAACTGATGATTTTTGAGGGTATGCTTTTCTCCGGAAAACCATGGATACTGGTCGTCACCATGTTTTTCATGCTTTTCATTTTTATTAATATGGGCCGTGCGCTGTTCCAGATGCTGTACCGGAAAAGCGAGGATGAAGTTGTATTGAAAGAGCCTGAGCGTTTTGATATTACCCATTTTGCGTCAATTGCATTGCTGATTGCAGTGATCGTTATTGCGGTTGCATCGCCGGATATTTTGCGCGAACACATTTTAAGTATTTCAAAAGATTTCGGGATTAAATTATGAGTTCATTACAAATACAGAATAATCAATGTTTCCGGTTAGAGGAAATTATTTTTTCAGATAAAAATAATTTCTTAAAAATTGTTTCGGAACATTTAGCGAACGGCTTCAGGATGATCGGGCTCTTCCCCCCCGACAAAAGCAAGCCTGGCAAAATCATTGCAGTACTGGCAAATTCCGGTTCATCCGAGCTGTGCATTACCGGCGGAGAGTTTCCCCGGGACAAATTGGAATTCGAGAGTTGGGCCGTTTCATTTCCGCAGACTAATTATTTTGAATGTGAACTCGCGGAAAATTATGGCTATATCCCGCTAAATCACCCGTGGCTCCGCCCGGTGAGAAAGCAGAATATGATTGCCGGCGGCAAGGCGTATCAATTTTATAAACTTGAAGGCGATGAAGTTCATGAAGTGGCTGTCGGGCCGATTCATGCCGGCGTTATTGAGCCGGGGCATTTCAGATTTCAGTGCCACGGGGAACTGGTTTACAATCTAGAAATAAATTTAGGTTATCAGCATCGCGGTGTTGAAGCGTTGTTCCTGGAAGCAGACCGGAACCGGCGGATTATGCTTGCCGAATCAATTGCCGGAGATACGGTGATCGGTCATATTTGCACGCACTGCAATATCATCGAAAGCTTATCAAATACACCAATAAGCCTGCGCGCTCAAGTCATCCGCTCCATTGCCGAAGAACTTGAACGAACTGCCATGCATTTAGCCGGCCTGGGCGGCGCGGCCAATGACATCGGACTGGCGCTGGCCGCATCCTCCTACGGCAGATTGCGGACTCTGGTCATCAACAGCCTGGCGGACCTGTCCGGGTCCAGATTCGGCCGCGGCTTGTTTGTTTACGGCGGGGTGCGCTTTGATTTTGACAGTGAAAATATAAATCTTATAATAAAAAAATTGCATACCGTAAGAAATGACGTAAAGGTTATCAATGACTTTTTGTTTTCTTCGACCGGCGCACTGGTGCGTTTTGAAAAGACCGGCGCGGTTTCTCAAGATTCAGCTTTAAAAATCGGTCTGGTCGGGCTGGCCGCGCGCTCCTGCGGTATTGAACTGGATACGCGCATAAATTATCCATATGGCGCTTACCGCTATTTTCCGGTTTCGCAGATAACATTATCCACCGGCGATGTTTTTGCGCGGTCACGGCTGCGTGCTTTGGAGATTGATGAATCGCTCCGCTTTATTTTTGAACAGCTGGAAAATCTGCCGGAAGGGGAGACCAAAACAGCAGTCGGCGACGCCGAGCCGGATTCCGGGGTAGTCGCAATAACTGAAGGCTGGCGCGGCGAAGTCGTTCACATTGCCGTTACCGATGAACAAGGCAGGATCGCCCAGTATAAAATTAAAGATCCGTCATTCAACAATTGGTATGGCTTGAGCCTGGCGTTGCGCAAAACAGAAATTTCGGATTTTCCGCTGTGTAATAAAAGTTTTGATTTGTCCTATGCCGGCCATGATTTGTAAGTAAAATATCGGGAGAATGGTGATTTTATGATAGATGCAATAAAGCTGAGAATACTTCAGGGCGACCCCATTGTTCACGATGTGAAAAACGCGAATTTACCCAAATTATTTCGCGGTCTGCCGACTATTGCAGATAAGCCATGTCCCGCAGGCTGCGATAAATGCGCGGCGGTATGCCCGGTACGGGCCGTCACGGCAGCCCCTGTAAAAATCGATCTGGGACGCTGTACTTTCTGCCCGTTATGCGAAGAGGCCTGCCCTGAAAAATTAATCCACTACACCAATAATTATCATATCGCATCAGATAAAAGAGAAAATTTAATTGTCACTAAAGACACAAAAACGATCACTCCGGCCCGGGCAGCAAAAAAAATCCGGGATTATTTCGGCAAGTCGCTGAAGCTGAGACAGGTTTCCGCCGGGGGCTGCAACGGCTGCGAACTGGAGTTGAACGCCTTGAACAATGTGAATTTTGACATGGGCCGGTTCGGCATTGAATTCGTCGCTTCCCCGCGCCATGCGGACGGTATTGTAATTACCGGTCCGATCACTCGGAATATGTCCAATCCGCTGAAAATCTGCTATGAAGCAGTTCCCGGCCCCAAAATAATCATCCTCGCCGGCACTTGTTCAATTGCCGGCCATGTCTTTGAAAATTCCGATCAAGTGCAACGGAAATTCCTGGAGGAAAATAAGATAGACCTCTACATTCCGGGTTGTCCGCCGCATCCGCTGACTTTCATCACCGGCATTCTCAGTTTCATCGGCAGATAGTTATGGGAGTACCGGGACTATGGGAAACTGCCATCAGTCCCGTATAATAACCGTTATTGCTTTGCCGGCTTGTTTTTCAGGATGTTTTCAATTCTATCGAGTTCGTCCTGTGAAAATACCAGATTCTTTAATGTATTGACATTCTCTTCAATCTGCGAAACCTTGCTGGCCCCGATCAGCACTGAAGTTATCCTGCGGTCTTTGAGAATCCACGCCAGGGCCATCTGCGCCAGCGACTGGCCGCGTTCCAGGGCAATGGTATTCAAGGCGCGAACCTTGGCGATAACTTCCCCGGTGATGTTCTCCTTCTTCAGGAAGACGATGCCTTTGCCGGCGCGGGAATCATCCGGAATGCCGTTAAGGTAACGCGAAGTCAGCAGTCCCTGGGCGAGCGGACAGAATGCAATCGCTCCGACGCCTTCTTCGTCCAGTACGTCAAGCAGGCCGTCTTCAACCCAGCGGTTCAGCATGCTGTAGGACGGCTGATGAATCAGGCACGGTGTGCCGAGTTTGCGCAGAATGTTTGCCGCCTGGCGGGTTTCGTCGGGCGGATAGGAGGAAATACCCGCGTAAAGGGCTTTGCCCTGGCGTACCGCCGTATCCAATGCGGTCATTGTTTCTTCCAGCGGGGTGTTCGGGTCCAGCCGGTGCGAATAGAAAATATCCACATATTCCAGTCCCATGCGTTTGAGGCTCTGGTCAAGGCTGGCGAGCAGATATTTACGTGAACCCCATTCGCCGTAGGGACCGGGCCACATCAGATATCCGGCTTTGGTGGAGATAATCAGTTCGTCGCGGTGAGCGTCCAGTCCTTCGCGCAATATTTTCCCGAATTTAGATTCGGCGGCTCCCGGTTTCGGACCGTAGTTATTAGCCAGATCGAAGTGAGTGATGCCCAGGTCAAATGCCCGGTAAATCATATTCCGGCAGTTCTCGAAAGCATCATTGTCGCCGAAGTTGTTCCACAGCCCCAGTGAAAGCGCGGGCAGTTTGAGTCCGCTTCTGCCGCAGCGGTTATAGGTCATTTGGGAATATCTTTGTTCATCCGGATGATAGCTCATGTCATTCACCTTTTGCTTAATAATTAAAACAGTGCATGTAATTATATCAGAAAGTTGCCGGTTTTAAAAGCATAACTACAAGAAAAAGCATTTTTAATTATGGTTAAAATCAGTTCGGTAAAGCGGTATCTCCTGCAGTTGCTGGATTCGGAATGGCGGGATAAAAATAAAACAGCCGGCAGAATTGCTCCTGCCGGCTGTGAAAACGCTAAAGCGTTACTGGAACTTAGTAGCTTCTGCGGCTACCGCCGCCACTGAAACCACCGCGATCGCCACCGCCGCGATTACCGCCGCCAAATCCACCACCGCTGCTGCGGCGTTCGCCGCCTTCGGGTTTCGGACGGGCTTCATTAACGTTGATGCTTCTGCCTTCGAGATCGGTGCCGTTGAGTGCAGTGATTGCAGCCATGGCTTCTTCACGGTTGGGCATTTCGACAAAGCCGAAGCCTTTGGAGCTTCCGGTATCGCGATCCATTACTACGCGGGCAGATTCAATCTGGCCGTGAGTCTGGAATGCGTCTCTGAGTGATGCGTCTGAGGTTTTGAACGAGAGGTTGCCGACATAGAGATTCATTTTTCTTCTTCCTGAACGCCATGATTATTAATGTAAAGTAAAACCGAAAATTTTTCCATGGCCAGAAAGATATTTCAATGTTCCCCTTTTTGCGGCAGGTGACTCGCCGGTTTTCGTCAGCCTAAAACGAGGCGGACAAAATAGACAAATTACTGAACAGGACTAATTCCTGCCCGGTAAATATTTGACAACCATCATAAATTTAACACTTATAAAACATCATCAAAAATTCTACAGTTATTAGTATAGCAGACAAAATAGAAAAATACAAATATTTATACGATTATTTTTTGTTTCTTTGCGAATGTTGAACAAATTGCATCAGCAAACAGCCTCCAATATCCTGTTTTCAAATCATTTGCATGTCATTTTAGGGACAGAACCGCTATATATGTTAAGGAGTCGTTCAAAAATAACTGGCACTTTCTGCGGGTCCTCCGGGGAACTTTCGGATCCGCCGCTTCGTTACAAAGCGCTACAGCTTTGCTCCTCACCGGCGAAACCGGAATTTCTCCCGGATACCTCTCCGCAATCCTATTCGTCTATTTTTAAATTTTCAGCCGTGTAGAGTATAACAGCCGCAGTCAAAATGGGCGTCATGGCCTAAAATGAGTGCAGTATCTGGATGTCTCCATCTTGACAAGATGTGATTGTTGCATTATAATAACTACCAAGGTAGTTAATATAAAGGAATGTATATTATGAACAGCAGAGAAAGAGTAAAGTTAGCTCTGAATCATTCCGAAGCAGATCGGATACCTCGTGATTTCGGCGGCATGGAATCTTCCGGAATTACCGGCGGGGCCTATTTTAATCTGATCCGTGATTCCGGCTTCGATTTGATCCCTGAAATTTATGAACCGTATCAGTATGTCGCATATGTTGATCCTGAATTTAAACAGAAATACCGCATAGATACGTTCAATTTGACACCAGAACCGGCATCCTGGAAGCGTGTGGACAATCCCCTTGGATTTCAAGTGCTGCTGCCGGAAAAATGGAACGAAGAGCATGATGCCGGCGGGACCATGGTCAGAGGGCCGGGCGGAACTATCATTGCCCGCCGTCCTGCTGAAGGACATTACTTCGAACCGGCATATTTCCCGCTGCAGAATGCGGAGACGGTACAGGATATTGAGAACGCGCGGACCTTGATTCAATCCTGTGACTGGCCGTTCTTTGCGGACGAATCGATTGAAGCGCTGGCGCGCCGGGCCGCCGCTGCTTCTGCCAGTGGCGAATGTGTCGTGTTAAATCTGTGTTGTCACCTGCTGGCGGCCGGACAGATGCTGCGCGGCATGGAGAATTTTATGATGGACCTGGTTTGCGCGGAGGATATGGCAGAGGCATTGATGTCCTGTCTGCTCGAAGGCTATCTTGAACGCATTAAGCGTCTGTCGCCGAAGCTGAAGGGATCGGTTGATGTGGTGCTTTTCAACGATGATCTGGGCACCCAGCAGGGGCCGATGATTTCACCGCTATCGTACCGCAAGCTGATTAAACCTTATCAAAGTCAACTGTTCAAAGCGGCCAGGGCGGCATTTGACGCTCCGCTGCTGTTTCATTCCTGCGGTGCGGTACGGGAATTCATTCCGGATTTGATAGAATGCGGTGTGGACGCGCTGAATCCTGTTCAAATCAGCGCACGCGGTATGGATGCCGGAGAATTGAAGCGGGATTTTGGCAAAGAAATAACCTTCTGGGGCGGCGGAGTTGACACCCAGTATGTTTTGAACCGTTGTACTCCGGCAGAGGTGAAAGACAGCGTCAGAAAGAATATCGAACTGCTGGCGCCCGGCGGCGGCTTTGTCTTTTGCCAGGTGCATAATATTCAGCCTGATGTTCCGTTGAAAAACATTTATGCAATGTTTGACGCGCTTGACGAATACGGGATGTACTCATGAAACAGGATATTATAGAATCCTTGTGCCGGCTTGGTTTCACTAATTATGAGGCCAGGGCATATCTTGCGTTGCTGCGTGCCGGTACCGGCACCGGTTATTCAATCGCGAAAAAATCCGGGATTCCCAGTTCGAAAATCTATCAGGTATTGCTTGCGCTGTCCGGAAAAGGCGCGATTATCGGTGACGGCGCTGAAAATAACAATTACAGCGCTGTTGCGCCGGATGCGGTATTGGGCGGAATCAAAAGCAGTATTGCCGGTGAAATTGATGCACTGGAACCGGCGCTGGAACTTTTGCGCAGCGAACCCGCCGAAGTGAACGCCAGAGTCATAAATAATTACGAAGAGGCGGTTGCTCTGATCAAAATGATTATTGCCTCGACGGAGAAAAAACTCCTGTTGACCGCATGGTCGGATGATCTGGAGAAACTGCGTCCGGCGCTGGAGACTGCGGCGGCCGGGACCAGGGGCGGGGTGTTTGTTTTATGCTGCGGAGAGTTTGAATTCTCTGCTGGAACTGTATTCCGGCATCGCCGTCCTGATCTGGTTAGAAAAGAGATACCGGGGCGGCTGTTGCTGGCAGTGGCGGATAATCGTGAAGCGGTTATCTGCTTCTTCCATGAAAACGGCCAGACTGAATGCATCAGCACTTCAAGCCGGGGTATTACCAGAATTATTGCCGATCATATCATCCACGATATTTCGATTAATAAATTGATGGCGACACTGCCGGCGCAGGTCAGAGACGCGGCGGAAGCTGACCTTGCCGGATTGCGTTCGATGCTTTACTGATTTTTTTTCTGATTCCGGGGTTTACATTTTAAAATCTTTGAATTATAGTAATATGGTAACGTTGAGATATATGGAATTTTTGATATGACCAGTTTAAAAGATATTGCAAAACGAGCGAAACTTTCGATAAATACCGTGAGCCGGGCGATCCGTGGCAGCGGTTATGTTTCAGCGGAATCCCGCGAGAAAGTGATGCGGATTGCCGTGGAGCTTGGTTACCGGCCTAATCGTGCGGCGCGCAGTCTGCGCTCCAGGAAGAATTTTGAGGTAGCGGTGATTAGTTTTCTTGGAGCAGACAATAGCAGCGGCGACCAGTTGATGATGGAAAAGTTTGTCGGCATTAAGCGGCGTCTGGCTGCCTCCGGGTATGAGATGAATCTGCACTTTCTGGATATAAACAGCGAGTTCGAATCGGCAAATTTGAAGTTGCTGGATGATATTGCCGGTCAAAGCCCCGCGGGAATCATAATAATCGGTGACGGCGAATTGTGCAAGTCAATTTATCGTTTGATGGAGTCGAAGCAGACTCCGGTTGTGCTGATTTCGTATGATGTGATACCGGAAATGGACTGTGTTTACATTGACCGCTTGCAGGGTGTTCGCGATGCCGTATATTATCTCGCGGAAAAAGGACGCAATAAAATTGCATTTGCCGGATTTCACGGTATTTGCTGTAACCGTATCCGCGGTTACCGCAAAGCAGTTAAAGAGCTCGGATTGCAGGAAATTATTTTCAGTGAAAACAGTTATTCCGGTGGAGGACTGGGAAGGATTTTTGATCTTGGAGTTGCAATGTCCGGAGATATTGCCGGGGCAAAGAGCCGGCCGGATGCGGTAATTGCATATTCGGATTATCTTGCTGCCGGACTGATTGCCGGTTTCCGGGAGTATGGCGTCAGGATTCCTGAGGCGATGGCGGTCATCGGCTTTGATAACCGCGAACTGGCGGCATTCACCAGCCCCGGATTGACAACGATAGCCCAGCCGAATTTCAAGGCCGGTGAACTGGCGGCGGAAATGCTGCTGGATAAAATTATTAAGCCCGATGAGCGGGTAAATGCTGTCGGAGTTCCAATGAACTTGAAAATCAGAAATTCTACTTAAATTATAGAATTAAAAAACAGGACATTAATAATATCCTGAAACAAAAGGGAAAAAAATGAGTGAGCAAAAATTCAAAGTAGGTATTATCGGTGCCGGCAGCAGAGGAATCCTCTCTTTCGGCAAAACTATTGCAACGCGCAATGACGCTCAAGTGGCAGCACTTTGCGATCCCAACCAGGTACGGATGGAATTTGCCGCCCGGGAGCTAGGCTTCAAACCAAATTTTTATACCTCTGTTGAAGCCATGATTGCCGCCGAAAAACTTGATGCTGTAGTTATTACCAGTCCGGATTTCTGCCATGAAGCCAATGCGGTGGCGGCATTGAGCAACGGAGTCAATGTCCTGATTGACAAACCGCTGGCGATAACTGTAAAAGGCTGCCAGAACATTATCCGCGCCGCCGAAAAAGCCGGCAAGTCGATTATGATGGGCTTCAATCTGCGCCATCACGCGGTACTGAAAAAACTGAAAAAACTGATTTCAGAAGGTGCGCTGGGCCGGGTTTTCCTGATTGAAAATCGTGAATTCTACAACGGCGGACGGACCTACATGTCCCGCTGGAACCGCCTTTACGCAAAGAGCGGCGGTCTCTGGATTCATAAAGGCAGTCATGATTTTGACATTTTTAACTGGCTGCTGGATTTCCCCAAACCGGTCAAAGTCAGCGCTTTCGCCGGAATTGACGTGCTTAATCCGGAGCATATTCCGTTTGCGGTAAAACCCGATGTGCCGGTCGGCCCGACTTGTCATCAATGTGCCTACAAAGAGATTTGTCCTGACGTTTATAAGATCGACGACATCCAGAATAGCCCATGGAGTGACCGTGCGGTTGATTCAGACGGCTATTCTAAAGACCTCTGCATGTACACTTCTGACAAAGACACCCATGACAACGGCATTGCGATCGTCGAGTATGAAAACGGCGCTAAAGCCAGCCATCTGGAATGTTTTATTACCCCGATGAGCGACCGTCTATACACTGTGGTCGGCGACCGCGGTCAGGCTGAAGTCAGTCTGGAAAAACGGACTATCATTATCCGGCCGCGCTGGAGCCAGGAAGTTATCACCCATCATATTCCTGAAATCGAGGGTGGACACGGCGGTGCCGACCCCTTGCTGATAGATGCCTTTTTCAAGGTGCTCAAAGGCGAAGAGAAAAACAGTTCGACAACCGAGCATGGCATGTGGTCAACCGCCATCGGCCAGGCCGCGGAGATTTCCCGCCGCGAAGAGCGTACCGTGAGAGTTGCAGAACTGTTCCAGTAATTCAAGGAGCAGAGGGAAAGCAGTTTTCACCACTGAGGTCACAGAGATAAAACCGTAGTCAGCGGATGTTTGCGTTTCACGCATGCATCCGCTGACTGCATGTATTCTCTTCATTCTCTTCATGGTGAAGCTGCCTTTTCTTATCCTGTATATCCTGTCTATCCCTGTTAAACATTTTGGTTGCGGCTATGCCGCGCTAAGCACTCTGTGTAAATCTGCATTTGTCATTACTTCCGCGCCTTGCTAACTCTCGGGTTAGTCCCGCGACTGCGGGATGTCTTCGTGGTCAAAAAGTCACGGCGAAGCCGGTTAGCGGGCGAAATTTCCGCAGTTTTCCGGATTGCTAATTTAGTTACTGACGTTATGTTATACAGATTCGCGTCTTAAAACGGATATTCTTTTGCGTTTTTGCATCTATCTTGTTTAATATAAGTGATATAAGTCACTTTTTTTCTTAAAAACGTAGCCAGTAATATATTATTGATATTTTTTATTTAATGCTTGTAATATTATTTTGCGAATGCATA
>CAIPAT010000029.1 GCA_903863035.1 uncultured Lentisphaeria bacterium
AATGGTATCAGAAAGCCGCTGAACAGGGATTTGCCGAGGCTCAATACAGGCTTGGCGTGTGCTATCAAAACGGAGACGGCGTAGATAAAAATATTATAGAAGCAATTGAATGGTATCAGAAAGCCGCTGAACAGGGATTTGCCGAGGCTCAATACAGGCTTGGCGTGTGCTATCAAAACGGGGACGGCGTAGATAAAAATATGACAAAAGCGGTTGAGTTATACCGCAAAGCCGCTGCGCAGGGACATGCAGAAGCGGTTGAGTTATCCCGCAAAGTCGCTGAACAGGAACGTGCAGAAGCGGTTGAGTTATCCCGCAAAGTCGCTGAACGGGGACATGCAGAAGCGGTTGTGTTATCCCGCAAAGTCGCTGAACAGGAACGTGCAGAAGCGGTTGAGTTATCCCGCAAAGTCGCTGAAGATGCAAAAGCGGTCAAGTTATCCCGCGCCGAGGCTCAATACAGGCTTGGCGTGTGCTATCAAAACGGAGACGGCGTAGAAAAAAATATTATAAAAGCAATTGAATTGTATCAGAAAGCCGCTGAACAGGGATGTGAAGAAGCTGTTAAACGTATGCGACACTTTGATAAATGACGCATATTTTAAAAATTCTGAATGTCAGGTAAAAATTATTTGTTTTAAATATTATCCGTTATATTGTATTTGCATTGCATGGCGATAGTTACTGATAATTTAATTAGAATTATGAATAGGATGTCCATGGGTAAGAATAAAAATAGAGATAGAAACCGTACTAGACCTATATCTTTCGCGATCAAAAAAGGAATAACTGTCCGTATTCCTCCTGAACTGGCATTCCCGCTTCCCTGTCCTTTGGCTAATCCGGTGGCATCCTTAGAGAAATCCGCATCTGAATCTTATACTACTATTGCAAAAGCTTTCGCTTTAATCGCAACTAACGCATGGCGCTCGAGAAATAAGATTATAGATTCAAAGACGGGAGAGCCCCGAGAAGAAATGAAAAAACTATACCGCCATATTGAAGCGATACAGGATGCTCTCTCACTGGCGGACGTTCAAACCATAGATACTGCCGGACGTGATTACGACACCGGCATGGCGCTGAAAGTGGTGAGTTTTGAACAAACGACTGGACTTCTCAAGGAGGAGATAAAGGAAACAATAAAACCGTCCGTAAAATGGCAGGGATTTCTCATTCAGATGGGCGAAGTTATAGTAGGAACTCCAAAGGTACAAAACCCAGATTCAGAAAAAGAGATAAATAATGAAAAGAACGACAATTGACTATGGAATCGACCTTGGAACGACAAACAGCGCAATTGCTGTACTCAGAGGAACTGTACCTGACATCATCAAGAATAATTTCGATAATGACAACACCCCATCAGCCGTATTCATTGACAAACGCGGACAGGTGCACGTTGGTCGCAGGGCCCAGAATCGTTTAGAGGATGAGGCATCGGCCAACGATGTCCATATTGAATTTAAAAGACGTATGGGAACTGATTCAAAATATGAATTCAAAGCGGCAGCCCGTATGCTTCTGCCGGAGGAAGTA
Organism: uncultured Lentisphaeria bacterium; assembly: GCA_903863035.1. Taxonomy (GTDB): domain Bacteria; phylum Verrucomicrobiota; class Lentisphaeria; order Victivallales; family Victivallaceae; genus CAIPAT01. Next base: position 1,540 of record CAIPAT010000029.1, read on the forward strand.
TCAGCCGAAGTGCTGAAAAGCCTTCGCGGTGATGTCCAGCAGCGAAATGGCGAAGACGTTCAGGCATGTGTCATCACGGTTCCTGCCGCATTTGAGCAAAGGCAGTGCGTTGCCACAATCAAGGCCGGAGAAATTTCCGGTTTTTCCGAATGCCCTCTGATTCAGGAACCAGTAGCTGCGGCGCTTGCATACGGATTCCAGGCCGATGCAGCCACAGGTTACTTTCTTGTCTACGACTTTGGCGGCGGCACATTTGATGCCGCAATAATGAAAGGCGATGAAGGCTCCATACATGTGGTAAACCATGGAGGGGATAATTTTCTCGGTGGCTCCAACATCGACTGGGAAATTATTGAAAAGCTACTCGTTCCAGAACTGAAGAAAAACTACAATCTGCCCAACTTTACCCGTGGTACCAAGCAATGGATTACTGCCTTCTCTGTCATAAAAAGAGCCGTGGAAGCCGCCAAGATACAGGTGTCTCGAAGCGACTCTACATATCTCGAAGACTGCAAGTTTAAAGATACGGACGGAGAGGCAATAGAATTGAATTTCAAATTGACACGGAACGACTTGATTAATGTCGCAGAACCGATCATAATGCGTTCAATAGAGATATGTAAACGCGTGCTGAAGGAAAAAAACCTCTCCGCCAGTGCGATCGAACGGATACTGCTAGTAGGTGGTCCGACTCTTGCCCCTTACTTCAGGGACATTCTCAAAGATCGTCTTGGTATCAACCTGGACTATTCGGTGGACCCCCTCACAGTGGTTGCACGTGGAGCCGCGGTATTTGCAGGGACACAGAGAATCGCGGAGAAGGCAATGCCAAAGGCGTCGGATGGTCAGTTCAATGTAAGGCTTGCATACAAGAATATGGGACCCGACACGGACCCTAGGGTCATGGGCGAGGTTGGTTCCAATGCCGGGACACCTCTGGCAGGTTTTACGGTCGAACTGGTCAACAAAACACCGGAAGCAAAAGAACTTATTGGTTGGCGAAGTGGAAGATTTTCCTTGAAAGACGATGGAAAATTTAAGATCAATTTGGAAGCCGAGAAGGGGGTCCGCAATACTTACGAAATTGAACTGCTGGATAAAGCTGGGCGCAAGCAAACAATCGGCCCTGACACACTTGTATATACCGTGACTGGAGCTGCCGGGGTGATTTCCGAACAGCCAATAATCAATTCTTACTCACTGGAGCTTATAAACAACGAAACTGCTGTGTTTTTTAAGAAGGGGGATTCTCTTCCGGCAAAATGCACCAAACCGTTCAAAACGACGTTATCCCTTAAAAAAGGAGAAAGTGGCGATGTCCTAACAGTGCCGGTACTTGAAGGCAATATGAGCCGTTCAGACAGAAATAGAAAACTCGGGCAACTTGAAGTCAAAGGTAGCCACATTCGAAGGGATCTTCCGGCTGGCAGCGACATAGAAGTCACCTTGGAGATTAACAGTTCCCGAATCATAAATGCAACCGCATACATTCCAATGCTAGACGAGGAGTTCAAGACAGAAATTGATTCCAACAAAGGTCATGCTGAAGCAAGTGAGCTCCGGAAGGATTTCAATGATGTAAAAAAGAGGATTGACGCAATTCGTCAGAAGACAGAGGATATAAATGGAGACGTCCCATGTGACTTGCCGATCTCCGATGAAATTAATAACCTTAATAAACTCATTGGTGACGCCATGGGAGATACAGATGCAGCTCTCAAGGCCGAAAAAGAGCTGCTTGAATTGAAAATTAAAATAGACAATGCCGAAGACTTGCTGAAATGGCCAGAAATCGTAGCAGACGCCAAGAATGCTCTCCTCCGCTTGTGTGATACCGCAAAGGAGATTGGCAATGCCGGCCATAAGGCGCAGGCAACTAAAATGTGTGATGAGGCAAACGAACTTATACAGCAGAAATTAGCCGACCCTCTCCGCAAAAAGATTGAACAAGTCAAGGATTTTACATGGGAAATCCGTTGGTCGCATCCGACTACTCATATCAATCTATTCCATCATCTCAGCAAAAAAATGGAAAAAATGAGCGACGGCAACGAGGCTGAACGCCTTCGGCAACTTGGGTTGAAATCGATAGAACATGACAACATTGCGGCATTGGAGGATGTCAATTGCAAACTAATTGATCTTTTGCCTGATGCTGAAAAGGAAATTCCGCAGGACAGCGGCGGATTCGGTTCGACCATAGAAATGGCTTAGTAACGTAATAAAATTAGGTAGTCATCATTCGATTATGATAGATCTTAAAAATATGAGAAAAACATTTGAGCATGGTAATTCACAAGGGAACATTGAATTTGAACTCATACTCCTTTATGCAAGCCAATTGGCTATATGTGGTCTGCTGGATGAAGCAGAGGCGGTCATAAAAGAGGAGGATAAAATTCTATCATCCTCTCCACAGGCACTGGATATACTGGCGCGGATAGCCGTCAAAAAAGGGTATTTCAATCAAGCTGAAAAACTATGGCAGACAGCTCTGGCATTGGAGCCGAACAATGAGGCTATCCAGGAGGCACTAGCATGCATTGGTGGTCCTTGGCTAGTTCATGCAATGCTGAGGAGGCTTTCTCGCCTAGCTGTCGTTGCTCTAATTATTGCACTTGCTCTTGCTGAAATTATGGCGATCTTCCCTCCAATGCAACTAGTAAAATCTTTTTGTGATTCATTATGGATCTCTATCTGTCAAGGGGCGGGTTAAAACGGGCCAGAGCGAGGCGGGAATGCGGGATACGGACCAATTACCGGCTGCAACGAGAAAAGCGTAGTGAGTAATGCAATGAGTGATCCCGGCTGGCTACATGCGATTCCAGCGAATGCGATAGAGACAGAACCGGCAGGGAGATGAATAGGGTGCAATAATAAACAGAGGAGTTCCCGGGAGGTGCTTGATGCACCTTCCAGGAGCTAAGTTTTATCGGGGATCAGGCGGAAACGTGAAAGCTGGTTAAATTATATTGAAGTCATTTAGCGTTGCGCGAAGCCCAGTATTCCTTGAAGATGCCGGCTGCGAGGATGCGGTAAAGTAGACGTTAAAGGTAAGGCTGCTGGATGAGGTTTTGATCGTCTTTAAGCATCTTCCGGACAAGATGAATAATGCATTGAACATAGCAGTTATATATGCCTGAAAATTGATGATCAGCGTTTTTGCTGGCAATTCGGCGGATCGGACAGGCCGATATACAAAATCTTGTATATCAGTAATTAATTTCTTTTGTGGCTGATTGCGGGATATTTTATGGCATCGGGAAACCGTCAATGGTGCGGCATTGCTGGCCTGCCGGATAATCGGAACATGCGCCGGAGCCATTCGCGCTTAAATCGCGGCTTCCGTGCAAATTCGTAATTTTGGGGTTTTAAATCAGTGATGCCGAGAAAATGCTGTGCAAACGTAAAAAATGGCTAGTCAGATTGTCTTTATGAAAATGTTCCAAAAATGTTCTAATTTTTATCTTTAAGGCAGATTAAAACACCTTTTTGCAGGTTATAACAAGGGATTTTGCCCTCAGCAGGAACCGAGGAGAGAAAATGGTGGGCGATGAGGGATTCGAACCCTCGACCTCTACCGTGTGAAGGTAGCGCTCTAGCCAATTGAGCTAATCGCCCGTTTCAAAACGCTTATAAAAATACTTTCATATTCCAGGTTTTCAAGTGCATTCATACACATCATCGGGATAATCGGTGTTACTGGGTGACGCCGGTGAGGGGTACGAATCTTACACCGATGGTTTCTTTCATTTTAAATCCCTGGTCTTCGCGGATGACTACATTCAGCGACTGGACAGAATAGCAGCTTCCCAGCGGAATGACCATGCAGGCCCCCGGCTTAAGCTGCATCAGAAGCTGTTCCGGGATCACCCTGGCGGCGGCGGTGACAATAATACCGTCAAACGGAGCCTCCTCCGGCCAGCCCAGTCCGCCGTCGCCGGTGCGGAAATGGATATTGCGATAACCCATTGCATCGAGATTAGTTTTGGCGCGTTCCGCCAGCGCGGGGATGATTTCGACCGTATAAACCTCCCGGACGATCTCCGCCAGCACTGCAGCCTGGTAGCCGGAGCCGGTGCCGATTTCCAGAATGCGCTGCGCCGGGCCCGGATTGAGCAGTTCGGTCATGTAAGCCACGATAAACGGCTGGGAAATTGTTTGTCCGTGCCCGATGGGCAGCGGAGTGTCGGCATAAGCAGCCGGCTGCTCTTCATCCGGTACCAGTTTGTCCCGCTCCACTTTGCGCATCGCCGCCAGCACCGCCGGATTCGTGACGCCGCGCATTTCAATCTGCGAATTTACCATGATTTCACGGTACATGATTGACCTCCGAAATCCTTTTTATCCACGAATGGCACTAATAAAACAGAAGCCCTTGCTGTGAGTTTGATTCTGTGACGCAAAATAAAATTCACCGCAAAATATTCATTCGTGTAATTAGTGGACAAACTTTTATCTTTTTTACTTTTGTCTTTTATCTTTCGTTTCTTATTTGATAAAACTGCGGGCACCGCAGTCAAACGCTGACTCTGAATTCTGACTACTTTTGCAATTACCTCTTGTGTAAAATAATCTTCGCATGGACAAAATCAAACCGCATGTTGCGGAATCCGTTTTCGGAGTTAAATTATCAATGGTTTTATTTTAAGATATTATAATGAGAGATTTATGCGGCAGAGAACGCTTTCAGCTTTAAAACAATATTTCGGGTTTGACGGATTTCTAGACAATCAGGAAGAGATCATCCATCATATTCTTGAAGGTAAAGATCTATGCGTCATCATGCCGACCGGCGCGGGCAAATCGCTGTGCTACCAGCTGCCGATTTTGATGAACCCCGGTTACGGCATCATCGTTTCGCCGCTTATTTCCCTGATGAAAGACCAGGTGGACGCGCTGCGGGCAAAAGGCGTACCGGCGGCGTTCGTAAACAGCACGCTGTCGAATTCCGAACAGCAGTCCATTCTGCACGATGCCGCCACCGGCAACATAAAATTACTCTATGTGGCGCCTGAGCGCTTTTATATGAATTCGTTTCAACAGTTGATGTCGCACTGTCCGCCCGGCATGATGGTGGTGGACGAGGCACACTGCATCAGCCAGTGGGGCCATGATTTCAGGCCTTCCTATTCGCGTCTCGGCGATGTGGTGAATGATTACGGTATTGCGCAGGTGTGCGCCTTTACCGCCACCGCCACCTCACTCGTCAGGGAAGACATCAGGACGCAGTTAAAACGCCCGGAAATGGATTTGCACGTGGCCGGCTTCAAGCGTCCGAATCTGGCGTTTACGGTGCTGGAATGCAACGGCGGGGGGCAGAAGAGTCTGGCGCTGGCAAAACTTCTGAAAAATCCCAGCCCGACAATAATTTACGCATCCACCAGAAAAGCAGTGGAGCAGATTACGGATGAATTCAAAAAATTCGGCTGCATCGCCTACCATGCCGGCATGAGCGACGAAAGCCGGAGCAATGCGCAGGACAGATTCATGAACGATCCTTGTCCGGTGCTGGTGGCAACCAACGCCTTCGGGATGGGAATTGACCGCCCGGATGTCAGACGGGTCATTCACTATAATCTTACCGGTTCGCTGGAGGCATATTATCAGGAAGCCGGACGCGCCGGGCGGGACGGCGAACCGGCTGAATGCACGCTGCTTTATTCCTACAGCGACCGCTATGTCCAGGAGTTCCTGATAGATTTGAATAATCCGCCGGAGGAACTGCTGAAAGGTCTTTACGCCGCACTGCGGCGGACCGCAAAGATTCAAAACACCAATCCTCTGGAAGTTACGCTGACGGAACTGGTGGCGGCGGTTCCTGAAGCAAAATCAGACACCCAGCTTAGCAGCGCCATGCGGATACTGGAAAAAAACGGCTATATTGAGCGCGGATTCAAATCAAACAATACCGGCTCCATCCGTTTTACCGGCAAGCTGCTGGATTTAAAGAATAAGCATTTCGCGGAGTCCACCCAGCGCTCCCGCTTCATCCATCGCTGCATCGATCATTACGGGGCGCAACTGTCCGCGCCGATGGCCTGTTCATACGAACAGCTCGCCGCCGTCGCGGGTTTGACGGTCGAACAAATAAAGCGGGTGGTGCGGGCGCTTGAAGACGATTGTGTTGAATGGACGCCGCCGTTCGCCGGAAGCACCACGGAACTGCTCCGCCCGGACGAACCGAAGCTTGAAATAGATTTTTCGGAGTTGACCAGAAAGCGGGAATTTGAAATCGCGCGGCTGGATGAAGTCATCAGTTATACGAACAGCCGTAAATGCCGCCAGCAGTTCCTGATCTCTTATTTCGGCGAAGATATCGCCGGCTGGAAATGCGAAAACTGCGACCGCTGCCAGACTTCTATTCATATTCCGCGCCGCGAAGCCGGAGCCGATGAAAAAGAAATCGCGAACATAATTCTGTCCACCGTGCTGGAATTCAAGGGACGGCTGGGCAAGGGGAAAATCAGTCAGGTGCTGGCCGGCGCAAAAAGAGTGGAAATTGTTGACTGGGGACTCGACAGCCATCCGCGGTTCGGCGCGTTGAAAGGAATCAGCCAGAACAATATTCTGCTGTTTATGAAATCCATGGAAAATCTCGGCTGTCTCGGTCGTGCCGGGGATCCGGAATTCCCGTGTGTTGAAGTTACTCCGCATGGAATTGAAGTGCTTAACGGCCGCGCCGCCGTAATGCTCGACTTCCCGGAAATATCAGAGCATACCGCGTCAAAATCAAAACAATATTCTGCACGGACGGAAAAAAAGAAATCAGCCGTAGTCAGGGATATATTTAATGATACCGATGATGACGACGATGCCAATCCAAACCACAGTGATTTATTTGAACGCCTGCGCGAACTGCGCACAAAAATGGCGGAGCAGAAACGGGTTCCGGCATACTGCATTCTGCATGATTCCGTGCTGACCGAACTGGCAAAAAAGCAGCCGGTGACGCCGCAGGAAGCAGCAAAAATTAAAGGCATCGGCCCGGCGAAAATCGATACTGTAATCCCGAAATTCCTGGCCGTAATCAGCGCCTGGCGGCAGGAAGACGTAATTAAATTCTAGCAGGCGCGGGGACGTTTTAACAGGGATATACAGGATATACAGGATAATTTATATATAAAATCATATTAAAAACAGGTTAGGAGCTGTCAAGAAATTAACTTGACAAGTCTCGCGAAATATCCCGAAGAGATTTTGGGAATTGCCGGTAAGGCGCATACCTGAAGGTATGTAACGAACCGGCAAACACAAAGGCATTCGGGAGAAGCGCGAAGATGTAAAGGTTATTTCTTTACGGCTCCTTAACTCTGGATTGATCGAATTTAATAGTGGAGTTTACAATGAACGGCAAGGATAATAACCGGCTTGAATATGCCGCCGAACTGCGTAAACGGGCAGAAGAGATTACCCGGAAGCAAGCTCTCGCATTGCCGAAATCAATCTCTCCGAACACACAAAAGATTATCCAGGAACTGCATGTGCACCAGATTGAACTTGAGATGCAGAACGAGGAGTTGCTCCGGACCCAGGTGAAACTGGATGTTGAGCGGGAACGCTATTTCGACTTCTACAACCTGGCACCGGTTGGCTATTTAACCATCAGCGGGCAGAGGCTGATCCTGGAAGCCAACCTGACCGTAGCCACACTGCTGGGCAGGAACCGGGTTGAACTGGACAAACAGCCAATCACCCAATTCATTTTCAAAGAAGATCAGGAAATCTACTATCTGCATCGTAAACAACTATTTGATAACCGGGAACCTCAGTCGTTTGAATTGCGGATGGTGAAAAAGGATAATACGATCTTCTGGACACTCCTGACGATCTCCTCCGCACAGGATACTTCCGGCATTCCCGAATGCCGTGTCGTGCTGAGCGACATAACCGACTGCAAGCGGGCGGAAGACGCACTGGCGGATATTGCCTCGCAATGGCAAAATACTTTTGATGCCGTAAACGACGGGGTTTGCCTGCTGGATCGCGATCAACATATTATACGCTGCAATAAAGTGATGAGTGATTTATTTTCTAAAAACAGCAGCGATATGATCGGGAAAATATGCTGTGAAGTCATTCATGGAACAAAGCAGCCAATTCCCGAATGCCCCATTATGAAAATGATAAAGACGTTACAGCGCGAAAGTATAGAATTGAAAATTGCAGATCGATGGTTTGAGGTTACGGGAGACCCATTCTTCGATGCGGATAAGAAATTGGCTGGAATTGTTCATATCATCCGCGATATAACAAAACGCAAGCAGTCCGAAGAAAAAATCACCATGCTTGCCCAGGCAGTTGAAAACACTGCCGAATGTATCGGCATAACTGATAAAGATTATAATTTTGTATTCGTTAACAGCGCTTTCCTGCCGATATACGGCTATACGAAAGACGAACTTATTGGTCGTCCTGTCGCGATTATACATTCGGAGAATAATGCGACTGAAGTCAGCAACAATCTGTTTTCAACTTTAGCAAAAAACCAAACATGGAAAGGCGAAGTTCTTAATAAAAGAAAAGATGGATCTGATTTTCCGGTTTTACTTACTCTCTCGCCCCTGCTGAATGAAAAAGGAGAATTAGTCGGTAGCGTTGGGATTGCCAAAGATATCACCGAGCTAAAACAGGCTGAGGACGAAATAAAACTAAAAAAAGAGGAACTGCAAAAAGTCAATGCGGAAAAGGACAAGTTCTTTTCCATTATTGCCCATGACCTGCGCAGCCCTTTCCAGGGCTTTCTTGGGCTGACACAAGAAATGGCAGAAGAGCTTCCACGTTTGGCAAAGGACGAAATGCAAAAGATTGCAGTGGGCATGAGAGACTCCGCCACCAATCTTTTCCGTCTTATCGAAAGTCTGCTGCAATGGGCAAGTGTACAGCAGGGATTGATTCCTTTCAAGCCGGAGGTTGTTCAATTACTTCCTGTCGTAAATGAAAGCATAGCAATGGCGCTGAAACCAGCCCGGGACAAAGGGATCGAAATAACGTATGATATTCCGGCTGACATAAAGGTTTTGG
>CAIPAT010000030.1 GCA_903863035.1 uncultured Lentisphaeria bacterium
CAACGGGGAATACGGCTGCATGGGGGATTTGGGCATGCATGCGTGCAATGTGCCGTTCCGGGCCGGCTGGAATATCGCCAATGTCCGGGCTTTGCTCTCTGATCTGGTGCCGGAACGTCCGGACGGCAAAGGCGGCATGACACCTTGCGACACCTGGGACAATGGCACACTGTTCTGCGAAGCCTCCGGCACTGACGGTCTGAATTTCCCGCTTACAATTAAAACCCAGCGGATCGCACCCGGTCAGAAAGACACCTGGTATATTGAAATCATTGGCATGAGAAAGAGCGCCAGATTTTCAACGAAGAATCCGAAACTGCTGGAAATACTGGATTACACTAACGGATCACAAGCCTGGCAGCAGATTGACATGGGGCATGAAACCGCGTTCAAATCTATTACCGGCGGAATTTTTGAATTTGGTTTTTCCGACGCTATTTTGCAGATGTGGGCGGCATTCATTTACGAATTGCACAATGACAAGCCGCTGTCAAAGTTCGCTGCCTGCGTCACCCCGGCGGAAGCGGCATTGAGTCACCGGTTATTTACCGCTGCGCTGGAATCACATAAGAAACATCAGGTTGCAGCCCTTTAAATTATAAAGCGTGGAGTTATTGTATTGTTATGTCAACAGCAACGACAAAAACTTTTCTGATTGGACTGGACCTTGGCACCAGCGCTATCAAAGGTGTGTTGATGGACCAAGGGGGAATGGTTCTTGCCGAAGCCGAAAAAACGACCACATTCACCCATCCTCAACCTGAGTGGTGCGAAGTTTCCCCGGAACAGCATTATCAGGATGTCTGCGGCGTGATTAGCAAATTGGCCGCATCCGCTCCTGTTACTGCGCTGGCAATGGCCGCCGCATCAGGTAACACTCTGCTGGCCGATACCGCAGGGCAGCCGTTGACCAATATTATCAGCTGGCTGGACCGGCGTGAAGAACAGGCAAAAACGCCATCTTTGAAGCAATTTTCATCTGCTGAAGTCAGAAAGATCACCGGCTGGCCGTGTGTGGATATTTTTCCGCTGGCGCATCTGGCCTGGTTACATCAGAACCAGCTGGAATTGTATAAAAATGCCGGACACTATTGCATGAATACCGACTGGTTGCTCTTCCGGTTGGCTGAGAAATGGTTGATGGATTACTCCACCGCAACTACATTTCACCTGCAAGACCAGTGCGGACACTCCTGGTATCAGCCATTTTTGAAAAGACTGGATATTACTGCGGAAAAGCTGTCCCGTCTCACAGATTCCGGCGCACTTGCCGGGAATTTAACTCTGCAAGCAGCGCAGGACACCGGTCTTTCCGTCAACACGCAGGTAATCACCGGCTGTTTCGATCATCCGGCGGCGGCCCGCTCTGCCGGAGTGCTGGAGCCCGGACAACTGCTGCTCTCATGCGGCACTTCCTGGGTAGGATTTTTCCCGGAAATGGAACGTCAGAAAATAGTTGATCTGGAACTGCTGTGCGATCCTTTCCTGTCCAATCTTGACGGCCCCTGGGGCGCTATTTTTTCTATTCCTTATATCGGCCGTGTCATTGACGCTTATATTGATAACTATATCGCACCTGGAGAACCCGATAAATACCGGATATTTAATGAATTGGCAACGGAGGCCAGGCCGGGCGCTAATGGTTTGAAAATCGACTTGCGCGAACCGCCGCGCCGGATTGAAGCGGAACGCCGGAATATCAGCCGGGCGGTAATGGAAGGCGCTGCGGAATTGCTAAATGACAGATTGAACCATTTAAAAAAGCACGGCATAAACTTCAAAAAAGCAGTGATGACCGGCGGACCGTCTCACAGTCCTGTATGGCCGCAGATCATCGCGGAAACTACCGGACTTAAACTTATTATTGGCTCTCGCCATGCCGGAGCTAAGGGGGCTGCGCTGCTGGCCGGCATTGGCGCCGGAATATATCGCGATGAATATGATGCTTATAAAACTGCGGGAGATCATTATGGCTGTTGATTACAAACAATCCGACCAGGCTGTTTACGAAACAGAACTTAAAGATTTTCTGCCGGAAAAAATCTTTGACGCCCATGTGCATTTATTTGACGAATCCTGTCTGCCGCAAGGTTATGAATTTCCTGAGAAAGACTGCTGCCGGAAGTTTGGTGACAAATTCACGCTGAAACAGTGTCTGGAATATATCCGCACAATGCTGCCGGAACAGGATTTTTACCTTAACAGCTTTGGTTTTCCATCAGTGGAATTCAGTCTCGATTCCGGTGCACAATACACCG
>CAIPAT010000031.1 GCA_903863035.1 uncultured Lentisphaeria bacterium
CGAAGAAGAACAGGGGGAAAGCCGTGTGAGGGAAAACCGCACGCACGGTTTGGTCGATGAGGCAGAGCCGATAAGTCGCAACTCGTTGATGCTTAGAGGTTTTACTTTAATCGAACTCCTGGTGGTGATCGCTATCATCGCGATTTTGGCCTCGATGCTGCTGCCGGCGCTGAACAAGGCACGGTCATCCGCGCGAAATATCAGCTGTGTTTCCAACCTCAGGCAGTGGAGTACAACTTTCAGCCTTTACCTTTCCGACAGCGCTGATTTCTACCCGCCATACTCGATGGGTATCGGCGGCAACTACACCTGGACTTATAACATGAGAAAATATCTGACTAATTATAGAATTTGTTATTGCCCGGATGAAGGGCTCATGCATGATTGGTACAGTCGCGCCGATTCTGCCGTTACATTGGCCAATGCTCCGGCAGAGCGGAATAAGCCTACTTCTATTCCAGCTAAATTTATTGCTTACGGTTACAACTTTCTATATGTTGGCGGTAATGGCTGGAAAACAGGAGCTACCGGTACTGACTATGGGCAGGCAATAAGTGCAAGTGTAAATTATCCAACGTTACGTGCTTCACGCGCAATAAATCCGTCACAAAAGATTCTGCTGGGCGACTCCAGAAGTACTTTAGTGGGAAAAGAAAATTGGGGATTCTATACTATAGGACCAACGAACCGTGCCGGGAGCGGAATTATGTTTGGACGTCACGGCGCCCAAAGTATATATTCCAGCGGCTCTTGTAACTTGTTATTCCTTGACGGTCATGCCGCCGGATTTACCAAAATCAGGGAAAGGGATTTCTATACCATCGCCGGAGAGCAGCTTGATAAGCCTGGTCATGAGTACTGGAACGTCTATAACAAATAGTCATCAGAAATGTAAATCGACTTCGAAGACGGTCATGTCAACTTTATGCAACAGCATGACCGGGTTTAATTCTTTGCCGGCAGATATAGATATTGGCTGCTTGTGAACTTTCAAAACTTATCAATATTCTTAAAATAATCAAGGAGATTTTGTGCGTATGAAAAAGCTGTTGTTAAGTATGTGGACAATCGGAATTACTTTTTGCCTGACAGGTAATGAGATAAAACTGGAGAACTCAAAAGTCTCTTTTGTTTTCTCGCAAGACTTGAATTATGCACTTACTGAAATTGTCAATAAAGAAACGAATAGAAGCATTGATTTTGATAAAAAATTACCCGCATTGCAATCAGGTTTATGGGAAATGATTTTAATCGATGACAACACGGAGTTTCCAATCACATGTGCAAAAAGCAACACAAAAAGCGAGATTGTCAGGAAAGAGAATGGCTCTGAACTGATTATCACATGGGATAAAATTAAAGTCAAAAACAGTTTTGGAAATGTCACCGCCAATATATTTCTGCCGGATGACAATTCCATCGCGCAATGGTCGATAAAAGTTACAGTGACAGGGACTCAGGCCCCGTGGGTTAAAATTGTAAAATTCCCCTTATTGCGCGGCATAAAATCGCTTGGCGATGATTACTTGCTAACCGGTGAATCTGTTGGCAGGATAGTCCGCAATCCGGCAAAACGGCTGGAACGGCGATCAATAATCTGCCCGGGCAGCTGGTCAATGCAATTTGCCGCATTTCACGGCAGTGCGCAACTAAATGCGAATGATTTAGTGGATATGGCGGGAGAGTTCAAAGTCAATGGATTTTACAGGGGGCCGGCGGATGACGAAACCGGCTTATTTTATTCTGCCGCTGATGGTGCCGGATGGATTAAAAAACTCGAAATGTTCCGGTTAAAGGGACAAAAAGATTCTTTTAATATGGAAATTGAACATTATCCTGCGTTAGATTTCTGGCCTCCGTCAAAACAGGCGCGTCCTGATACTTTCAATTACAACCTGCCATATAAGGTTATGCTCGGTACGTTTTCCGGAGGATCCGGCAAGGCGTGTTCGCTGTACCGTGAATGGGCGCTGGATCAGCCCTGGATGGCGCGCGGACCGTTGCGCAAACCGCTGAATCCTGAAAAGAACAGCGTCTCCTCTAAAATGCTTGACTGTGCATTCTGGGGTAAATTCTATCAGGATGCCGGCAAAGTAGTTCCTGAAGTTGCGGGGATGTGCAAATATTTGCAAGTGCCGATGAACCTTCATTGGTACCGGTATTATATCAATAATTTTGACGACAAAAATCCCGAATACTTTCCGGTACATCCTTATTACAGGGAAGGCGTCCGCGACCTTAAACAAATGTCAATCGGCGTAATGCCGTATGTCTGCTGCGCGATTTGGGATATAGATTTAAAATCCTGGGATAAATTTGATATCCAGAGCGCGGCGGCTATTTCAGAAGCCGGATCTCCATATATGTGGAATTTATACAAACAGCGTCCCAATGCCTGGATGAATCCGGCCTCTGAACTCTGGCAGGAAAAATTCAGCGATATAAACAGAAAAATGTTCCAGGACTGGGGCGTCAGCGGTGAATATCTGGACGTACTCGCAATGGCGGCAATGCCTTGTTATAATGATAAACTCAACAAGCCTAACGGCGGTACTTACTGGTCCGATGGAAACCGAAAACTGCTTGAGAAATTAAGAAAAGATATACGAAAAATCTCAAGTGAGACTTTTTTAACGACAGAGGGATTCTGTGAAAATTATATCGACTTGATGGATGGATTTTTAACTCTGGATATCTACCGTTACGGCTGGAAGGAAAAACGCGGGTACGACAACTATCCGGCCATTGGCATGGTTTATCATGATTACGCGATTACATTCAGTACTGACTGCAACCAGCGCATGGCTCCGGAAATGCTGCGCTGGCAGATGGGGTTGTGCTTTATCTGGGGATTTCAGCTAGGATACAGCAGTTATGAAATTTTAAAACCCGAAACCGGGAATCCGGCAAATGATATATATACCCGTGAAATTGTTCGCGCATGGCATCAGGCTGGAGGAAAATTCCTGACCGGCGGGCGCGGCGTGGAAACGGCAATGGTGCCTGACCGCAAATTGGCGGGCAATGCCGCCGCCGCAATCGTAAGCGCTCAAACATCGGTACATCTTAATAATGAGCTCACCTTCCCATGGCACGGCCCCTCGGTGCCTGGTTCCGGCTGGTTTGCCGCAGACGGGACTTTCGGCTTTGTCCTTACCAATATCACAAACAAGACGGCTGATGCAGAGGTTATACTGGACTCCGCTAAACTGGGAATGAACGGCAAGGTGCTTTGGCGCTCATGGCCGCTGCCGGTACAGCGGATTGATAAAATCTCAGGCAAATACAGTATGCCGCTTAAAGTTCCTGCGGCATCAGTAATGATTTTCGAGTTGCGCGATGACACTCCGCCGGAAATCAAGCCGCTTGAAAATATCCAGTGGGAATTCATAACTGCGGAAAAAGACTGCTCCTTCAAGCCGGTAAAAGTACAAAGCGGTAATTTGTGGGGATGTATTGATTCCGTCGTCGAAAATACTTCAACTGATAACGGAAACATTTTGAACCTTCGCTCCCTTCGCACAAACACCCCTCGCCGCCTTGAAAAACTGGTGAAATGGGGAACGGCGGAAGGCTATGGAAAAGATCGCAAAATTGATGATAAGCCGTTTTATTTACTGGAGCAATCGCTGTTCAAGCTGAATTGCACCGCCAATACATCTGTAAGATTTAATGATAATGTAATTTTCGGCAGAATAGATGTTAAAAGTCCAGGGCTTATCTCGGGTCCGCAAGATTCTATAATATTGCTTGCGCGGGAAAATAAACAACCGGTACTTTATAGAACAGAAGCTCCATTGCAACCCGGTATTTATCGTTTTGCCGCATGGACCGCGGATAATGCTATTCCTGTTCCCGATGAGAAGTCCCTGATGAAATCACTGGCAGATATTTCCGTCGGCGCAATAGAACAGGGGATTTCAAAATTAGGCGCGGCAAGGATTATCGCGGAAATAGATAAAAAGCTGGCAGACAAACTTTTATTTACCGGCAATGCGGCGGCATATGCTGCTATCGGCGCTGATTGTATGAATATGATGGAATACGACTGGATTTTACCATTAATAACGACAAAAGTCGAATATAAAGTAAATCAAGGTAACGGAAATATTCAGAAAAATGAGATAGTGAATTTGAGAAAAGATCTGTCAGAGACTTTGTCATTAAAGCAGGAGAAAGATAATACTTTTTCGATCACGCCCAATAGCGATTCCGCCTCGGCAAATCTGGTTCCGCTGCTCTTTAACTGCAAGATAAACTCAAACGGCATGACTTTTGCGGTGAATAATTGGCATGTTTCAAAAGCCCAGTTGACACATTCCATGTCACTGGGCATGAAATGACATCTATTTTTTAGCTTGCTTTTTCCTGAAGGAGCCTGCCTCCTTCACCCGCTTGAGGACGAAACAATTCCTGTCCTCGATGAACC
>CAIPAT010000032.1 GCA_903863035.1 uncultured Lentisphaeria bacterium
AGTTACTCATTCATGGTTCAATCGTTTCAGGAAAGTCCTGGTGAGATTTGAGAAAAAGTCCGCCAATTATGAGGCGCTGCTTCATTTGACAGCATCCATGATAATATACAGAAAATTAGGGGTTATTTACGGATAAGCTCTAATATTAAGAAGCAGCATAAAACATGGGGCGGACAATGAACAGATGCATGAAGATGACGGCAATTCTTAGTGTGGCGGGATTGCTTTGCGGGAATTGGCTTGGGGCGGCGGAAATTTCCAAAGCAGTAACCACGTCAACCGGAATCCGGATGGTATTGATCCCCGGCGGTTCATTCAAGATGGGCGATGCCGCCGGCAAAGAAGAGGAAAAGAGTGTTCACAAGGTGACCGTGGACAGTTTTTACATGGATACCTGCGAAGTAACCCAGGAATCATTTGAAGCGCTTGTCGGCGCCAATCCTTCGAAATTCCGTGATAAGAAAGGCCCGGTGGAGCGTACTCGCTGGACCGATGCCGTAAAATATTGCAACGCCCGTTCGCTGAAAGAAGGGTTGAAGCCCTGTTATAATCTTGATACCCGGGTCTGCGATTTCAGCGCCGACGGCTACCGTCTGCCGACCGAGGCGGAATGGGAATATGCCTGCCGTGCAGGTTCAAGCGATGAACATTTTTTTAAAGGCGGCGAATCGCAATTGGATAACTACGCCTGGTACCGCAATAATTCAGCCGAGAAAGTCCATGCCGCCGGAACGAAAACCCCGAATGCGTTCGGACTGTTTGATATGTACGGCAATGTCTCCGAGTGGTGCAATGATTTTTACGACAAGGATTATTATGCAAACAGTCCGGAGTTGAATCCTGCCGGCCCCGGGACCGGGGATAAGCGGGTATTGCGGGGCGGCAACTGGTCCAGCCGTCCGAAAGACTGCAAAAGTTTCCGGCGTTTCGCCGACAACCCGGTGACTGCCGATATTTGTCAAGGCTATGACACCTACGGCTTCCGCTGCGTACGGAAAATAACTGACAAATGAAAAATAAGGGTAACATGAATTTCAACACATTCCGCATGATTCTATCTGGAGTATTTCTGTTGTTTTTTGCTTTGACTGGAGTAAGTGATGCAAATACTTTCACAACCGTCGAACGTCTAAAAAGCGAACCGGATATTGACGGCGTTATTGATTCAGATCCGGCATGGCAGAACATTCCGTGGAATAAGGGTGCGTTCTACATGCTGAATACCGATAATGCGGCGGACTTGCAGACCAGATTTAAAGCCGGTTATACGGCGAAAGGACTTTATCTGGCGGTGCAGTGCGATGAACCGCAGCCGGGCAATATGCTTGCCGCGAAGGGCGATATGGAAAGTGTCTGGGCGGATGATTCCCTTGAGGTCTGGCTGTCCGCCGGCAAAGCAGACAAAATGCAACTGGTGACCAACTCTACCGGAGCCCGGCATAATGCCGGCATTGATATGCTGCTGAACTGGCCGGTAGCGACATTTATTGGAGAAAAGAGCTGGAATGTTGAAATGTTTATTCCATACGAAACCGTCAAACAAATTCCGGACGGCAGTTGGCAGCTTGGCGTCTGCCGTAATATTCAAACCCTGAAAATAAAGCCGTACTTCTCCGTATGGCGCTTGTCTCCGCCGGCAAAAGCATACAGCGATTTGCTGCCGCTAAGTTTCAGCGGCAGTCTGTCAGATCAGGAAAAAGGAGCCGTGCTGGATTTGATTCGCAGGCAGCAGCAGGAAGCCTTGAAAGACAAATATTCCATGGCCGTTGTTTCGCCTGGCAAAGGGATAGAGTTGCTGAAAAAAGGATTGAATAATGAATTGCTGCTTATGGCCCAGGGCAGCGGATTAATGCCGCGCATCAGTCCTGACGGCGGTACACTTTATTATAATTCAACGTCCGGCGGCGCGCCAGGAGTATGGAAACTTGGCATAGCGGACAGGAAAACAACCAGAATATGCGATGGTTCACAAGCGGCCTGTTCAGCAGACGGTAAATCAATAGTTTTCCAACGGAATGGCAGAATTATAAGCAGGTCGCTGGATCATGGCGCGGAGAAAATCATTTCTCCTGAAACCTGGACAAATTGCGCATTTCCTGAATACCTGCCTGACAACCGGGTTATTTTTACCGTACCCGGAAATCCTGATAAAATGTATCTTGCATCCGGCGAAAAGACACCGGAGCTGCTACTTTCCGGGGAGATCGGCGGTACTGCGCGGTGTTCCCCTGACGGCAGATTGATTACATATCAGAACGGGCCGCATCTCTGGCTGTATGACATTGCCGCCCACAGTGCCAGACAGCTTACAGCAATAAACGGCATCCAGTGCTGCCCGTCGTGGACTAAGGACTCGAAAAATGTGATTTTCTGTCAGCTTTTCGATCAGTTCCATTCCATCGGCGATGTTTATGTTCAAGATATTGCCGGAAAAAATCTTGAGCGGATTTGTCAAAATGTTGACGCATTCCCTGATTTTAGCGGTGTGTGGCAATTCTCAAAGAATGCGGTTGCATTAACTGCTCCGCCAGTAATAAAAGTATCCTGCGCTGATGAAACGGCCGCGTCCGGAACGGACATCCCGGCGGATGCGAAAGAAATCGTGCTGGATGGTGGCGGCGCCGCATTGTCTATTTCGTGCGCTGATAATCAAATCGAGTGGCTGTTTAAAGACAGTTCCGGAAAGATTTATCCATTGCAGATCGTGCCTTTGACCTTGAAAGGTCTGCCGTTTGCAGGGATAAATACTGTCAAGCTTGCGAAAGACAGCAATAACCGGATAGTCTGCCGGATTGAGTTAGCCGGAGCGGAATCCGCCTCAGTTGCTATTGTGCTGGACGCAGGGTTGCCGGTTTTAAAAATAAGTACGAATGATGCTGTCGGACGCGTTGATTTACGGCATGAGTTGAAGATGGTCGCCGGCAGTGACCGCTATGCATGGGATTTGCTCTATCTGCCGTCAGACATAAGCAGGTATCCTGCCGCCGCCGCCAGTTCCGCCTTGATGATTATGTTTCCGGAACCGAGCAATTATCTGTTTATGGTGACGGCTCCTGAATCAGAGATCTTGCTGCTGCAGGGAAGACAGCAGACGGATTTTGGCGGCCTGAGTGTAGCTCCAGGAAAAAATAAACGTGAGTTTTATCTGATGGGAATGTGCGGCATAAATATCCGTGGCGGAATTAATGCAGGCGAAACAGGAACTGCCGTCAACAGCATGCCTCCTGCCGCACAGTGCGGGACTTCGATGTGTCCGCCTCTGTCGTTCGTTTCCGCTTCATTGCTGTCCGGAAAGACTATGACTATGAAATGCTCTGTTCCGGCGGCATTGCAATGGCGGTATATTGTTGCGGATAAACAAGGCAATGATTATTCAGGGATGTTCATGTCCAATGCGGCGGCGAACGGTTTTGAATTTAAAATACCGGTACTGCCGGTAATGCAGGGCGTCGCCTCAGCTATTTATTATCCTTATGACCGGGTTAAGCTGACCCCGGTGCAGACGGTAACGCCGGCGGATTTAATAATGAATGCAGCAGGCATGAAGAATACGGAGCTGCTGTTTGACATTCGCGGTATCAGAGAAGTAAGAAAAGCAACGCCTGAATGCATGTTTAAAGATTATCGTATTATTATAAACTGGTACAAATATACTTACATAACTCAGCCGTGCGCTGCGGAGACGGCATGCCGTATGGCTGATGATCTGTCCGCCATCTTTAACGGGGTTTTAAATAGAAATGCCGAGTATCAGAATTTTTTTGCTGAATTAAAGAAACAGGCAGACAAATTACCGCAAACTGAATTTGCCGCTCAAGTAAATGATATGGTCAAATCATCGGAAAAATTTAATGCCGGAGCTGACAGCGTTAAGAAGTTTAATGACAGTATTGTAAAATTCAAAGCGGCGGCGGAAAAGCTTAACGTAAAAGATGCGACTAAAGAAATTACTGATACAGCCAATCTGCTTTTTCAAAAGGAAATAAGTAATATTCAGCAATATCGTTTGCTTGCTAGACAGGTACGTATGCTTTTCGGACGGCTGGTGACGGTTTCCCCTGAGAATAAAGCATCTTATGAAAAAATACGGGATGACTGCCGCAAGCTGCTGCTCTATCCTGTATATCATGAAAATATGAATAACGACGAAAATATAATTAATCCGGAGCTGGCCGACTATGAAGCAACTAAGTAAAATATTATTCTTTCTGTTGTTAATAACAGTATCTTCAGCAGATGCCGTAGAGACGAAGGTAATAACTTCAAATGACTCTTATAAGATATCAAGCCGCGCAAATGGAAGCCTGTCTGTCAGTGTTGCGGCAATGGCGGACATTGATATTATTCCATATGCCGGAGATCTGAATCCTGTCAGCACAGTGGTATCATGTACGGCAGTTCAAAACATGCCCGGCTCGTATCGCATTGTCTGGAAATGCATGCAGGCTGAAACCGTTGTATCAGGCGTGCTGTCCATTGCCGCTGACAAAAGCATCGCGATTGTTCCGGAGCAGAACATGGGCGGCGTTTTTATCGACACGCCGGTTCAATATATGGTATTGCCCAGCCGCAGCGTGGAAAGCTTAAATTATATGCCGGAAGCGTATCCGCCGGATGGGAAAGTGAATATTCCGCCGGAAAATCTGCTGATTGGTCTTGCCGCGGACGGTAATCGCATGTTAGTCGTTGCGTCCGTCCGTCCGGGGGACCATCTGTCTGTTTATCGCAACAGCGAATCCGGCGCGGCTGCCGGATTCAGGCGGATTGATTCAGCCATGGCTGCCGGCGGCATCAGGCTGGCGGTCTTTGACATCAAGGATATCTGGCATAAAGTCAGCCTGGACGGGTTAGAGGCAGATAAATCTTTTATCGTGAATTGGCATCCTCCATTTGATGCATATTGGATTATTGAACTCAATGAATGCAATGTTCCTTTGTTTTATAATATGCTCAAAGAGCCAAAAACTTTCTACCGTCCGGTAATCGGCATGTATCAATGGCCGCTGTGGCAGCAGAACCATCAGGTAAGCATGAGACTTGATTCAAAAGTCTCCGGCGCTATTCGCGGTTCCGCTTTGATTTACGCCCTTGAGGGAGCCCGGGCTGCCCCGTATAATTTTCTGGCGTCGCTATGCGGCCAGACTAAGAACGCAACGGTTGAACTTGACATGCAGAAAACGACCATGTCTATGGTGCCGAAGGAACTGGCCGACAGTGTGACGAACAACACCTGTAAAGGCCTGACCGTTGTTGGCGAAATATTTGTTAAGACCGGAGCGTTCGGCCAGCATGCTGAAGCGTTGTCGCGCCACGCGGAAAACCGGCTGGGCTGGAACACCGCTTCGGAAAAGCAGACCCGCCGGATTCTGGACTGGATTACTCAGATGAAAACGAATGTCTGTGAATGGCGGCAAAAAGAGAAAAATAATCCTGCATTGGTGAAATATTTTGATGAGCTGGATAAGCGGTTGAATAATATGGATAAGGATTTGAAAGATGCCCTCAAGGGAAAAACTCCGGAGGAAAATATAGCCCACAGCGCGGAATTAGCGCAGAAGATCAAAGCGCTGGTACGCAATAATTCAGGAACGGAGCGAGCTCCGGAGCTATATGAACTGCTGCGTTCGATGAACTATTACATGGCATTGTACGAAGTCATCGGCTATCACGCAGGACGCAATCTGCGCACTATTTTCAAGGTGTCGGCCGCCGCCGCCGCCGGATCAGAAGATGCCTGCAGTTACGCCTGCCTGGTACGGGAGCAGATCCGGCAGCTGCTGACAACTCGCGGCAATTATGAAATATTATTAGAACTGCGGAAAGCCATACCGCAACAACAGAGGTGAAATTGTGAAAAGAACAACTGTTTTAATTGCCGCTTGCGCTGCAGGAATCATGTTCGGCACCGCAGGCGTTGCCGCGGAAACCGCTATCACATCCAATGGCGGAGTGGCGATGGTACTCATTCCGGCAGGGGAATTCAAAATGGGCTCAGACAAGGGCAAAGCGGATGAGAAGCCGGTTCATCCGGTGAAAATTAATGCTTTTTACATGGACAAGTATCTGGTGATCCAGCAGGAATTTGAACGGCTGATGAAATTCAATCCTTCAAAGCACCGCAAGCCGGAAAACCCGGTGGAGCAGTTGCGCTGGCCGGAAGCGGTAAAGTACTGCAATGCCAGATCAATTGAAGATGGTTTAGAACCATGTTATGATTTGACTACATGGAAATGTGATTTCTCGAAGAATGGCTACCGGCTGCCGACTGAAGCGGAATGGGAATATGCCAGCCGTGCCGGATCTGACAAGGAATATTTTTTCGGAGATAATCCATCGCAGTTACAACTGTATGCCTTCTACAATTTGAATTCAGGCAAAATGCCGCGTCCGGCCGGAAGAAAAAAAGCGAATCCGTGGGGACTCCACGATATATATGGCAATCTCTGGCAGTGGTGTAATGATAACTATCTGCCGGATTATTATAAGAGCAGTCCGCAGGATAATCCGGGAGGGCCGGAAAAAGGTGACTTTAAAGTGCTGCGCGGCGGATGCTGGAAATCCAAGCCGGAAGAATGCCGGTCAGCCGTCAGAGCCAAGGAAAGTCCGGCATTTGCCGACGTATGTTTCGGATATGATATCTATGGTTTCCGCTGCGTGAAGAACGGTCCCGGAAAATAACATTCAACTTTTCAAAATCTTAACATTACAGGAAACAGATTATGTTGTTTCATACGTGGACTTTCGTTGTTTTTTTCACCATCACCATGGCGGTTTACCTGCTGCTGCGGCGGCATGCCAACTGGCGTCTGTTGTGGTTGTTGATTGCATCTTATGTGTTTTACGGCTGGTGGAATCCGCTGTTCCTGATCCTGATTTTCTATTCCACCTCGCTGGAATATCTGGCCGGTCTGATGATCGCCGATACCAGGTATAAAAAGACCTGGCTTGCCATTTGTCTGCTTAACAGCGTTTTTATGCTGGGATTCTTCAAATATGCCGGATTTTTCACGGAGAATCTGCGGACGCTGTTTATTATTCTGCATGTTCCGCTGGACGTGCCGGTGGCGAATATCCTGCTGCCGGTCGGGATTTCGTTCTTCACGTTCCAGTCCATGAGCTACATTATTGATGTTTATTACAAAAAAGTGAAAGTGGAAAGACACTTTATCCGCTATGCGTCCTTTGTCGCGATGTTCCCGCAGATGGTGGCCGGGCCGATCGAGCGCGGCCGCAATATCCTGCCGCAGCTCCGGCATATTCCAATCATCCGCAAACTTGATGTTTCCGACGGACTGTCGCTGTTCCTGGTCGGGCTGGTCAAAAAAGTGGTGCTGGCGGATTTTCTGGCGATTTACGTGGACAAGGTCTACAATAACCCCTCTCTCTACGACAGCACGACGCTGATTTTCGCGACTTACGCGTTCGCCTGGCAGATATACTTTGATTTCAGCGGCTATACCGACATGGCGCGGGGAGTGGCCAAAGCCCTGGGCATCCGGCTGATGTTGAACTTCAACAACCCGTATACGGCAGTTGATATCGGCGATTTCTGGAGGCGCTGGCATATCAGCCTTTCGTCATGGTTCAAAGATTATGTGTATGTGCCGCTCGGCGGCAACCGCGGCTTCAAATACAAGGTTTACTGGAACGTGCTGCTGACCATGGTGATTTCCGGGTTCTGGCACGGCGCGGCCTGGACATTCATCATCTGGGGGGCATTGAACGGTCTCGGCCGGGTGCTGACCATCGATTTGGAAAAAACTCAATTCTATCTGAAGATTCCGAAAATCATCAAGCAGCTGCTGGTGTTTCATTTTATCTGTCTGACCTGGGTCTTTTTCCGGGCGGCCAATCTTTCCGACGCGCTGCTGATTCTCAAAAAGATATGCCAGTTTACTAACGCCAGTCCGGAAATACCGGTATTTTTGTTTGGCGCGGTCGGGCTGATCTGGATCTATCAGCTCATTTTCAGTTCCAAATACAAATGGCTGCTGGAAAACTCTTTCGTCCGGGTCGGCGGGATGGTGACGGCGCTGGTTTTATTCCTGATCTTTTCCACTGCCGCCAATAAACAATTCATTTATTTTCAATTTTAAGCGCCGGAGTGACATATGAGAAAAAGAAGAATTTTCGGTTCCAATACTTTTCGCCTGAATTTCAAAGAACTGGTGATTGCCGGAGTGATTATTGTCGCCGGTATATTGTTCCTGCTGCCGTTCGTCTGGGGTAAAATAGAAAAGTTGCAGACCGGCAATGAATTCCGGATATCTTACGACTTCCGCGACGATTACTGGGTTTACCAGAAATGGGCGGAAAACGCAGCAAAAGAGTATCCGGTGATTTTTATTGGGGATTCCGTGGTCTGGGGCATGTATGTTGACAACAGCAGTACGCTGCCGGCGAAGATCAACCGCAAGTTGAACCGCCAGGCGGTCGCCAATCTGGCAGTTGACGGCATGCACAATGTGGCGCTGGAAGGACTGTTGAAAAATTACGGCAGCGCCATTAGAAACAAGACGGTCATTCTGCATTACAATCCGCTATGGATGAACAGCCGGAAATACGATTTGAGCGACGATGAGGAAATGCAGGTGCATCACCCGCGCCTGATTCCGCAATTTTCTCCGAAATACAAATGTTATACCGAAAGCTTCAGCGGCAGGCTTAATATCTGCCGGGAGCGCAGTATTCCGTTTTTCAGTCTGCTCAACCACATCCGGCTGGCCTTTTTCAAGAACGAGGAGCTGAA
The DNA here is from genome assembly GCA_903863035.1 of uncultured Lentisphaeria bacterium. GTDB lineage: Bacteria > Verrucomicrobiota > Lentisphaeria > Victivallales > Victivallaceae > CAIPAT01. The sequence goes on from CAIPAT010000032.1 coordinate 8,750, forward strand.
TCAGTGGATGATTGACAATCCTTACAAATCCCCGTTTTCTCAAATTGCCATGACGGTCGATCCCGGGGAAAAAGAGAAAAAGAACGGCGGCGAAAGCTGGAAGCAGCAAGGTATCTCCGCGCAGGACTGGGCCTGGGTTTCGCTGGACAAATCGTATCAATGGCAAGCCTTTACCAGGGTCGTTAAATTGCTCAAAGAACGCGGCAACCGGGTTTGCGTAATGGTCGGGCCGCTCAATCCGTATATGCTGACGCCGGCCAGCCTGGATAAATTCCGGAAGATTCAGCAGGATATCTGCGCCTGGCTGAAAAATCAGAATATCGAGTATATGCTGGTGCCGGATCTGCCGTCGGAAATGTATGCCGACGCCAGCCACCCGCTGGATAAAGGGTATGACCTCATTGCCGACACGCTGCTGCAATCGCCAATTTTCACACCATATATTAAACCGGGGGCAGCATTATGTTCGGTAAAAAAATAAAATTCCGTTATAAACAATATAAGGATTTCCGGAAAATGAAGACAATGAGCCTGTTTTTTGTATTGGCTGTGTCCATGGGATGGGGGAATGCAGCAATAGCGCAGGGGAATGATGCCGGTCTGATTAAGAACGGCGGCTTTGAGGAAGGCGTTCAAGGAACGCTTCCCGCGGGGTGCAGCATCGAGAAAGAGAACGGAGCCGCAGGAACTGTCGCAATTGACAACACCCGGGCGCATTCCGGGAAGCAGAGCATTCTGGTCCATATGACAAGCGCTTCCGGCTATCTGCATCCCAGCCTGAGCACTGTTTTGAAGCCGGGCGTCTATATCTTCCGGGTATGGGCCAGGGCGGATCCGGAACAGTCCTTCCGCATGCAAATATATGATGCCAGCGCATGGATGCCGAAGAGACCTGCCGCCTTGCAATTGAACGGCAAAGGCATCCTGAGCAAGGAATACTGTGCGAACAACAGGGAATGGAGCAAGTTCGAAATCGAAGTGGACGTTACGGAGGAGTTTCCAGCGTCCATCCAGATCGGCCTTGCCAGGCCGGGGAATTTGTGGCTGGATGATATTGAGATAGTTCAGGTTAAGAGGGCGACAAATGTTGTCGGGATAAAGCAGACCGAACAAAACCTTGAAATTCAAAACGGCAAAATTGTGTTGAATATTGCCAAAGGAAATCAGGGTGCCGTACTGTCATATATGATGGACGGGCGTTTGTGCCGTGCTGCTTCGCTGAATGCATTGCAGCAGGACAATGCCGCCGCTGTCAATTCATTTAAGGTCGTCAAAGATACGCCGGAACTGGCTGTTGTGGAAGTCGGTTACAGCTTCGCAGATGGCCTGTCCGCGTCTGTGACCTGTTCTGTTAAAGGCGGTTTTGAATATGTTGAAATTGAATCTGACTTTGCGGACGGGAAGTCCTCTATTGGGGCAACGATAAAAAGCGAAGCAATGTTGATTCCGGACTTCCTTGCCGATTCTATCGTGCGATATCCGGCAACGGCGGGTGGTGCGAAATTCAATATTCCTTCGGATAACTTTATTCTGGTCAACATGATTGACGGCGGTGACGCCATGCTGGTGCTGTTATGGGATTCACCGCAACTTAGCATTTCAGAAAGTCCAAACGCTGAAAATTTCAATTCAGTGCGTTTGTCCGCCGGAGTTAAAGCAAAGTTTTTCATGGGAATAGTTGCGGCCAAAGGGATATGGTGCAAAACAACGGAAAAACTCAATTCCGGCGAGTTTACGGAGTTGAACTGGAAACCGCCGTTTCCGGCGGAATGGAAGGTAACCACATTTTTAGGCAAAGGGTTTCATACTGACAAAAGCACATGCGAATCCTGGACGTTTGCTCAGCGGGAAACTAAGGAATCCAGGAAGCCCTGGGTCCCGCTGGAAAATGGAGTAGGCATCACTCAGCCTGCCGCCTGGCAGGCCTGGGCTTCCGGCCTGGGCGGATTCATTTACCCGTGTTATTTCATGGACGGGAAGGCATTCGCGAAAAAACCGATTTTCAACAACCTGAAAATTGTTTTTGAAGATTCTCCATGGCTGATTTACGCGTTGAATGGAAATGACAAAACCACGGCAGGGGTAACCATGCCTAAAAACGCGCTGAAAAAAATGCTTTCAAAAGAAATGAGCAACAGCATTGAGGCCATGCCTTCGCCTAAAAACAAATATCCGGCGACTTGCGGCACAACTGAAAAAGTGGAAAAAGTATTTTACCGCAGTGAATCGGTTAAAGAAAAGAAGCAGATCATCAGCAATTTCGACAATATGAACATGTTTGTGCTGGTGATTCGTGAGCGAATCGAAGAATATGTCGCATGGCAGCAGAAAATGCAGAAGATGTTCGAGGAAAAAAAGCGTCTCAATGCTCAACTCAATCCGGTAATCCATGAGCTTGAAAAAGAACTTGCGCAAATTCCCTGGGCATATGCGAAAGCAAAAGACAATATGAAAACTCCGCCGTATTGTACAACATTGACTGAAAAGGTTATTGCACTGATAGATTCCAAATTGTCTGATGAGGAAAAAGAGGAACAGTGCAAGGCGCTCGGACGGCAGATTCGTACTATCGGCGGCTCCCAGGATACTTTGCTGGGCGAATACAGAAGCATTGTCAAAGCCTGCCGGCAGTACGCTACGGTGAAATTGATGACATCATCCAGCGTCGAAGAGAGAGAACTGCTTAGAAATGTCCGGACCGAAACCGGCGTGATGCTGAACGGCCGGCTCAGCATGGAAGGCAAGTAATTGATAGTAGTTGAACTGTTGACTTATTAAGGCTGTCCGGGCTGTTCGTTCTGGAGCAGTTTCATGAATTTCATTGGGCTACTGCGTTTCAACCTGAACTGTTAAAGATTACTGAAGATTTCCATATATGACCTTATTGTTGCTAATTTTAATTAGTACAAAATAGGCGTTTTTATGGATTTTCAAGTCGTTTGATTAATTTTCCATAAATTTTTACTTTTGAAATTACCTCGATAAATCAAAAAAGTTATGGAACAATTTAATAAAATTGATGTCTATGTAATTTCAACCGTGTAGAGTATATAATAAAAGTTGTGATAATAGCAAAAACTATATAGAGCAGGCGATACATCAAGTTTGATGTGTGGGGCTGGGCTGGTTTTACCGGCAGCAGGAAGGAAAACCTGCGGGACTATGATTTTAACAAATTATGGTACCTCAGGTTTTTTTATACTGAGTACCGGAAAGGAATCGATGGCGATTGTAAAAGATTTTACAAAATTGTCCAGGAAAGTCAGCAAGCTCCAGCACGGGGGCGATAAAACAGTTCCAGGAATACTTGTCTCCGTTCCGGAAGGTTCGCTTGACCATGTCCTTTGTTCCTATCCATACCGGCGTGAGCTGAATGATGTCGGATTTTTTCCGCCGATCGGGCTTGAATTCATTGCCAAAGTGATCCAGCCGTTCTCGAAGCAGATCGAAATCGTCGATATGAGGAAAGAGCATGGGCGCACCCGCGATTTCATCCGTCCGGAAACCGGAATGGTCTGCTTCTCAATCAACTGGGATCGTGATCAAGATTTTTTATGCGAGGAAATCCGTTCGGTGCCTGATGGGATCTTTGTTCTTCTGGGGGGGCGTCATGCCTCTGAAGATCCTGAACGCTGGATGGTTGACTTCCCCGGTGTAAACGCGGTTGTCAGAGGTGATGGCGAGGAAGCTGTTGAAGCGATCTGCCGTGGAGTTCCATTCAAAGATATCACCGGACTGAGTTTCCGGTCCGGAGATGAAATAATTCACAACCGGAACCGCATTCCCGGCCCGATTCAGGATAATCTATTCCCTGACCGCAGCCTTAGAAAATATAAATACGAGATTGGATTCGGCGGGGCGAACAGCGGCCTTGAAGTGGATATGATTTCCGCTTCAAGAGGTTGCCCGTTCAATTGCAAATTCTGTTCTTTCGCCCGCAACCCATGGGGAACGAAAAGAACCTGGACGGCGCGTTCAGCGGAATCTGTAGTGGATGAAATTGAACAGGCCCGCGGACGTATAATCGGTTTTACCGACGACATCTTTACATTTGACATGGACCGGGTTGAAAAAATATGCGATCTGATAATAGCCAGGGGAATCCGCAAAAAATATGTGATAAACGCCAGACTGGAGATTGCCCGAAGACCGGATGTCATGCGAAAAATGGAGAAAGCGGGCTTTGTGCTGCTGATGCTGGGTATCGAATCCGCCCATGACAAAACGCTCAAGTCAATGGGCAAAGGGTTCAACGTTGCTCAGATAAGAAAATATTTTGAGGTATTGTCTAAAACCAACATGATTTTACACGGCTATTTCATTCTGGGTAATATCGGCGAGTCCCGCAGCGACATGGAGCAGATTGTGCCGTTCGCCAAGGAACTTGGATTGGATACGATAGCTCTTTCCACTTTAAGGGTCGGTCCGTATTCCGGCCTTGAAGAACTGGTCAAGGCAAATCCTGAATATCACATAGCGCCTGACGGGAAAGTCTTCTCCGATGAATGCTCCGCGCAGTTTCTCCATGCTTTCAGGCGTCAAAAATATAAAGAATTTTATAATATATCCCAGATACTCCGGGTCCTCAATAAATGCATCCGGCTGGGCGCGTTTGTTTTTGTTCCATCCATCCTGTACCGGCTTCCGAAATTTCTCGTAAATATAATCAAGCATCGCAGAAGAAGAACAAAACGACGGATGGAAAAAAGGGCAAAACAACCTGCGATCCGTTCGGTATGATTGCATAATTGAAAGGCGAGGCGATGAAAAGATTAAAGAAACATTCCGTTATATACTGGTATCATAAAATATTGCGAGAACGAGGTACTCCGGATTTTATCGCCCGCGGCTGGGCGGCCGGCTTATTTGTTAATTTTTTTATTCCGTGTTTTTTTCAGGTAATTATAGCAATCCCATTGGCGTTTGTATTCAAAGGGTCGCGGATTGCTGCGGTTATGGCCACCTTCATCAGTAATAACTTTACGATTCCGTTTCTCTATCCGGTTCAGTGTTACATTGGCGGTTATCTGATCTGCAAGCCGCTGCAATATGAACAGATAAAAACAGTTCTAAGCGAAATTATTACAAATCCGTCTTATGGCTCAATTTATCAACTTGGGATGCATCTCATGCTGGCTTTTTTTGCCGGCGGCGCCCTTTTGGGAATTATCTCAGCAATATTCGGGTATTTCATCGCCCACCGTCTTGCTGCGGAATATCAGCAAAAACGTCATGAACGGCGAATCCTGAAACGGCAGATTAGACTATGATTTTAAAAAGATGATACTATATATCTTATAATCTGAATAGAGGAAAGGAAGAAGATGGCGAAATTTAACGGTTTTATAAATGACTATTCCGGGTTGTCCGGTCAGGAAGTAATCAAACTCCAGCAGGAACACGGCAGGAATGAGCTGGTTCCTGAGCAGAAAGATACTTTCTGGCGGAAAGTGCTTGAGATTGTTGGAGAACCGATGTTCCTGCTGCTTTTCGGCACTGCCATGCTTTATTTCATCCTGGGCGAACCCAAAGACGGCTTGATCATGATCGGCTTTGTCGTGTTTATGGTGAGCATCAATGTATTTCAGGAATGGCGCACCGACCGGACGCTGCAGGCGTTAAAGGATTTGTCCTCACCCAAAGTCAGAGTCATCCGGAATGGCGTCGTCGAGAATATAGATAGCAAGGAACTGACCGCAGGCGACCTGATGATACTGGAGGAAGGGGAGAAGATTTCCGCCGACGGAAAGATCATTGAAATGTTTGACCTTGGCGTAGACGAATCCACCCTGACCGGAGAATCCGACGTCGTCTGGAAGAAAGTCAATCTCAGCGCGGAAGATGAAGAAGCGCACTGGCGTCGCGATACCTGTTATGCCGGAACAGCTATAACCCAGGGCGCGGCAATTATCAAAGTCACCGCAATCGGTCTGAAAACCGAATACGGCAAGATTGGACTGGATATTCTTTCCGCCCCGCAACAATCCACCCCGCTGGAGAAACAGACCCGTTATCTGATAAAAGTTTGCTCCTTAATCGGCCTTGCGATGTTCATTATGGTCGCAATAGCGACTTATACTCACACTAATAGTATAACAGGCAGTATTCTTGCCGGAATCACGCTGGCCATGGCAATGATTCCGGAAGAGTTCCCGGTAATCCTGACGGTATTCCTGGCGATGGGCGCCTGGCGTCTGGCACAGAAAAAATCGCTTATCCGGCGGATGCCTTCAGTGGAAACGCTGGGCGCCGTATCGGTGCTGTGCGTGGATAAGACTGGCACTCTGACAAAAAATAAAATGACGTTACAGGAATTATATCCTTTTAAAAATATTGCCTCAGGCGAACTGTTGTACTGGGCTGCGCTAGGGTGCGAGACTGAACCTTATGACCCGATGGAACAGGCGATACTGGCACGAGCAATGTCAGACGGCATCAACAAACAGGAACTGTTCAGCAAGAAGCTGCTGCTGGAGTACTCTTTCAACAGCGCGACCAAAATGATGGGGCATGTCTGGGAAGTCGACGGAGTCCCGGCGCTGGCGGCCAAAGGTTCGCCTGAAAGTATTCTGCCGCTTTGCCGGCTGAGCCCGGAGGATAGCAAGAAAATCGATTCAGCCCAGACCGCGCTGGCTTCAAAAGGCTATCGCGTGATTGCCGTGGCGAAACGTATTAATATGCCGTCGATTCCGGAAGAGCTAAGCGGCAATGAGCTTGAACTGCTCGGCCTGCTGGGACTTGAAGATCCGCCGCGTGAAGCTGTGCCAGGCGCTATTAAACTCTGCACCAGGGCCGGCGTCCGCGTAGTGATGATCACCGGCGATAACGGCATCACGGCTAAATATATTGCCGGTAAAATCGGCATACCGCATAGCGACGAGGTTATCACCGGCAAAGAGATCGAGGAGATGTCAGATGAAGATCTCAGAGAAAGGATTAAAACGGTCAACATCTTTGCCCGCGTGATCCCGAAACATAAAATGCGGATAGTTAAGGCTTTCAAAGAAATCGGCGAGATCGTGGCCATGACCGGGGATGGCGTCAATGACGCTCCAGCCCTGAAGTTTGCAGATATCGGCATCGCCATGGGCAAGCGCGGCACCGGCGTTGCCAGAGAAGCCGCGGACATGATTCTGCTTGACGATAACTTCACCACCATCGTTGAAACCGTCAAAGACGGGCGCCGTATTTATGACAATATCAAGAAGGCGGTCTGCTATGTCTTTGTCATTCACATTCCCATCGCTCTGATCGCGCTGATGACGCCGGTCATGCATATGCCGCTGCTGCTGCTGCCGATTCACATCGTGCTGCTTGAATTGATTATTGACCCCACTTGTTCGATTATTTTCGAGCGGCAGCCCGCAGAAAAAGATATCATGGACCGTCCTCCGCGCTCTTCAAAAGAGTCACTGATAAATATGGGAATGATGGTGAAGGCATTATTGCAGGGACTGGCAATCTTTTTTGTTGCTTTCGGCGCATATCTTTATCTGTATAAAAATGGCGCCTCAGTTGAACTTGCCAGAACTTTCGCGATTGTTGTACTCGGCGTATCCAATCTTTTTCTGGTATATGTAAATCAGTCCAACAAACAATTTGCTGCAGCAATGCTGCTGAAATGGCGGGACAAAGTAATTATATTAGTGAATGTCGCGATTTTATCAGCGCTGGCATTAATAGTATATCTTCCCGCCGGCAACGCTGTAGCGAAAACAATGCCGCTAAGTTTTAATGAGATTGCTGCCGCAACGGGACTGGCTGCATTGGCTACATTGTGGTGGGAACTGGTTAAAGTTTTCAGAATGTTTTTCCGGATTCGCCAAACTGGAAAGATAAAGATTTAAATAAAAAAAACGAAAGGGTAAGCAATGGATTTGATTAAAGAGTTGATAGACATGGTACTCCATCTCGACAAACATCTGGTCGCACTGGCAAATGATTGTGGAATCTGGACTTATTTGATTCTCTTTATGATTATTTTCTGCGAGACAGGATTAGTAGTTACTCCATTTCTGCCTGGCGACTCTCTGCTTTTCGCGATCGGAGCGTTGTCTGCAAGCGGAGGGCTCAATATCTGGACTATCTGCATCGTGCTGATTATCGCCGCGATTATCGGCGACACGGTCAATTATCATCTCGGCAAATATCTCGGACCCAAAGTTTTTCATAAAGATAATGTACGTTTTCTGAATAAAAAACATCTGATCAAGACGCATGAGTTTTATGAGCGGCACGGTGGAAAGACGATCATTATCGCCAGGTTTCTGCCGATAATCCGGACGTTTGCGCCATTTGTCGCCGGCATGGGCAGTATGTCATACGCCAGATTTATTGTATATAACATTGTCGGCGGTGTCTTGTGGGTGGTGCTGCTGGTTTTTGCCGGTTATTTTTTCGGCAACATACCGATTGTCAAGAAGAATTTCACCCTGGTGATTATGGCTATTATTGTCATTTCCGTCCTGCCAGGGGTCATTGCCTATTGGAATGAAAGAAGATCAGCGTCAAAAAACAAGGCGAGAAATGGTATCGCGCAGATGCCGAAAGCTAAAAAATAATTGATCAATAGTCTTTAGCAGTTTTAATGGCTGCCTGATTCCAGAGAGTAAAAAGTGTGTTTAAGTTAAATTAATATTTACAGGGAGTTTTGATTATGATAACTATTTACGATATTGTTCTGGTACTGCCCGCCTTCCTTTTTGCAATTTATGCCCAGTTTAAGGTAAAATCAACATTCAGCCATTACAGTCAGCAAGGCAATGCCCGCGGCTTGACCGGAGCTGAAGTTGCACGAATAATCCTCGATGACAATGGACTGAATGATGTTCCGGTGGAACCGGTGGCAGGTGAATTGTCAGATCATTACGACCCATCCAGCCGTACATTGCGGCTTTCGGAATCAGTTTATGGCAGCACCTCTGTAGCAGCGCTCGGTGTCGCCGCGCACGAGACCGGACATGCTATTCAGCACAAAACCGGTTATTCCGCGCTGGGATTGCGCGGCGCACTGGTTCCTATTGCCAATATCGGGTCTACTCTGGGACCATGGATGGCCATCGGCGGATTCTTTTTCCACATCCCTGTACTGATGCATCTGGGCATAATTCTTTTTTCCTGCGCGGTAGCTTTTTATTTGATTACGCTGCCGGTTGAATTCAATGCCAGCAGCCGGGCGCTCAGCCTTCTCGGCTCCTGCAATATTCTGGAGAAAGATGAACTTGAACCTGCCAGAAAAGTGCTCAATGCTGCAGCCATGACCTATGTCGCATCTGCCGCCGTAGCCATGGCCCAGTTGTTGAGCCTGGTTCTATCTCTGACCGGAAGACGTAACGATAATTAATCAGATTGAGTTAACTAAAGGATTTCATTCAATGCATGATATAGTTGATCCGGTACGAAATGTAAAGTTCAGCGGATTGTCATCCGATGAAGTAATCGTGAACCGCAAAAAATACGGTGCCAATATTATGGCTCCGCCGGTGCGGGAACCATGGTGGAAGCAGTTTCTGTCCAAATTTCAGGATCCG
>CAIPAT010000033.1 GCA_903863035.1 uncultured Lentisphaeria bacterium
CTACGCGGCGAGTTTCTTGCGTTCGTATTTTCCCGTTCATCCTTCGGACGATATTCATATCGCCCATCAGTCAGAACGAAAAAATCCAATCCGCAATCTAACTCGTCTATGCGAAATTTTTAGCTTTACAGAGTACTAGCCCGGGTGAACGCCATCCGCCATCGTTTTAATCCTGTTCATTTGATCTGGAGCAGCAGCGGATGCCGCGGTTTAAACTCGAATTCCGAACTCAGTTCGCGTCCTGCCACCAGGTCATGAATTCTAGTTCCAACTGGAATTGTAAACTTGATCCGGCGCGGTTCAAAATTGTAATTGACCAGATTCACTAGTTCCGTCAGCGGTAACAACGATACGCCAGAGCAGTCCTTGATCGGTCAGGCTGACCGGCAGTTTTATCTTGTCAACGATCAACGCGCACATTTTATCAATCAGTACCTGCCTGTTTAATTTCGGCAGCACCGTCTCTTGAAAATCGACCTGCAGCGGACGTCCGAATTCATCCTGCTTGAAACAATTACCGTAAGTTATTTTCCGCCCTGTGCTGTGAACCGGTGCTGCCCCTGGTTCCACAGATATTCCATTGCCTGAAAAACCGAATCCTCAAAATTGATATAGACCGAGGCCGAATCCTGCCGCTGATAAGTAACCACCGGCACCGGGATATGTTTGGCTTCGTTGGTCTCGATTTGCGGCAGCATGTTGAATCAGGCCGTCGACCATTCCTGCATCTCAGATGCCAACTCAAGTCAAACAACTGGAACAAGTTCTATGAGATGGTACTGGCGGAATATGCCGCTGGTTACTGACCAACTTTTGAGAAGTGCGCCCATTTGACACTTTCTCAAACGCAGCCGCACAAGGCTGGTAGGCTCGGAGCATATGCAGTCAGGCTTTATGATAGTTTATGCTACTCAAAAAAGCGTCAACTACCGTTTGAAACATGCCTGATTTTCATTCATCTAAGAGCTTTAGAAGATCATCTATTTTTGCTGTCGCCAGCGCGATTGAATAGTCTGATGCGCCGTAATATATTTTGATTGTGCCGTCCGCCTCGGGAATTATGCCGCATGGAAATACTACATCAGGTCTGTAAACCGGATTCATCTCGTAATCAGTATGCGGAACCAGAACCGGATTCTTTCTTATTGCCTTGATTTTCCATGGTTCGTTCAGGTCAAGCAGCATCAATCCGGCTGAATATACCTTGCATCTTCCACAGCACCATTTTTTCCATCCGGTGTTTTCGCTTTCGGGAATGAATGCCCCGTGAAAGAAAACCAGCCATCCCGCCGGAGTTTTGACCGGAGGTGCCGCCGGGCCTATTTTGTGACTCCCCCATTCAACATCATAATGTGAAAGCAAAAGTTTATGTTTGCCCCAGAATTGCATATCCGGCGATTCCGACAGCCATATATCGTATCCCATTTCCGCTCTGTAACCCCGCCTGAAAGGACGATCCAGCCTGACAAACCTGCCGTTGATCTTTTCAGGAAATATTACCGCGTTCCGGTTGTCAGGCTGAGACCGGTAAATTCTTTCCCAGCTTTTGAAGTCTCTGGTACGTGCTATGCAGAGATATATTCCTTCTTCTCTAAGTCTTTCACCATCCGGATCACTGCAGTACGTCAAGTAATACCATCCGTCTATAAAAGTAATCCTCGGGTCGTTGAGATGCCCGAACTCATTTTCGGCGGGAACCATGACCGGTTCCCGGTCTATTTTAAACTTGATCCCGTCTTTGCTTCTGGCCAGCCCCAGACACTGTTTACCGTCAGGCTGATCAACTCTCAGAATCAACACATAATCATCGCCCTGCATGCAGGCGGCGGGATTGTAGACTCTCTCACACGGGAACGGCACATCCTGCGGTGTAATTATCGGATTACCGGCAAAACGCTCAATACATTTTGCTTCCATTTCAATCATTTTTTGTTGAGTAAATCCGGACATTTAAATCGCTCCTGATTAAAGTTTTTTAAAATTATCAGATACTGCCACAGCCAGTACTCGTAGTTGATGGGCGGCAAAATGCAGCGGCAACGCCGGATTTACCGGCGTAAAAACGTCTTTCTCCGGATCGAATTCCTGCAGATCTCCGGCGACTGGAAGCGTGATTTTTACATCCAGTTCGGGAGCTTCCTCATTAAACAGCATAAACCAGTGACAACCGGTTTTGACCAGGTGCCGGGCACGCAGCGCCGCCGCTGGACGGTCCGGGCGGACTGTCGGCTGGCAATGTTCTGGAATGGTGAAATTTTCTTTATTGAAATGGAGCAATCTTCCGACCAGCGGGGATAGCGCTGCCTCCGCCTGTGCCGATAATTGGCTGTCTGCTATAATGATCTGGTAATGCATCTCGCGTAAACGGATGCCGTCGGCGGTTATCTCCGCGTCATCGTAAAGATGTCTTTCTTCGAGATAGTTGAAATCGTACTGATGCTGAAAACACCATTCCGCGGCATGCCATGGTAGTTCATAAGAGCCGCCGATAATAGCGACCCGGCAGATCTGGCGGCAGTCAGTATTGAGCCAGCATAACCGGCGGCAGGCATCGGCATAATTGTGATAGCGGTTCCACCAGGGTGAATTCGGCCCGACATCGGGCGGGCGCTCGTCTTTCCGGGGGCCGCGCACCGAATAGTAGAAGGCATGCGGCACCAGCTGATTGACGCCGCGCACCAGACACCAGCTGGACAACCAGTTCATCTCCTCCCATGTAAATTCATGGCCGTAAGCGCCGCAATACTCGTTGAGATTGCGCCGCCGGCCAAGATGAACCATCGCCGAGGAGCTGCACTTGCCCTGGGTTGACTGCGGTCCTTCCAGCGCGGAAGGCGCATCAGGCAGCACCCACCGCCAGACCAGATCCTGTCCGGGGATGTCGAAATAGCGCAGCGCGCCGATATGGTCGGGGCCTTCGGGATGTCCCATTAAAGGCAGATGGTGTTTTTCACACCACTGGTGCAGTTTGGAATAATAAGTTTCTTCGAGCCGGATCAGCAGCGCCCGGTGGTAAGCGGAGCGATGCATTTCAGCGTCCGGCTCCGTGTCAAACCACAGCGCCGGCAGATGCGGCGTGAAGTCATAGCCGAGGATGCGGTTGATTTCCGGCAGGATGCCGGTCGTGCCGGGTATCACCCCCGGCGAAAATGCACGGCCGGTAATGCTGGGTTCGTCGGTAAAAATACCGGTGATAGTGCTGCCGAAATACTTTTTAAAACGTGCGGCGAAACCGTCATAAACCAGCTCGACGAATTTGTCCGCCGCCGCCGGGTTGAGGATGTCTCCGGCAGGAGGGGTATCCTCGTCCGGGCCGTCGCCGATAAAATGAATGCCGCGAATGACACTGTCGAGCTTCCGGTCAAATACCGCCATCCGGCGGCCATTGCTCCTGACAGTCACAGCCACCAGATTTTCCCCGGGATTCAGGATAACCCCGCCGTCTTCCGGCATTTCAGCCATCGCCAGGCAGCGGCACTGGAATCCCGGGTTGGCGGCCACCACCTGTCCGCAGGATGAGCCGGACGGATACATTCCTTCGTCGTAAAGTATCACTTTCATATCGCGCCGGGCGGCTTCGTCGATGGCAATCTGATAGAAATTCAGCAATGCCGGCGACATCCAGCCCAGCGGGCGCGGTAGTCCCATTCTCGGGTGAATGACGAAGCCGTAGACTCCGTGCTGCTCAAAATCTTCAATCTGGCGGATGATTTCACGTTCATCAAGGTCGTCGTTCCAGAACCAGAGAGGCATGATACTGAACTCGCGTCCGGCTTCAGGTAAAATGGTTTTATTCATCTTCAGTTTGAACACCATGTATTTAATCATCATTATGCATCACTTAATGCCATGCTCAAGGGCATAACATACGTACTCCGCGGTAAAAAAACAAGCTGTTTACGAATCTTAAACAGCAGAGGATTCAGCGGTTTCAGTTCGAAATCAGGTTACAAGCTACTCTCCTGAAGCAATCTTCTTTGATTCCGAGCTGGCTGATAAATCCGGCACCGCCGCGGTATAGTTCTCATCCCCGCCCAGCTCTTTCAATTACAAAGGTAAACCCCCAGCTGCGCTGGGGGACTAGCCAAGTTTGACTTTTGCGGTAATAGGAGTAGGAATATCGTCCTCGTGAATCGTTCGGAGAGTTCGAAAGGAGATATTCCATGAGAAAGAGTGGAACATTAACACATACAACCTGGGAATGCAAATATCATGTTGTATTTATGCCGAAGTGCCGTAAGAAAGTATTATACGGAACGCTCCGTAAGTATCCTGGTACAGTATTTAAGGACTTGGCGCAACAGCGAGAAAGTGAGATAGACGAGGGGCACTTGCGTCCCGATCATGTGCACATGCTACTCACTGTTCCTCCCAAGTATTCGGTGTCTGAAGTAGTTGGATTTATAAAAGGTAAGAGTGCTATTTATGTGGCACGAAATTTTATGAGTCATCGCAAATACTACGGAGGTCAGAATTTTTGGGCGAGAGGCTATTATGTTTCGACTGTTGGTCGTGATGAGAAGACCATCAGGAAATATATACAAGACCAGGAAAAAGAAGATATAAAACTTGAACAAGGCGACTTGTTCCGGTAAAAGGATTAAACATTAAGACAAGGTAACCGCTTCGAGCGGTTCGCGAATTCAAGCCTCCGGCTCTGCCGGAGGTATCTGACTTTTTTAATTTTGCCGCCAATTCAGGACAGCACCGCCCAAAGTCTGGAATTCTAATTGATGCATGAAGATAATTATTGCCAGCCTCAAAGGCATTGATATTTTGGAGAAATAGTCTAACATTTTGACATTTACTGGACTTTTGGCGGTGCTGTCATTCAGCTCAAATGAAAAAAAGATTGGATTATTTTTGGAAAAAGTGTTGAAATTTGGACTGTAATGGACTATAATGGACTATAATGGAACGTAATAGTCGAAGGAGGGCCTGAATAAGTGCTGTCTTTCTGCGGACAAGACCGGTGTTCGGTAGATGCCAACGGCAGATTGAAATTAAGTCCGAAGGTAGTATCTGATTTTATCGGTAAATGTGGCGGGCAGGTTGTGATACATTGTCTTCCGGAAGGTGCGATAGCGATCTATCCGGAGGAGATATATCTCGAAATGCGCCGTCAGGAGACGTTGCCTGCCGCGAAAGCTGCAAACAGTATGGTTTTCCGCCGCTCAATGCGCCGCTTCGGAGCAATGAGCAGTCCTGAGAGCATATCGAATCAGGGCCGGGTTACACTTCCTCAAGCGTTTCGTGAGTATGCCACGGTGAATCCCGGCAGTGAAGTGTTTGTTGTCGGCGTGGAAATCGGTATAGAAATATGGAATACCGAACGCTGGGCGGAAGAAATTGACAGAATGAATGAGCATGCCAGAGAAAAAGGCGAACGGGAAATGGCCGCAGACTTGGTTTCTGGCGATAACATACAATAACAATTAAAGAAGAGGAGAACAAAAAATGTCTATCTCTAACGACAGAAAAGGCCGGGTTACGATCTTCGCTGTTATCACTGTGCTGTCTCTTTTTCTTCTGGGTGCCGGTTCCGGCGTGAACGGCAGCGATGAAAAGAAGGTAGAACGCCAACAGATGACAGAAATAGTCAGCGCAATGTCAATACAGTTTCCGGAACAGTACCGGGAAGAATGGCAGAAGGCGGCGGAACAGAATCCGCAGCTGCTGCTGAGCATCAGCACTGAAAAATTAGCTTACGATTTAAATAATTAGTTATTGATCCCCTCCTTTTTCCCCCCGGCGGGCAGTTCCCCAACTGTCCGCCATTTTTGTCTGGTGATTTAAAAGCCGGTTTACAGGTTGAATAACCTTTTTCCAGTTGTAACTTACGGGATTGACGGTGCAATTTTAGATGTTAATAGATATAAGGTAAGATTGATGGAATTCAGACCATGCATTGATCTGCACGGCGGCCAAGTCAAGCAGATCGTCGGCTCCAGCCTGACTGATGATGACCGCACTGTGAGGACGAACTTTGTTTCGGAACACGGTCCGGCGTATTTCGCGGAACTATACAAGCGCTACGGTTTGACCGGCGGGCATGTTATTATGCTGGGACCCGGTAACGAGGCTGCCGCCCTTGAAGCGCTGGGTGCTTATCGCGGCGGACTTCAAATCGGCGGCGGAATCACGGCGGAAAATGCCGAATACTGGTTGGATGCTGGCGCGTCGCAGGTAATCCTGACCTCTTATATCTTTGCTGACGGCGAACTTAACCGGAGCAATCTGAAGAGGATTTTTAAGCTGCTTGGCCGTGATCTCCTGGTGCTGGATCTTAGCTGCCGCAGCAAGGACGGCGAGTATTATATTGTTACCGACCGCTGGCAGAAGTTTACCAACTGGAAAGTCAATGCCGATACATTGAACTTTATGGCTGACTTCTGCTGCGAGTTCCTGATTCACGCGGTGGATGTTGAAGGCAAACAGGCCGGGATTGATGAAAAATTGCTGTCAGTAATGGCTGAACATTGCCCGATTGCTTCAGTTTACGCCGGCGGCATCAGGTCGCTGGATGATGTGAAGATTATAAACGACAAGGGGCATGGCAGGGTGGCTTTTACCATCGGTTCAGCTCTGGACATTTTCGGCGGACCGCTGAAATATCAGGACGTGATCGGATTTATTCGCTCTCAACCGGCTGGATGACGGCCGGTTTGCTGCCATCTGATGCCGGTTTTATGATTATCGCAGTACCGCTGGTTTTGTCTCTTTCTTTAACTGGATAAAGGCTTTTGGGCGGAATTAAGGTCAGATCGCCAGTTCTGCTGGTGCCGACGCCCCACATGGCTTTTTCCCATTTATCGGCTTTCTTCGTAAATACGAAAACATTCTGATTGCCGGAATCATATACCCAGGCGTTGTCATCGGCATCCCATATCCAATAAAGCCTGCTGCCGTTGTTGATGTCAATCTTTTCCCCGCGATATTCAATCGCGCCTTTGCGATTTGAAATCGTAAGCTGCCGGTATGAATCCTCGATTGGTAATGACAGGTCATATCTGCCGGAAGGCGATTTCAGCAGATTGATACTCTTGCCGGGCAGCTGCAAGTCAGGCAGAAAGATTATCAGCACAAGCAGCACGATGAGGCTCGGACAAGTATAAAGCAGATATCTGGCATACTTATTGACGCTTTTCTTCAGCATCATGGTATCAACCAGCGCGATACCGAACGAGGTGACTGCAATGATGCCGATCATACAGAAGAAGTTAATGATCCAGGCGAAAACAAGGGTTCCTTTCATGCTGTATAGAAACAAAAGCATCCACAGACCGGAATTTATAAACAGCATCCTGGAAACACTATTTCTGTGAATCGGCTCATCCTGCATGATAGACCTCTGAATATATTATTGAGTTACTTCGCTTTATTAAGTTCCTGCGACTTCGCTTCCCATTCAGCAACTTCCTTGAGTCTGGTAATGATATCCAGATGCTGTGTACAGGATTCTTCGCATCTGCCGCAGGCGATGCAGGCGGCGGCGCTGCCGCGGGGTTCCACCAGCAGACCCCATTCATGGTTGAACTTCATGGAACTGACCATTTCCTCATCTGTTTTGCCGAAAACTGCTTTGTCATTGTATATCTGCATGTATGCCGGAATCGGAATGTTTTCAGGACACTCTTCGCAATAGTTGCAGGCGGTGCATATTCTGGTCATATTTCCGGATATATGCGCTTTGATTCTGGCGATATCCTCTTCGGTCATTGGTTCAGCATCGGCGATCCGGCAGGCTGTGTCAATGTGTTCAGCAGTGGTGAATCCGTTCAGCACTACTGCAATATTCGGATTGGCAACCAGAAAGCGCAATGCGGCTTCGGTCGGAGTTTCTCCCGGAGAAGCGAGAAATTGCAGCTTGCCCTCATTTTGGGGAATAAGTCCGCCTGCAAGCGGGTTCATGGCTACGACGCCGAGGCCGTGCTCTTTTGCGGCGAGGATTCCATCCCAGCGGTATGGAAAATTCAGTATGTTGACACCCAGCAGAACGCCTTCGAAAAGGCCGGATTCGACGATTTTACGGACTCCCGCCCCTTCCTGATGAGAAGAGAACGCAATATGCTTGATTAATCCTTCGGACTGGCATCTGAGCAGAGCATCATACAAGCCTCCATTCATCGCCAGGTCGAAATTAGCCATCCGCCGGATACACCAGACATAGAAGAAATCAATATATTCGACCCTCATGCGCTCGATGGATTTCTTTACTTTTTCATAAGCTTCCTGTTCGTTTGCAACGTGGGCAGGCCCGAGCTTGGTGGCGACGAAATACTTATCGCGAGGCATATTCTTGAACCCTGTTCCAAAAAACTCTTCGCTCTTGTCGTTGCAATAACCGGGAGCAGTGTCGAAATAGTTGATGCCTTTATCGAACGCGTACTTGATCAGACCGGCATTGGCTTCCTGAGATTTGGCCAGATCAAACCGCATGCCGCCGAATCCGATGGCGGACACCATTTTTCCGGTTTTACCAAATTCTGAATATCGCATTTTAACAAACACCTTTATTGTTAAAAACGGCTTTGCTGAACACGTAAGTCTGTACTTCGCCGCGTATATCCAGTTTTTCACCGAAAGTATACCAAAGCGTAATCAGGATACCAAGAATCAATAAAACCAGGATGGAGAACATGAGAATGAAAAGAATAACTTTTTTGTGCCCGGCCTTTAACAGGCGCTGGATTAACGTAAGCTTTTCCGCCATGACTCATCTCCCCAAATGGTTTATCGTTATTAAATATGCGTATCGAAGTACTCTCTGAGCTGTGTTACGTTTACTCTTTCCTGATTCATCGAATCGCGTTCCCGGATGGTCACGGCATTGTCCTGAGCTGATTCAAAGTCAAAGGTTATACAATAAGGCGTACCTATTTCGTCCTGGCGGCGGTAGCGTTTGCCGATGCTGCCGGTCTCGTCATATTCACTCCGGAACCTGCTGCTCAGGTCTTTGTAGAGTTTTTCCCCGCCTTCGGCAAGTTTCTTAGACAGCGGCAGGATTGCAACCTGAATCGGCGCAACTTTGGCCGGCAGGCGCAGGACGATGCGGACATCGGTTTCCTGGCCTTCTTTTTTGGTATCGGCAGTATCTTCATCATAGGCATTGCAGAGCAGCGCAAGCATGGTGCGGTCAAGTCCGACAGAGGTTTCAATAATCGTCGGAGTGACTTTGCGGTTGTTGTCATGATCAATATACTGCAAATCGGTGCCGGAAAATTCTTCGTGGCGGGACATATCCCAGGTGCCGCGGTGATGCACGCCTTCGAGTTCGCCCCAGCCGAACGGGAAAAGGAACTCGATATCAATCGCCGCTTTGGCATAATGCGCCAGTTTTTCATGTTCGTAAATGCGAATTATGTCTTCAGTGAATTTCAGTTTCTCGCGATAATATTTGATACGTTCGCCCTTCCAGTAGTTGAACCACTCCATGGACTCGGCATCTTCGCAGAAGAACTCCATTTCCATCTGGGTGAATTCACGGGAACGGAAGATAAAATTGCGGGGATTGATCTCATTCCGGAACGCTTTGCCGATCTGGGCGATGCCGAACGGCAGTTTCTGGCGGGTGGCTACTCTGACCTGATTGAAATCAATAAATATCGGTTGACAGGTTTCCGCCCGCAGATAAGCGATATGTTCTTCGTCGGACACGGGGCCGACGTAGGTTTTCATCATCAGATTGAATTCACGGGGCTCGGTCAAATCTTTTGACCCGCAGTTCGGACAGGCAGTCTGGTCTTCCATCTGGTCTACACGATGGCGGGCTTTGCAGGAACGGCAGTCGCACATCAGATCGCCGAATTTATCCAGGTGCCCGGAGGCTTTCCAGACGCGGGGATGGCAGATGATGGTTGAGTCCAGGCCTTCAACGTTATGACGCGTCTCGACCATTTCTCCCCACCACAACTGTTCCACTGCGCGTTTCATCCGGCTGCCGTACGGACCGTAGTCCCAGAAGCCGTTGATGCCGCCGTATATTTCCGAGCTTTGAAAAATTATGCCGCGTCGTTTACACAGCGAAACAATTTTCTCCATGAGTTCAGGATTTTTGTGATCAACAGTCATAAGCTTTTATTATCTCCATAAATATATAAGGTTTTTATTTTCAAAGGCGCTAATATACAGCAACAGATTTAAAACCGCAACTTTTCCGGAAGAAAAACAGCGACAAAGAATTCAAAAAAACGGATGGCTGATTTTCATAACTTCAGTTCATGATATTCACAGATGGAATCCAGCCACTTATCCAGTTGCAGCCAGTATTTATTGGCCCGTTCCGGCAGAGCCATATCGCCGATTCCGGACTCGACCACCTGTTCGATAAACAATTGCTGCTCATAATTTTGAGCTTCATCATTACTCAGCGTGTCCGGCATGAAACCGTTTTCGTGGAGAAAGCCCATTTTTAAAATCACCGAACAATGGAGTCTGTTCCATAACTGTCCGAAGAATCTTTGTTTGATCAGTTCTTCATTGCCGGCGGAACTGAGATGAACCAGGACATTGCCCAGTACAATGCTGGTCTGGGGACAGGGGAGGTCCGGCTGCGTATTACTCAAAAGGAAATTGCCCAGCTTATTGGCGAGCAGAAAGTTTTCCGGAACTTCGGCAATGTTGTCGTGCTCCGCAATCAGTTCCGCTGTTGTTATGCTATGCAGCGTGGAATTCTGGCTTTCGTGGAATGACACCTGGATTTCCCTGAACAGGTCAATGACCGGATATTTTTTAACGCTGAGTTTCAGTTCCCCTTTGGCCAGCAGGTCAAGCTTGCCGAAATCCGGGCTCAGGCCGCTGACGATCAGGCTGGTTTCCATATATGGCGTTTTGCGCAGTATTATCAGATTGGCGGTAATAAGACTCATGATTTCAACTCGGATTTATGATTGTTTTTCCAGCAGCATATTAAAATAGAGACAACAGCGGTCAGGCATAAACGACGGCAGCCGTTTATAATTTTTAAGCTTGAAATATTTCTGGGCTGATTTCAGTACTGAACGGTGATTGGTGATGTGGTGGTCATCAATATTATTGAACCCGATAGCTTTGAACAGCCACGGCATGACTCTGTTTACGCTGGGCATGCCGATAAGCAGTTGACCGCCGGGCTTCAGGATACGCTGCATTTCTTTAAGAATCGGATCGAATTCGCGGATATGCTCAAAAACTGAAAACGCGGTGATCAAGTCGAAGTAATTGTCCGGGTATCCCGCTTTCAGGATGTCTTCCTGTTTAAGTATCGCCCGGATATTCTGCTCATTCAATATTCCCGTGAGGGTATTGGCGTCGGACAGGATATCAATGCCGTGCAGTTCGTTGCCGATTTCCGCGAGGGTATTGAATAACAAGCCGCTGCCGTAACCGAAGTCCAGCATACGCTCATACGGCGGCGTCAGCATGGAAAGGCCGTCCTGAAGCCGTTTTACATAAAGCCTGCCGATTACCGGTTTGTAATAATAGCGCAACGGATCGTCATAGCGCGTCACCGGCGTATAGACCTGTTCTTCCGGAAGCTTAAACAATACTGACTTGCCTGCCATAGTTTTTCCTGTCTGCTTAATACGTTTCCTCAAAATATATGGTAATTACTCAATTTTCAAGCCCGACTGCCTAATACTTCCTAGAGTTCGATTCTGATTGCCCTGCCGAAACCTTTCGGAAACTGGCAAGGCAGACATTGCCCGAACGCATGCGGCGCCTTGTCAATCAGAATGGAATCTCTTGACGGCGCTTCATAACCGGCAGCCCATATTTCGATATCGGCATTCTGCGGATCAATACCGCTGAAAATCACTCGGTAGAAGGCCTCGCCGCCGTCCGCCACCCGTGCGGCAAAGAACTTCTGGTTTCGGTCAACGTCCGGCCACAGGTTCCTGGCTTCGCCGTATCCCGGTTGATTCCAGGGAATTTCCGTTACCGGAATCGCATAACATGAACCTTCCGCATTCGGATATCTCGAATTGAACAGCTTAATCTGCACTTTGTCAGGAGCGGGGGTTTTAATCCTGAACTGGAGTTCGAAATCCCGCAGACGGTATGGAACCTTCATTGAGAAGTAAACTTTTAATGAATGGGCGGCTGTCTCTTTACCACTGACCGCCGCTTTCAACTCCGGCTCCTGATAGATATGCTCGACATAGGGGCGGACTTTGTCATTTACACTGAGCGACGCTGGAAACCGGTATTCGTACTTTTTGCCGATTTTCTCTGTTATATAGGAGTACGGGAAGACCGGTTTGATGTCCGCCTTGCTGAGAATCATGACCTTTACCTCATGGGCCAGCATGGTGATGCGGCTGTCCGGATTCATGAATTCGTAATGGGGATAGAACTGGTAAACAGTCTTTACTTTATGATCCGCAATTTCGCCGCTTTTGAAATTCACGGTCTGCGGAACCGGCGACGGATTGCGGATAATGCACCAGCTTTCATCTTTCCCCGGCTGGACGAACCCGTATATCTCGCCTTTATTCGGATTGCCGAGAATCATCCTGCCGTTGCGAACAAAAATATGCCCGGCGTTTTTCCGGCAGAATGCCATGATCCGGCGGAAACTGACCGCCTGCCATTCCTCAAGCTTTTCCGGCTGGAGTGTATAAGCCATATAGGTGCTGCCGCGCATTAACGACATCCACAAGGCATTGGTCCAGAGACCGGGTTCTTCAACGAACGGATTGCGCATCGCGTCCGGGAATTCATGATTGTCGAAGCAGTCCAGCGGCAGCGCGCTTTTATCCCGCCGCAGAATGTTGTAATACATTATATCCCGGTGCGTGGTTGAGCTGTCGCGCTGACTCTTTGACGGAAATGAAGTGAACTCCGAATCTCCGCTGTCTGACAGCCATAAGTGATTGGCATGGCAGAGCCACCAGGGCGAAGTCCACCAGCCATTGCGGGTGATGATGCCGGGGTTCTGCTTCCGCATGGCTTTATCGATGGCGAACATTACATTCATCGAGGCCTGACGGACATGGTTTACGGTAGGATACTGTTTTTTTAGGGTAGAATTGGTCGCGCATTCGTTATCCCAGTCTATCTTGAAATGCACCGCCCCGATTTTGCTGATGAGTTCGCAGAAACGCTTTTCCAGCAGCATGCTGAACTTTTTGTCAACCATGATGCCGTAACCTTTGCCGCAATAGGCGGCGCTGTCGCCGCTGCCGACTTCCATCCCGTTTTGCGTCATGTATTCCGGACTGATACCCATCGGTCCGTTATGGGACAGCCACAGGCTGATTTTTGCGCCAATATCTTCGACTACCCCGGTAAGTTTTTTCAGCCCTTTGTCTCTGCCTACCGATTCTTTGGCCTGAAAGACCGACTGGCGGTCATTCCAGCCGGCATCCAGCGTGAAGACGTCGGGGATCAGGTTGAATTTGGCGAACGCCTTGAAAAAGCTTACATAATTCTCATAACTCACGGCATACTCGTAATTGCCGATATAGGGGTCCGCCCAGAATGTGCAGAAGGATACCAGCGGTTTTTTCAGCAGCGGGATGCGGATAGTATTGAGATATTCAAAAAAGCCGGTGCGGGGATTATCGTTCCAGCCGAACACCGCTTCAACCGTTTCCAGCCGTTTGCCGTGCCACTGCGGATAATGCTGCAACCGGACTGCCGTTCCATTTTTTGCTTTTTCCGACAGATTAAACCCCGCCGGATGTTCCAGCCCGGTAAAGTATTTTCCCCCGATGAGCGGATAGCCGCAACCGGGCATTCTGCCGATGCCTTCTTCTTCGCCGTGAGTCTGCTTTGCCGGCAGGGTCGCGGCGCGGTAGCCGCAAAGTTCCAAGTCGTCGTCCAGCAGTTGATTATCAACTTCCACATAATCGGGAACCGGCAATATCTTTTTCGCGGTGATATCCACCCGTTTTTTAAGCCAGCATCCATCAGCCAATTTGAGCGTGACTTTAAATTCCAGCTCTTTGCCCGCAAAGCTCTGGCTGATGCTTTTGCCGGCAATCAGCGGCTTGTCAATTGCTTTTTCCGCTTCGATTCTTTTGCCGCCGACGCTCAATGCCGCCGCCGGCCACACCAGTTCCAGCATTTCACCGGATTGCCGGTTGGTCACTTGCAGAATATTGCCTGTAACGCTGATTGCCAGCCATTTATTTTGAGTTTTCATCTTTATCCTGATCTGTTTAAAGTTATCTGCATAAAATCTGAATTAACTATACTCTGCACGGCTGAAAATTTAACATAGATTGTGAATATTTTGAGAATTGGTTCGTATTCTGAGAGGCTGCCGATACCGGGGTATCGAAGGCCTCGAAGAGTGCGAATCCAAACTCGAAAGATCGCAATCCTGCTCGTCTATTCTTAAATTTTAAGCCGTGCAGACTATAACTTAAGAATTTTACGGCATTTTTCAATAACGCTTACTATTTTTATTAGCCTTTTATTATTAATGATTGCATAACTGGATCGTATAGGAATTTGTATTTTAACAGGGATAGACAGGATAAGAAAACCCCTTTCACCATGAAGAGCTTAGCGCGGCATAGCCGCAACCAAAAGAAACTGTTAAATACACTTCACCACGAAAAACACGAAAAGCACGAAAAGAAGACAAGACACGAAAAAGAACAAATACACTTCATCCCGC
>CAIPAT010000034.1 GCA_903863035.1 uncultured Lentisphaeria bacterium
AGCCCTTCAACGTCTTCATCCGGCGGACAGGGATTAGAGTGGCGGATAGTCCAGTGCCGGCCATTTTTCAATCTGAGCGTCCGGTTTATCGAAATCCGGTCTTCGCGGCCAGAGCCTGAGCCGATGCGGACTTCAACCATGTTTTCCAGCGCCCGGCGCACCGCATCAAAAGTTCTGGCAACCTGTTCGTCATCACTGCATAACATGCGCCCCGGCGGATGTGTGTGCGAGGCGTTGACCAGGACATTGCCACCGGGAATTTTCAGTTCACGTTCAAGCCGTTTCCGCAGTTCCGGCAGAAACTCTTCACCCACATCCGGCAGCATCCCCTGGCTGATTTTCCTGCCCCCTATTGCCGTAACATCCATGGTAATGATGACAACTTTTGTTTTGCCGTCATCCAGCACCAACGCCTTGACATACAGCGGATCATTGACCATAACGCCCGGCTCGCAATTAGTAATATCGCGCTTTGCGGCCCCGGCATATAATTTGCCTGATAATTCCTGCGTTTGCATATTATTATTCATTTTATAAATCCTGGTTATTATTTATGTAATCCTTAACTGGCAAATCAAGCAATATTCTATGTCTTTTACAACGCCTCGAAATCTATGAACCAACTCCGTCCTAAAACCAACTTTTAGCAGAATATTATAAATACATATCTGCATTTACATAAAAAGTCAGCAATTTGTTGCCTGAGTGATTTCATTGTAATAAACCTATGGCAAGTAAGTTACTTCCAGAATCACTATTCCCTTGCCTGGAATTTTAATTCCGAAAGTCGAACCTTCAGGAATAATGTCTGCAATCGGGAATCCACCAAGAACTTTGACAGATTTGAGTTTTCGCTTAAGATCAAGTTTCTTGATGGAATATATGGGAGCGGAATTACTTAAAGCAATATGCGATACTCCTGCTGCAACTTCCATTTCCATTGCCTGCACTGATGTGTTCCCGACAATCACAGTGTCGTCCCGGTTGTCTTTTATGATTATCGAATTAACAACTTCAGCTATTTTCTCTGAACAGCATGAAATGAATTGTTCGGAAAATTCAAGATAGTTTAGCTCCTCCAGAAATCTTAAAGGTAAGTGAGCCGCCTGATAGGGCTCAAGTGTTTTCTTATCCGGATTCAAAGTCAAAAAGTCTTTTTTTTGTCCAGCGGCATAAATCAGGCATACCAGGGAATCAACTGCTGGAGCGTCTTCGATAAAGACATCAGCATCCGGCAAATCATCACGCCGGCCGCCAAGCATAATTACCGGCCCCTTTCGGTAGTTAAGCAGTTGCAACAGTTCATTTTTCGGCAGTAATTGCTGATTAAACACCAGCAACGGTCCAGATATCGTTTCTATATCTTCGATTCTGACATAACTCTGTACCTGGACTCCGCTTTCCATCAGCGGATAAATGAGCCGGTGGTCATGCGGCATACCAGTTGCAATATAGCTGTCTATTGAACGGCAGAAAGTACTGTCAGACCAGACCGCAGTCACCCCGAAAGAGCGTTTTGGCAATACGCCAAATCCCAGATCCCAGCGCTCTTTGAGCCATTTCCATTCCTCTTTTTTGATGCCGTCGCCAAGACATACAAGAAATCCGTCAGCACAACGTTTAATCCTGCCGTTTGCATCCTTAAACAGCATATTTGCCAATGAGTAGTTTTCACGTTCAAGACTGGTCGGACAATGATGAATTAAATCATATTGTTCAACAGTATCCTTTACTCCATGGAGGAAGAGCAATCTCATATCAGGAGCATAAGCTTTGATTTGCATCAGCATTGCCAGAAAATCGAAATGACGGTCGCGATCGTTCATGCCCAGTTGCAGGTTTGCTGCGACAGTCTCCACAATCATCGTATCAACCCCGGTGCCGGCAATACGTTTGTAATCAATGCCATAACGATACAGCGCCTCAAACGGAGCCCTGGTCCACGCGGAGTTAATGGCAGTCTTGCGGTTGACAAGATGCATTGCCCCGGTCATTTTTCTCCAGAAAGTTTCCCATCTGACAGCGTTGAACTCAATCCACTCCTTGCGTAAATTACACCATATCCATTCCATGCGCTTCTGAAAAATATCCGTATTTCCGCCGGAAACACAGGTAATGCAATCGGGCAATTCGCACTTTAACGTTCCTGAAAACTGCCCCATAATATCGTCTCCGCAGTCTGTGCAGGCGATAGCGCCGAATGTCAGCGGGCCATATCCGTCCGGGCCATGCCAGCCGTCAAAGCCATAATCAACGACAGTCTGAACTGTTTTAGCAATGAAGAAATCTTCAATATAAGTGCCATCACTGAATCGTCTGGTAACATTGATATTCAGTCCCTTCCCCTTAAAATCCCATTCCTGAAGCGATTCCGGATGTTCGGACATCCATTCCTGATGATGCTTATTTTCGTAAAATACCGTAAAAAGAGACAAATATACTTCAATACCTGCTTTATGAAGATTACCAATCAGGGATTTTAACTCAAAATTAGTCCACTCCTGGCGTCTGCGCTCTTCATTGCCACCATGTCCGTCGCGAGAACATACCTCAGGCGGCAATGTCAATTCGTTGTCCAGCGACTGATGCTGCAAAACTATATCAGGAGTTGATGACATCAGACAGATAACTTCAGGAGTAAATCCGGTTTTATCCAGGAATTCCTGCACTCCATGATCCGGCTGAGTATTGTCAAACGCTAACAGTTCAGTCCAAATCCATGCTTGATAATTCATATTACAGACCTTTGGCCGCTTCAACTATTTCCAATTGGCTTTTTGCCTTATTATAGATTTTTACATCAGAAATAATACCGTCAAAACCATCGCTATAACCATACCCATAGGCTCCGATGGATAAAATATCACTACCTTTTGTAAGCTTTGCATCCTTCTGTCCTTCTGCAACTTTTACTCCGTTTACAAAAATGTTATAAGCAGAACCGTCATATGTTCCCGCTACATGATACCATTGATCCAGAGTAATAGGGTCATTGCCTGTACTGCTAACTGCGTTCCCAAAAATGGTGTCCTTGGATTTCCCGTCGCCAGATTGAAAAAGCAAGCGATTCCAGCTAATCATAAAACTCATGCCAGGGCCTCTTACATCTACTGCATTACCTATGATCGTATGCATTGCCTCCCGTTTGGCCCCGGGAGACCGCTTAATCCACATTTCAATGGTCAAGCCTTTACTGAAGTCATCTTGCCCCATTCCCGAAACCGAAATACAACTTTGCTTTTTTACAGGGGCTTTAGAATTATCAAATAGTAAGGCCTTGCCTGTCCGTCCATCTACCCATTTACTATTTTCTGAATTTAATAATACACCATTATGATTGTTGCCGCTTATATCTTTTATTTCCGTCCCGGTTCCTTCATTTATCGGCCAATGAGCGATTAAGCCATCTTCGCCGGCAAAGCCATTGAATGCCGAAAATATTACCCCTACTAAAACAATTATTATTTTGTGGATTCTCATACTTTGATTCCTGCGTTATTTATATTCTGATTCATCGGGAAAATTCCCTGAATCAATTTTTACTGTTTCTGGCGACTGAAATTCATTTTTTTGATATGAAGTCATGGTTCCAATGCTATTTTTACGACAAAAATTACAATCCTCTTACGCAGCATTCCTGCGCGTCAATTCCGTCTCCTCTCGGTTTCGCACTTGCAATTAAATAGTTGTGGATGAATTTGAATTGTCATAAGTTACAGCAGACCAACAATGTTTTAAAATGTTTTTTTGCCGTGTCCTTTAGTTTTTCACGGAATTAGTTGTATAATTCAATTTCAGTAATTTTAGCTATCGGGCCATTGGCAGCGGTGACCCAAATTCTAATCCTGTCGGTTTTGACAGAACTAAATACAGTTTCGATGACATCCTCCTGCTTGTCGGCAACTTCGGCAACTGTCAACCATTTACCATTGACGAAAGCTTGAACTTGATAATTCTTGATGGTTTTTTCAAATGGATAAACAATAACCTTACTGATAGTTTCTGGTTTGTCCAGTTTTAGTTCAATCCAGTCAGGCAATTTATTTGGAGTCGCATCATTCCAAATAAGCACCCCTGGATATCCAGCTTCGTGTTTGTCAATAACCCCATCAGTAACATGCCATAATCCCATATCAATACGAGACCCGATCGTTTTTACCGCCAAGTTGGAAGACGCGGTTACAGCAACATGGTCTCCTTCGAACATCTGAAACGCAAGGTTGCCGGTTTTTCGTCTTTTGGCATTTACTTTATCGATTTCATCATTAATTGCTTTGATTGTTTTTAAACCGTTATCCGCCATATCGGTGGTGTAAACATGCACTTGGAACGGAGTGAAATTATCAGATAAGCGGCTTCCTTTTAATTTTATTGTCCGGTCTTCCGAAATGACACGTAATGTTTTATCAGCCAATGCTGGAACTGTAAACTCTATATCCCCTGTGTTGCGCGTTGTGTTTGAGACAAACAACCAATAATCGTTCCCGAGTTTTTTTAACATATATTTTACTTTAGGTTCTGAACATTGGATTGTTATATCTGCGTCTGGTGCCATGGCTGCGGGCGCTAGAAACGCCTGCTCCTGCAATAAATAAGGCGTTCCTATACGTATTTCCGGATAGTGGTCTACGTGACGATTAAAATAAATTAATCCACGGCTACCCATAATAACCGCAAGCAGGTCCTGATTTCTAAGTTCCTCATATGTCGGGATACGCACACCTGTCTGTCCGTAATCTCCATAGTTAAATCCGGCATGAAGATATGCCATGGATTGTTTATGTTTTTTATCTCTGAAGTAGTCATTTCCTGCTTCCATATAAGAGACTACTTTCTCAAAGTCATACATGCTTTCTGTCTTTCGTACTGCCGGATAACAATGCAAGCCATTAATATCTCCTGTTCCGGCAAAATCTTTCATGCCTGAAATCGTGTCATTTGAGACAATAACCGGATGGTAAGGGTCAAGTTCACTGATTAAATCGTATGCATACTTCAAGCCGTTCACAGTTTCGCCCATTACTTCCGGCTCATCGCTAAGGTAATAGGCAAACAACTGCGGACTTCTTCTCATTTTATCAATCAGATCGCTAAAATATGTTTTTACGTTTACCGGAACTTCTTTATAATATCCTGGCATATATTCTTTGGGAATATGGAAAAGAGAACCTAAAATCCTCATATTCCCTTGAGACAAAAGTCCTTTTATATGTGTATCTGTGATAGATGCAGTATCTATTACCATTTTATGATTTAAAAGAATACAATTAAACTCTTTGACATAGTCGTCCCCGCTGCCCCATGCCCCCAGCATGAAAAACTTATTGCCATCAACGTACCACTGCATGTCCTGTCCACGCCATACTTCATCTTTTTTGTAAGCCAATTTACGAAATGCCTGAACTGTTTCAGCTTTAACGTTTCCGTCATTGTCCAGCAACTTGGCGACAATTTCAAGTTTTCCCCCGGGAAGCTTGTCTGCATCAAACGTGATACTGTTTTTTGTTTTAACCGGGAAAAATTTCTTGATTTCAATTGCAGAAACGGAACCTTTACAACGAATGAATACTTCCAGGCTATGATTAATTAATTCAACCGGCGACAAATTAAAGTTAACATCAAGAACAACATTCTTTACTTTTTGAGTGGCAAAAATTGCGTTCTTATACCATGGCACAAGCAAATCAATTGCCATAGGAACATAAGAAATGTTTAGCGGAAACTGTTTCATTGCGAGTGGAATTTTGTTAATATTATCAATAATACTGAGATAACATTGATATTCTCCATGTTCAACCAGGCTGATGTCATCCCAGGATAAAGTCTTTTTCTCGTCTTTCTTAAAACTAATTTCTTTTGTTCTGGAAAACACGTTTCCCTTAGGACTTATCAGTAAGCATTCTACTTGAACAATTTGCTGCTTTCCGGTAAAATTTGCAAGTAAATCGCTGAATTGCAGATTCAAATTACCATCTTTTAAGGCTGATTTAATATCCGGGGTGCTCATGCTCCAGCAGAACGGAGAAAAGTCAACATCAAGCTTTAAGCAAGGAAAGCCGCCGGCAATCTTGAATTCGCCGTTTCGGGCAACGGAAGAGTTTTCTAACGGATCTTTATTTTCCCGGCAGATATTTATCCCCCACAGAGAACCTACTTCAGGAGTAATGTCCAGAGAATAAAATGGTATCATAATTTCACACGACCAGATATCTTTGCCGACGTAAGTTGCGGTTTTAATTTTCCCATTCCATTTTGGATCGCTTACAATGCCGCCTTGATCACAATAAGAATCGTAAATACTGTTGCTTGAATTTATTACTATATGGTAAAAATTTGATTTCTTGTTGTTAATGTCAACCATTACTTCAACGCAGTCATCATCCCATACCCTGTCGTCTCTAATGCGTTTTTGGGATTTTAAAGCTTTATTGTTTGAAACATAACATACAATGCCGAAATATATTGCGGAGTCAGTATAGACTATTTTAGCAACCGTTTTTTCTTTAGCTAGAGAACTTGTTCCCATGGCATTAAATCCGTTTATCGGTTTAGCAGATTTCCACGCCTCGTCATCTAATCTTCCATCTATGACTGGAGCTTTTTGTACTTTTGCACCACTAATTTCTTCCGATTGGGCAATAATAGCCATAACCAGTAAAAGATAAAATGAAAGAACTTTAATTAATTGCATGTATTATTCCTCGCAATATTACTTATACCTTAATTCCGTGAGAGAATTTTGTTAATTTTCTCACTTTCGTTTTTTGACTGTTTTATCAGTCGTTGACTGCCGATTTTTGATTAATTTTTGCCTCCGTTCCAGCCAGTCATGCTTCCTGCATGATTTTATTCCGGCAAAT
>CAIPAT010000035.1 GCA_903863035.1 uncultured Lentisphaeria bacterium
CACAGCATATTTTCAGGACAAAATTAAGAATTATCCGAAAGTGAAAAAATACATATTCATTTATCATCCGGATTTGCAGGGGCCGCTGGATATTCTGGAACTCGTCTGGGGCAGTGAATTTTTCATGGCAACTTTTGATGAACCCCGGCTGGTCAAGGATTTTCTCGGCTTGATGACTGATACATATATTGCTTTCATGGATAAATATCTGGACATGGTCCCGCCGGCAGATAAAGATTTTTCTGCGCACTGGGGATTGTATATCAAAGGCCAGATTGCTTTGCGAAACGATTCAGCCGTGAACCTTTCAGGGGAAATGTATGAAGAGTTTGTCCGTCCGTATGATGAAAAAATACTCAACCGCTATCATGGCGGAATAATTCATTATTGCGGCAAAGGCGATCACTTTGTCAATTCAATGTGCTCGATCAATAACTTGAATGCCATTCATCTGTCGCAACCGCATTTGAATGATATGGAAAAAGTTTTCAGCAATTCAATCGATAAAGGCAAACGGATAGTCTGGCTGCGTGAAAATGCGGTCGATGACGCGATTAAAGCAAAACGTCCGCTGCATGGCTTGGTAAATCGCGGACCTGAAAACTTATAAATTATCAATAAATTATTTATGACTAACCTGTAATCTCTATTTTACAGGTTCATCTCACAAAATGCAGAAGATGCTTTTTAAAGCCATATCGACAAAAGGATGAATTGTGAATTCCTGACATAGCTTTCCTTCTTGTGTCAGCGCCGACTGAACATGGCCCAGTTTCGCTGATCTCGAATGTCCAGATTTCGCCGACAAGAAATATAAAAGCCTGCCCAGAAAAAGGATTCAGTAATTAATGTGTAAATCAGAATAATATCAAAAAAAGTTTATAAAACTAAATTAGGATATAAAATAGGTGATATATGAAAACAAATAGAGATAAATTCCTGGCAATAATCAAAGGTGAAGGAAATGCTTCTGTTCCGTATTTCCCGGACATTTCTGATTGGTATGTCTACAATCGAACCATTCCAGGGGGAACCCCTAAATACGGTCCAGGCGAACTCGTGCCGGACGAAGACACTGAATTTCATAAAATGTATTGCGGGAATACAATGCCGAGAGAATTTGCGGATTGGACTTATTTAGATTTTTATCGTAATTTTAACTGGGGCATTCCTGTCCATCTGTACGATTGGTATAATTTTGAATATGAAGATGTTAAGCAAACAATTGATATAATAGGAAATAAAAAAAGAATCCGATGGAGTTCTCCCGAAGGATGTCTGCAAAAAGTAATGGCTAAAGCGGAAGATGGTTCATGGTGTCCGGTTGAATTTCCCGTCAAGACAGTTACAGACCTGCGCCTTTGGGCAAAGATGTCAAGCCGTGGTTATTATTCTCCTCGCTATGATCGTATTCGCGAGACGCTTAGCGCTGCCCCCAATGATTTAGTTTTGGATTTGGTGATTCCGCGTTCTCCTTATGGCAAACTTGTTCATGAATTGGTCGGGTTTGAAGAGCTGGTCTATTGGCTTTTCGATAATCCCAGTGCTATTATTGAATTCCTCGAAGAACAGTCTCAAAGAGATATTGCGTTGATTGAACTCGCAGCCCAGGCTCCGCTTGCTCAGGTTGTCATCATGAGTGACCATAGTGATCAAAATCTGATTTCTCCAGTTGATTACCAGAAATATTGCATTCCATTTTATCGGAAAATTGCCGATTTAATTCATAAATCAGGGAAAAAACTCTCCAGCCACCTGGATGGCAATTTCAAAGGATATATGCCTATGCTTTCAGAAACGAAGTTTGATATTCTTGATGGTTGTACTCCATTTCCAATGAGCAATTATAAAGTGTACGAACTTGTTGAAGCGGTCGTAAAAAACAACATCTGCTCGTGGTGCGGAGTTCCATCAACCATGATTTGTCAGAACTTGCCGGATGCGAATGTATTGCAGGCTGGCGAGGAAATATTGAATGCTTTTGCAGGAACTGGACGATTGATTTTCAACATAGGCGATATTGTTTCGCCCAAAGCCAATATTTATCAGGTAATCACATTGGGAGAATTAATAAAATGAGCCATTGTTTCGCCATACAGGCAAAAGGCATGTTGAATCTTTCTATCAAAAACAGGATTAACAGTTTTGGCGGCTACGGATCAGATGGAGAGGTTATTTACGAAATGCCACTGCAGGGAAGCCCTTCTGTGCTGGTCAGTTCAATTGACAAAACAACATTAACCACTATGTCCAATGGTTCGGTTGAATTCAAGACACATGATGTTAATGGGAAAGAGATTCAATTGCTTCGCCCCAGCTTTGACTCCATTTTAAAGCGGGAAATATGCGTACCGTCTCAGAACATCTGGTTGTCCGTGGATCATGGCAAGATGGTTTCTTCATTGATCAATCCAGAGCAGAATATTAATTGCACACCCAAGTCCAGTAAAGTTATAAAAATATCCAAGCCGGAACGGGCCATGTTTTATGTGCAGGAGTTTGACTCTTTGGCTTCAGTAGTAAAACTGATGTTGATCAATACGCCAAACGGGCCGGCATTGTTACGAGCTATCTGGATTAAAAATACTTCAGATGATTGTGTCTCAGGTTCGTTATGGAGCTATTTTGCTTCTCACGGAACACAATTTTTCTCCTATAATAAGGATAACTGGTATGATATTGGTATGCCTATTAATGACTTTGAGTCTATTGTAAGTGCGTCTGTACCATATTCTGATCAACTTCAGATCAAGCGATTTAGCTCATACTATGATAAATTTTCTCATGGAGCATCAACCTGTGATTATCAATCTTTTGTCGGCGGCAGTTCTTCGAGCGTGTTGTTCCCATATGCAGTTTTGCATGATAAACTCTCCGAATTTGGTGCAAAAGCACAGATGAACCGCTTTTCGACTCCGGCAATAGCGGCTGGACAATATATTTTTTCATTATTGCCTGGAGAAGAAGCAATACTTTTACAAAGCATGAATTATATTGCAACTAGTGCGGTAATAGCTGAATTCAGGAGGCAAATAACAATTGATTCACCTTTATACAATGAGGTTGCACAGGCATTTTGTTCCGCCGGTCGATGGTTGTTGCAGAATACATCTGACGTAACAGAAATAGCCGCCATGGGAGTTGTAAATACTCAAAATAATGAATCTTTTTTTTCCATTCAATCTTCAGCGAGACCGGAAGTTGCTGAGTACGCAAATTCTGTATGGACTGGAGTGGATGAGCTTTACGAAAACTGTCGAGCCCACGGAGCAATTTTAGGAGATGGCATTGAGATTGGCACTCGTGACCGGGCGCAAGACATGTGGATTAAAATGAAGCAAGACCCTGCTAGAGTCAGGGCAGATTTGATTTTTGCTATGAGTTTTATGATTATGACAGACAATAAGTGTCCGCAAGTAATTTCCGGTCATCCACTTTCTCTGGAAGATAAACTTCACGGCACATTCCCGCGTCAATATCCGAGTGTGTGGCGTAATCGCAATATTGCATTGAATAACGACAATCGTCCGTATGCAGACAGTCCCTTATGGTTGTTAAACGCAATTATCCGATACTTGAAAGAAACTGGTGATACTTCTATTCTTGCAGAACGGGTATTTACGGTAAAACTGCTGAATCCGTCTGACCCGGTTCATTCAGGAATGGTTGGCAATGATGCACAATTTACTATTCTTGAAGTAATTTATGAAGTACTTGGATCATTTGAGCGTATGACTCTGGACTCTCCATATGGAATGGCACAAATCCTTTACGGTGACTGGTGTGACCCGGTTGATATGTTTGGCACTTCAATAGTAGGAGATGGCTCCACAAGAGGAAAAGGACGCGGAGTTGGCGTAAGACTCTCATTACACCTTTTTGAAGTAATTATTTCGGTGATAGATCAATTTGACGAACCGGATAGCACTCCTGATAGAGTGATAAATTTGAAGCTTTTTGCAAATAGACTTCGTAGAAACATTATAAAATGGGGGTTTGAGGAAAACGGTTTTATAGATGCAATTCATGAGCATCGCACGGATGGTACAACCCCTGATTATTCAGCAGGGGAAAAAGGGTATACGTTAGGTTCAATGCGTGGAACTGATTTTGATGGAAAATGCCGCAGAGTGTTGACGCCTAACGCTTATGGGGTTTTTTGTTTGAGCACTAATCGTGATTATCTGGATGAGATTTATGATGCAAAAAAAATGCTGCAGGGAATTTTTACATCTGTAAATGACAGTTTTGACGTTATTTTAGGATTGCCGCTATATACATATCCAGTACCAAACAACGAAATAAGTGTAGCTTTAGTCGGACGTATGGGGGTAATACCAGCCGGAACTGCTGAAAACGGAGAATATCATCACGGTCAGATGTTTATGCATTATTTCAGAAGTCTCATTGATGGCGAAAAAAATAATGCATTTCGCAATTTTATTCCGGTAATGTCGGCAAGTCGCCAAGATAATTTTCTAGGAGGACCATTTGATATGCCAAGTACTTCGTATGCTTCAGACAAAAATGATCCACATTATGGAATGGGAATGTATTTCGGTCTTTCCGGCTCCGCTGTTTGGATTATAGAATACTTCGAGAAGATGATTGGAATTGAGCTAAATTTGGCAAGCACCAATAAGCCTGACCTCGAAATAACGCCACGTATTCCGGATGATTTAAAAGGAAACTTCAAATATCACAGAATCATACATAGATCCATAGGGCCAGGAATATACAAAAAGATTCCATTGCAAATTGAAATTATTGATGGATGTGCACAAAAATTAATTTTGGAGAACATTATAGATTGTAATGAAATAAATATTAAAAACGGACTTATGAATTAAATGCCTATTCACCAGAATTCGTGGGTAAAAGTTGAAAGTTTAGGCAAGAGAGAAGCCCGGCGTTTTACGACCGGGCTTTTTGTAACACGCTTAGACTTCTAATAACTGTTTTTCCACGGCATTGGCAATGAATCGAGAACGCTGGTTGGTTTTGCCGGACAATTTCTGATCGAGTCTGCAAAGAATGTCTTCAGGCATAGAAATATTGAGACGTACCGCATGGGTTGTGGGTAGCTCAACCGCCAAATCAAAAATGGTTTTGACGCTGGAGTGCGGATAGTTCTCAATAACATATTTTTCTATTACCTCGATATCAGATGCTTCAGGAACCTTGCCAACTACCTCCAGATAATTTTCCATTCCCTGTCGCATATTTTCAATTGCTTCCACGAACGTATTGCCGGCGCCCATAACTGTCTTTAAATCAGGACTGTAAACCACGTAGCAACTATTTTTATCTTTTTCTACGATAATAAAATAATGCTTTTTCATAATAACCTACACTAATAATTTATTTTGATTTATTGATAATTTTGATTTATTGATATAATTTTGATTTATTGATTATTAGTGATCGATTCATCAGTACTTTAGTTTATTTTTTCCTTAATTTAATTCCAGCCATTTTCAGGATTTGATGCACCGTCCCAGGCGGCCAATCCTTCTTCGGATGCAGGATGGAAACTGTTATTTCCCCCTTCTTAAAAATCCGATGATCACCTTTGCCGCGCCCTTTCTGCCATACAAAATAGTTTTCCTATAAAATCTCTATCAGGGTGCGACTATCCAAAATCGACCTCCATAATAAGACTTTTATTTACTTACGGATAGCAGCTTCCGGTACACATAAACTCCGACAATTTAAATTATACACAATGTTTGTTTAGAAGTAAATAGTGGTAATCTAATTTCTTTATATATTTCATGATGAACGGTATTTTCGGCTTGAGATCAATGAGTTTTAAAACGCGTTTTATCGACATATTTGAGCAAATTTTCTCCGTTCCTGTTGACAGAATCACTAATAGTATAAAGACCATTGAGCCCGCTTAGCGGGAGTTGATGTTTTTGCCCCGCTTGCGGGTCCCGCGACTGCGGGACCGTTTGATCACGCCCGGTGGGCCGCCGGGGGCGAGTGAGGGAAACAATTTTTTGTTTGCAGTCCCGAGACCGCGGGACGGACAATTCAAGGTTCCCCCTGCAAAACTTTTTTTGACGGATGGAATAACAGAGTTGAGTGCCGGATCCGTGGCGTGTCGGGCG
Organism: uncultured Lentisphaeria bacterium; assembly: GCA_903863035.1. Classification (GTDB taxonomy): domain Bacteria; phylum Verrucomicrobiota; class Lentisphaeria; order Victivallales; family Victivallaceae; genus CAIPAT01. Next base: position 6,114 of record CAIPAT010000035.1, read on the forward strand.
ATCTTCGCGTAGCGAAGAAGTGTGCCCCGCTTGCGGGTCCCGCGAATGCGGGAGAGAAAATTGGAAAGCTGGGAATCTGGAAACGTGTTATGCTCAACCACTATCCAAGGACTCGGAGTGAGTTATGAAAAATGCAAAGCATTATGCTCAACGACTATCCAAAGTATCGGAGTGGCTGTCTAGAATGTAAAGAATGTAAAGAATGTGACTGGTGACTGGTGACTGGGAGGCAGGAGGCAGAATGAACAGCCGGGGAAGAATGTCCAATATCCAACATAAAAGCCCAATACTCAATATCCAATAATCAACACGGAATGTCCAATATCCAAGGGGAACAGCCGGAAGTTAGAAGTTAGGAGTGAGAATAAAACCTGAAACCTAAAAACTGAAGCCAATTTTCAATATCCAATAGCCAACACGGAATATCCAATTTCCAAGTTTTAACAGCCGGAAAGCTGGTGACTGGTGAATAGTAAAAAAACTTTGCGCCTTGCTAACTATCGGGTTAGTCCCGCTACTGCGGGATGTCTTCGTGCGAGAAATGGTCCCGCAATGACGGGACGGTTCTGCACAGCAGTGTCCAGATTGTCCAGAATATTTGTAAAACTGAAAGACACTGTGCTCAGCGACTCTCTCCCGCAGTTGCGGGATCGGAGTGGTTATGAAAACTGTAAAAGATTGTGCTCAACGGCACTCTAATGTCTCCGGAATGTTATGGTTGCGGGTGTTCAAAATGCGGCCGGTTGCCCGGTTTGTTATGCCGGCCGCCTGAGGGGGTAAAATTTTATACCGGCGATAAAGTATTTGAGCGGCGAAGTATTTTTTTCAGCGGCGTCCAAGGTTCAGTGTGTTGATTTAAAATTTAAATAACGTATTGTATAACCACTCTGGTTGAGAATTATTCAGGTTATGGTTATTACATATGATGTTACAGTTCCTTAACCCGGAAAGTTTTTTGCGCTATGGATGCTCAGGACTATAAGTTTGTCAGAATCAATCGAGTTTCGATTGCATATACAGAACGCGGCAGTGGACAACCGATCCTTTTTGTTCATGGTTTCGCGTCATTCTCCTATACCTGGATGAAAATGATCAGTCATCTGCCGCAGCAATTCCGGTTCGTCACGATTGACTTGAAGGGATACGGGTATTCGGAAAAGAAATGCGATTCGTTTCTGGCGCCTTATGACCAGGCGGTGATTCTTTCCGCGTTTATCCGGCGCATGGATTTGCGGGACGTGATTCTGGTCGGGCATTCGATGGGTGGCGTCATCAGCCTGATCTCACTGATAAGCGAGAAGGTCAGAAGCCGGATCGATAAATTGATTCTGCTGGACAGCGCCGGGGTGTTTCAGAAACTGCCGGATTTTATTGACGATCTTACCGCGACTTCGGCAACTAATCCTTTGATCCGGCTGGCTAACGAAGACATGATGGCCGCCCTGGTACTGGAGGAGGCATTTCATGATGAAAGCAAGATCAGCCGTGAAACCGTTAAAGAATACGGCAATGTGCTGCGCCAGCCCAAAGCCAAGGAATGTCTGATTTCTTCGGCGAAGCAGATTGAAATCGCCAATGAGAAGAAGTTTTTGCATCTGATTGGAAAAATCAATATTCCGGTGTTGATCATCTGGGGGAAAGATGACCGGATTATCAGTGTGGATGATGCGTTTTTATTTCAGAAAGATCTTTTTAACGCGCAGTTGCATATCATTCCGGACTGCGGTCATTCGCCGCAGGAGGAAATGCCGGAGGAGACCGCGCGGATAATCGCTGAATATCTGTTAAAGCCGCCGGCACTTGACAAGCCGGAAATCGTCATGGCTGAACCGCAGAAAACTGCGGAAAGCAGCAGGAGCGTTCCGGCGCCGGGGCTGGTTGAACAGACAGACCGGTATTTCGGCAAATTGCATATGCGGCGGCTGATTGATCACTGGAGTTTCGGAACATTGCTGTTAATCGTCTTTATCAAAATGCTGCAGCTGATGAAGAAAATCGGCTTCAGAGCCGAAGAAAACGGCTGGCGCAAGGCGACGAGCGTTTTCCTCCGCAACGAACACTCAAAATTTATTCTGGCAACGTTCCGGCTGACCTACGCCGGCGGCCGGCCGCCGCCGCAGAATAAAGAAGCGGCGAATGCGATAGTGATTGAACGTCTGGCGGATTATTTGAGCAATAATCCGGATTGTCACTGGGCTTTGGACTGGGGTATTTTCATGACAACGCGGAAGAAGCTGCTGTTTACCGATATCATCGAAGCCGAATTCAGCAAAGACGGCGTTTTGCGCAAGCTGATTCTGCATCTGGATAAAAAATGTTCAAAATTCTCGATTATTGATGATAATATTACCACTGCGGCGCTGGCGCAGATGGTTGAGATCTACCATGCGCTGGATAATGTCGGTGACAGCAAGCGGGCCTGGGTGGTTTATAAAAAGATGCGGAGCTGGAGCAGGTCGGTCAGCGGCTTGTCTTATGCCGGAAGACAGGAACTGCGGCATTTTATCGAGCGGGTTTTGAATGGCACGTTCATTCAGTTTGAAACGCTGCCGGGGGACGGGGATTCGGATTTATTCATCAGGAGCAGACTGGCTACCCCGAATTTAAAAACCCGCAGGCATCCCGGTTTCGGCCTGTTGAATATTGTCTGCCGGTTCACCCCGGATTTAGCCGAGGCTGATTTCTGGTTTCAGTACCATCATGTGCCGGTGGACGGCATGCCGATGCAGGAGATGCTGCAGCAGTTGAAAGATGAATGGGGCTCAGCCGGGCAGATCAAATATCCGGCATTGAACAGCAATGCCGCCAAGCCTGAAATTTTTTATTTCGGACACAGGATTTTCCGGGCCAGGATTTATGCTGATTTTAAGAAAATAGTAAAGTTGAGAAAACACCTCAATGAACGTTATTACGCCGAAATGGGCGGTCCTGCGTCAATTTCCAGTATGGTCATCTGGGGACTGGCCCAGAATGAATATTTCCGTGACCGTAAGTTCCTGTTTCCGGTGGATACCGCGCTGATGGAAGATATCCCGGTTGACCAGCGCAATATCAGCCTGATGGTCATCCGGCCCGGCAAATACCGGAGCGAGAAAAATTCGCTTCACGGTTTTTTGAAGTATCAGCGGGAATTCAACCAGCGGATGTTCGCCACCAGGCTGGGCAAAAGCGAGAGTTATGAACTGCTTGAACTGTACGCGATGATTCATCCTGTGTTCTACTATATCGCGAGATACTTCATGCCGGATGCCATGGGTGAAATCCTCGGCACCGCCGGAGTGACTATCCTCAAAGACTCTGAAATGTTTGTGAGTCCGCTTACCGACCTGCAGATTAACGGTTTTATAGCGCTCGGTAATCTGATGATGCCGACTGAAGACGGTAAAAATGCCGGTGCTGTGAGCATCTGCGGTTCCAGGGCTTTGGTCCGGGAATATATCAAAGCTATTCACAACATGACTGAAAACTATCCGGAATTCCTCCATATTGAACTTTAATAATTATACCGATATAATTATAAATTAAATATATTCTTGCGTGATGTATTTGTATTTAAATTATATCAATATACTTTAATTTGCTATATGAATATATAATAACTGATTAAAACGGCTGGAGTTTATATGTACAAGATATGGCGTTCTCCTTATAGCGAATTCGGCAAGTTTACCCTGGTTCCGAATGATCTGCATGACGAAACAGTGACTGCGGCGCAGGTTTATACCGGCGAAGTGCTGAAAGGAATCGCGGAGTCCGGCTTCAATGGCATCTGGGTGCATGGTCTGCTGCATAATCTGGTTACGGCGGATGAGTTTCCTGAATTCGGCCGTAATTCCGCTGTCCACCTGAAAAATATGCGCGAACTGATTGAGCGCGGCGCTGAATACGGGATCAAAGTATTTATTTACATGCAGCCGCCGCGGGCGATTCAGGTTTCCGACGAGGCGTTCTGGAAAAATCATGCCGACGTTGCCGGCCAGGAGGAAGAGCTGCCGGGCGACCCCGGACAAGTTATCAAGGTGCGCTCCATTTGTACATCCACGCCTAAGGTCAAAAACTATCTGAGAAACGCAGCGGCCAGCCTGGCGAAATCCCTTCCCGCTCTGGGCGGGGTGATAATGATTACCGCTTCTGAATATCCGGCACATTGTGTTTCCAGGCGCGGCCGGGTGCTCGGCGCTTTTGGCGAGATCAATTATGTGCCGGTAGAATGTCCGCGCTGTGCGGAACAGAAACCGGAGGATATTGTCAGTGAGGTTATTAACCTGATCCGGGACGGCATTCGCTCAGTATCAAATGACCTCGCAATCATTGCCTGGAACTGGTCGTGGTCATTCTATGTTGATATCCCTTGTGCGGAGATTATCAGAAAGTTGCCGAAAGACGTTATCCTGATGGCGGATTTCGAACGCGGCGGCTTAAAAGATGTGCTGGGGCATAAGCAACATAAAATTGATGAATATTCGATTGGTTATGCCGGACCGTCCGAGCAGTTCAGAGCATCTTTCGAGCTGGCCAGCGAACTTGGTCTGTCCTGTCTGGCGAAGCTCCAGTTCGGTACCACTCACGAACTGGCGACAGTGCCGAATCTGCCGGTACTGGGCAATCTTTTCCAGAAAGCCGACTTTCTACGTAAAAATAACCTTGCCGGATTTATGGGGTGCTGGAATTTCGGCAATATGATCACGGCGAATACAGCCGGGTTCAATTACTTTTTGAGCAAAGAATGCCCGGATGATAAAAATATGGCACTCCAGACATTCGCAGAACGGTATTTCCCGGGATGCCGGCCGGACAGAGTCGCAGCCGCCTGGGATAACTTTGCTGATGCAATGAACAGCTATCCGATATGCATCCCCTATCTGTATGCCGGTCCCACCAATTACGCGCTTGCGATGACACCGAAACCGGAACCGCTTAACGGTAAAACCGCCGGACGTTCATGGCTGCTGGATGAACGCGGTGATGATGTTTCCGGAGCAATCGCCGATTTTTCGCTGGACGAGATTATCGAGGGCTTCAAGTTGCTTTCAGAAAAATGGCGCTTCGGAACGGTATTGCTGAGTACAGGTCTGAACGGCGTCAGCGATATCCATGCTGAGGAAGAGCTGGCCAATGCGGAAGTCTGTCGTGCCGCTTTCAGGAGTACATATAATATTTTCCGTACTTATAAAATGCGCAAAGAGTGGAATCCCGGCAAACTGCCGGAGTACCTGAAATGTGCTGTCGATGAGCTGGAAAACGTCAAACGCGCACTGCCGTTTATTGAGAAGGACAAGCGTTTCGGTTATCATTCCGAAGCCCAGGGCTATATGTTTGACGCCTCCTCGTTAAAAGCCAAGATCAAAGCTCTGGAAGAACAATTAAGCTGAATTATTCATTTCCGGAATTTGAAATCGTGCCATTATGAATTTATGCTATCCTCTTGTACTGTAAAACAAGGGGTACTGCATGGACGTTGAACCGCAAAACTCAAAAATATTCAAGAAGATCTGCAGGCTGGCGGGACAGGCCGTGGCTGACTACAAGATGATTGCCGCCGGCGACCGGCTGGTGGTCGGACTGAGCGGCGGCAAGGACAGCATGACGCTGATGCACGTGCTGACGCATCTTCAGCGTCACGCCCCGGTTGATTTCGAGATCATCGCTGTTACTTTCGACCCCGGGTTCCCTGGGTTTTGCCCGTCTGCGATTCAAGACTATGCATTGGAGCAGGGATGGGTTCACCATACCGTAAGTGTCGGTATGGAGGAACTGCTCAAGGAAAAAGGCGCGGAACGCCGTCCCTGTGTGCTGTGCTCCAGAATCCGGCGCGGCAAACTTTATGGTAAAGCCGGAGAACTCGGCTGCCGTATAATCGCGCTCGGCCATAATCTTGATGATGTCTGTGTCAGCATGTTTATCAGTTTGACGCGGGGGCTGGGAATCAAGACGATGGCGCCGAATGTCAAAGCTGATGAGCTGGATTTGCGGGTTGTCCGTCCGCTGACATATGTGCCGGAAGCGATGATCGTCGAGTGTGCCCGTACTTTCGGTTTTCCGGAATGCGGAAAATGTGTGTACCAAAACCAACTGGAAAAGTCTGGAGACCGGGCTTATTTTGTGAAGATGCTCGATCAGTTGGAACAGCGTATTCCGCATATCCGCCAGAATATGCTGTATTCGATGAGCAGTGTGCGTCCGGGCTACATGCTTGACCCTGAGTTTTTAAATCTGGATTGAAAGGAACTTATTGATGAATTTTTTTAAACCTCTCTTGTTGCTGATAATGCTTGCCGCGCTGTTGCCGGCCTTTGCCGCCCCCCGGGAAAATGCGCCCGCCAGTCCATCCAAACCGCCTGCGGACGTATATCGCCGCTATCCAAAACCGCCTGAACGCTGGCACGATCCTTTCGGCGTGTACTGGAAGGAAGCCAGACCGGTAGATTTTGTCTATCTGTTGCCGGCCCAGGTTGGCGGCGGTATTTTCTCTTTTGCCGGCTATACTGTAATGTGGCCTGGAAAATTGATTTGGAACACCTGCAAATGGGATTTCTCCGACGACGACGCGTTTTTTCCGCCGATTGATTTCTCATCCAAATATTGCGGCGTCGCCGGATGCTACGTGCTTGGATCGCCATTCTGGCTTTTGGAAAAAGCCTTCTGGGACGGTCCCGTCTGGCTTTTTTCCGGCAGCGGCAATGGCGAAAAAAAGCAGGATCCGGCTACTGCTGGAATTCCGAAAGCTTGACGATACGCCTTTCGCGTTCCGACTTTTCCGCGGCAAAACCGGCAACCATTGTTTCATAGGAGTCTGAAGCCGCAGTTTCCGGCGGCAGCCCTTTCGCGACCAGTTCCGCAACTCTGAGGTTCTGCCCGTGGGTGTTGTGGAACCATACCTGGTCTTCCGCTTTCGGAAAACTGATTTTTTCGACAATTTTACTGACCAGTTGTTTGGGGGAGTCGCTGAATTCCCATCGGCGGATGCGGCGGCGGAATACATCGGTCTCAATCGCACCTTTGGTTCCGAAAATATGATATTGCAGATAATGGCCGTCGTCAGCCTGTTTTTCCAGCATTTCGAGCAGCGGATCGGCATGGTCGGTTTCGCCGATATACATGACGAAATTCAAACTGGAGACTGCTCCGTTTTTGAACCGCAGATTGATCTGGTGATTGTCCGGATGGTTGAAATAGCTTACCGCATTGGGCGCGTTCATGGAAAATACTTCATCAACCGGACTGTTAATCCACCAGCGTTGAAGGTCGAGGTAATGCGAGAGTTTTTCACCGATCAGCGTCCCTTTGCTTTTACTGCGCCAGGTGTCTTTCAGGTGAAATTCGCTGCAATAGTAACGGCATTGAGTGTTAACCGGAGTTCCGATCAGCCCCTCGTCAATCCACTCTTTTACGGTCATATACATTTGGGAGTAATGCAGCTCAAATCCGATCTGGAGAAAGCCGCCGGTTGCTTTTTCCACCGCCAGCATCCGCCGGGCATCGGAAAGATCAATCCCCATCGGCTTTTCGCACAGCACGGCTTTCCCGGCGCGCATGGACGTTTCGGTTTGTTCGGCATGGGCTTCATTGATCGAGGCAATGTAAACCAGTTTAATTTCCGGATTGTTCATGATCGAATTCAGGTCGCTGGTGGCATTGATGCCCAGTTCCCTGCCGCGCAGCGCCGCTCTTGCCGGGTCCGGTTCATAGCCGTAAATGTTTCTGATATAAGGCGACGCCTTGGCCGCGCCGACATGTGTTCCGCCCATGCCGCCGAGCCCCAATACTGCAACATCCATCTTGTTTTCCATTTTTTTACCTTTTATGATTCTCTTATAATAAGTTCAGGAGAGACTATGATTCTTTCTCCTTTCAACTGTTCCGTGATGCATTGCGCCGTGATTTTTCCGATTTGGGATTCATTGACGGAAACCGACGTGAGGGCAGGGGTGACTACTTCCGCCCAGGACGTGTTGAACAACCCGACCACACTCACATCCCTGCCTATTTCCAAACCTAATTTTTTTGCGGCGTGATAGACTTTCAATGCGCGGAAATCAGCTACTGAAAAAACGCCGCATCCGCCATCCCGGATAAAATCGGCAATACTGTTTTCAGCAGTTGAACCGTGAGGCGTCACTATATCTTGAAGAACAGAGAAATTTGATTTGGAATTTATGCCGGCTTCATCCAATGCCTGTTTTATCCCGGCGGCAATCATGAAGTCGAAAGTCTCCTTTACGCAGCCGTGACGGGTGATAAGGGCAGGGGAGTAAGGCTCGAATGTCAGCATCGCGATCCGCTTTTTGCCGGAGTTGATCAGGTGCCGTCCGCCGAGATAGCCAGCCTTGTGAAAATCACAAATTATCTTATTCGCATCCGGGAATTCCAGTTTGGTGTCATAAAATATCACATAGTTTAGTTGATGGAATTTCTCTCTGTTCCGATGCAGGTTCCGGTAGGGCGCATGCCGGGTGCCTTCGATGACCAGCGAATCAAAATTATCCTCAACGTATTTTTGTATTCGCAGTTCCTTGTCTTCGCAGGAGAACGTGTCGTTGGTAAGATAATTCCCCAGGGGAATCGCATAGTAGTTCTTTGCCTGCAACTCTGCCATCAGCGTATCCGCCAGATTCTGGTACATGTCATCTTTCGAAGGCATTATCAGGCCCGCCTGACGGTATCCTTGTTTCGGGGAAAACGGCGCCGCTGCTTTCTGTTCACAGACAAATACGCCTTTGCCCTGAGTCTTGTAAATATAACCTGCTGTTTCAAGGTAGCGAAGGGCGTTTAAAACTGTCACCTGGGTCGTATTGAAATATTCGGACAGTTCCCGGCTGGACAGTACTTTATCGCCGGGGCGTAACTTGCCGTTGACGATCTGCGCTTTCAGGCTCTCGCTGATCTGGTAATACTTCGGCATCGGCACCGAACCGTCTATCTTTTTTAACATTTTATCATCCTTTAACTGATATATAGCACTATTTCAATTATACATCTTAAAGCAGAAATGTCAACCCTTATTTCTTCTGTTTCCTGTCTGGACACCATGGACATCATGGACACTATGGACATCATGGACACTATGGACATCATGGACACTATGGACTTGGACATTTTGGACAGCTGTTTCGCACAACGGGTTTCATAATCTGGATATCATGGACACTATGGACTTGGATATTTTGGACAGCCTTGCCGTATATTTTGGACACCTTCTGAGCTGATCATTTTTTCACTTCCCATTATTCCCATTATTCCCATTATTCCCATTGGCCTCATGCCACCCGCATTTTGGACAGCACTCCGATCCCGCAACTGCGGGAGAGAGTCATTGAGCATAATGCCTTTCAAGTTTTCACCCATTTTGGACAGCACTCCGATCCCGCAACTGCGGGAGAGAGTCATTGAGCATAATGCTTTGCATTTTTCATAACTCACTCCGAGTCCTTGGATAGTGGTTGAGCATAACACGTTTCCAGATTTCCAACTTTCAACTTTTCTCTCCCGCATTCGCGGGACCCGCAAGCGGGGCAAAACCCTCAACTCCCGCATCCGCGGGCTTGCCCCATTTTGGACACTTTGTCCAAAACCGTAACACGTAACACGTAATACATAACACTTAGCACGTATCCAGTCACCAGTCACCAGTCACATTCTTTACATTTTGGACAGCCTTCTCACTTCCCGCATTCGCGGGAGACAGCATCCGAGTACATTGTTTTTCATTTCCCATTCTTCCCATCCTTCCTACCCGGCTGTTACGCCGGTATCGTTTATCCTTCAATTAAAAGTTCCGGAGGAGGGATGCAAGGGTACCCTGCAAACAAATAATTGTTTCCCTTTACTCGCCACCGGCGGCCCGCCGGGCGTGATCCAACGGTCCCGCAGCGCGGGATTGGTCGCCAAAGGCGAAATGCATAAAGACGGTCTGCCGGGACGGCTGACCCTACCTGGAATC
>CAIPAT010000036.1 GCA_903863035.1 uncultured Lentisphaeria bacterium
GATGCTTAGAGGTTTTACTTTAATCGAACTCCTCATCGTGATCGCGATTATCGCTATTTTGGCTGGAATGCTGCTGCCGGCGCTGAACAAGGCGCGGCAAACCGCGAAAGGAATCCAGTGCATAAATAACCTCAAGCAGATTGGTCTGGCACAGGCGGGTTATTCGATGGAGAATCAAGATTGGATCGTTCAGAGGGGCACCAACAACTATGGATATTGGTATAACGTGCTTTCGGGAAGCGGCGACTATCAGCCATGCGCCAAAGGCTATGGTACGAAACATAATCGGATGATACCTTTTATGAGCACCCCTATCATTCCCACCGGAACGTACGCATGTCCAAGTGAACCGGCCCCATGGGGGAGTTACAATAACACGCCAGCAAACTTTACATTCACCCACTATGGCATGAATTCAAATATCGCTAAAAATAGCAAGGTCAATAAAGTCATTAAGCCTACCATCGCGATGTTTTCCGCCGACTCAAATCACACTGCGGGGGAAGTTATCGATCAGTCAAACAAGATATCCTACCGGCATGGCTCGAGTGATCCGCGCCCAAAGGATACGTGGTTGAACGCCATTGATGCTGTAGTTGTGTTCAGTGCGAAAGGGCGGGCAAACATCCTCTATTTTGACGGGCATACGGCGGAACACACATTCTATGAACTTTACCAGCAAAAGGATGAATCTGGCACTGCTGGCTGGCCAGGTGTCGCCCGCGCTGGAATCCGCCTGCCATAGAGCCATACAGAAATTGATAAATCTGAAAAGTGAAATAGTATGAACTATGACGTAGAGAGTATAATTAAAAATGAATGATGCGAGAAACGTGGACAAAATATTCGGTTCCTCAAAGTGGATATGGGTTTATGGTCAGAACGGCAATGCCTTGGACCAACGGGTACAGGCACGCCATAGCGTCCTTCTGAACAAAGTGCCGAACTTCGCCGAAATCAGGATAACTGCCGATGCTCTCTATGTGCTTTATGTGAACGGACAGTATGTAACACGAGGTCCCGCCCGCGGACTGCACGGTAGCTGGCCTTTTGATCGCGTTGAAATAACTCCATATCTGCGTGAAGGGAAAAACACTTTGGCGGCAATGGTTTATCAACCTGGAATTTCTACATATTCCTATCAGTATGCAGGAGGCATGGGGTTGCTTGTGGCAGGGAAAATAGGAACGGAACTTGTTGATACTGGCAAGGGTTGGAAAATGAGAGTCGCACCTGGATATTCCAAGGGGATAGTAAGATTTTCCGTGCAAATGGGTTTTGCTGAATTCTGCGATTTGCGGACCGAACAGTCGAGTGAGTGGAAAGAGATAGATTTCGATGATGGTGACTGGGAGAAAGACGCGACTATGTGGAGTCGCGTGGCAGGTTCGATGCCATGGCATGATTTTGAAGAACGGGCGATTCCGCTCCTGACTTCCGACATGATTTTACCTGAAAGATTACTGGCAGTATCCTCCTGGCAGTGTGCCGGAAACTTTGCAGTTCCACAAAATCTAGTGACGCTTTACGCTATTGAAAAAAGGCAATGGTTTCCTGTTGCCGGAACAGCATCTGTAATTTCACTTGAAAAACCTCCGGACCAAAATACTGCATCCGGGGTCTTGATTGATTTTGGCAGGGAAGTAGTTGGAACTCCTTTTATTAAAGTAAGTGGCGCTGCGGGAGGGGAATGCCTTGATATTCTGGTCTGCGAAACTATTACCGGCTTTGTACCGGATCTTCCGCATCCGAAATCCACCAATAGTATGCAATCATTCGGCAACCGCGCGGTCCTGGGTTCGGGAAATAATCAACATGAATTTTTAATGCCTCTTGGATTTCGCTATATGGTTTTGATTTGCCGCGGCAGCAATACCAAATTGACGGTTGATATATCGCTCAGACAGACTCTGTATCCGTTGGAAAGTATCGGAAGTTTTAATTCTTCCAATGCAACACTTCAACGCATTTGGCAACTTTGCGAACACACTCAGCGCTGTTGCATGATGGATGCCTATGTTGACTGTCCGTGGCGCGAACAGGCTCAGTGGTGGGGGGATGCCATCGTACAGGCGCGCAACACTTTTACGCTTGCCGATGACAGCCGCCTGCTGGCCCGCGGTCTCCGCATTATCGGCGGCAGGCAGACTCCAAACGGCTTGACCTACGCCATCGCGCCGAGCGATCAATTGACCATCCTGCCCGATTATTCCCTTGTATGGATAAATTCCCATTGGACATATTACTGGCAGACCGGAGATACCAGCCTGTTCAAATCCATGCAGAAACAGGTTTGCGGAATATTGGACTATTTTTGCGAACATACAGCCCCAAATGGTCTGGTTTACTATGATAATCGCTATTGGTTGTTTTTGGATTGGTGCGATGCACTTAACCATGAAGGAGTTCCTGCGTTGCTGAATTTTCAGTATCTCTGGGCATTGAACACGGCTGAAAAATTATTCTTGCTGATCGGATGCGCAGACAAAGCCGCCGAATGCCATGCCAGTTATCAGGAGTTGCTAAAGGCAATCACTGCAACACTTTATGATAGTGAATCCGGCAGTATATGGGACGGACTGACCACTGACGGCAAGCTGATCGCAAAACAGTCACCCCACGTTGCTGCTCTGGCAATAATTTTAAATATATTCCCAGAAGCCCATAAACATTTGTTAGATGATATTCTTCTCCCGCTGGTCAATGGCAACCGGAGCGATGAAATCATGCCGTCTTCATTCTTTATGTATTACATTTTCGAGGCGCTAAAGCAGAAAGGTTATCGCAAAGAAATTATAGAATGCATTTTCCGCTGGTGGGGCGAATGGACAGACGCAGGGTTGTCTACCGCTCCGGAAAACTGGAATTGGGAAAAAGTGCGTGCAAGCCAGAGTCTGTGCCATGGCTGGAGCGCCCATCCACTCATTCATTTTTTTGAAATATTGCTCGGAATCAAACAGGAAGCTCCAGGATGGACAAAGATCAGTTTTAATCCGCTTTACATTGAATCTCTTAGCATATCCGGAACTGTCCCCACCCCTCATGGCGTGATTGAAGTTTCAGTCAAAGCTGACGTAATCCCGCCGGAAGTCAATTTGAAATTGCCCCCAAAAATAGAGTTAGTCGAGGCAATTTAAAAAGGGTTTTAAATTTAAAATAAAGGAGAAGATGCACATGCATTCTCAAAGTAAATGCATAACTTGAAAATTTCAAGGACTTGAGATATGCAAATGATAAAAAGTACGGGAAAATATGCATTGAACATCCGGCTGGAGATAACCAAACGCTAAAGCATAGAGGTTTTGGGCATGTTGGTGGATGTTTTTCATGCACAGATTTCATAGCAATGCTGTACCGCGGGGTTATGAAGATGGATCCTAAAAAACCGAATTGGGAGGATCGTGACCGGCTTGTCATTTCTAATGGAGCGTTTTGAGCTGAAATGAAAAATTAGGAGAGAATACATGTGTAAGATTATACGCAACGAAAAAATTACCAATAATCCGAATCTTAGGGGCGGGCGGTCAATCCTGTGGCCGCGACCGCAGATAGGACATCCGAGCGTGGAGCGGGCGTGGATCTATCGTCCGGAACACGAATGGTTCTATTCGCATCATCCCTACATAACTTTTTTTAAAGGCAAATGGATGGCGATATGGTCGAACGGCCTGATAGGTGAGGACTATCCCGGACAACGCGTGCTCGTGGCAAAATCGGGCGATGGCAAAACTTGGAGCGAACCCTGTCCGCTCATGACGCCGCCGCTCGACGCGATCGGCAATGAAACCGTGCTTTACGCTGCCGGTTTCCACGAATATGGCGGCGTGCTCGCCGCCTATGTAGGGATGCATGAAGACGGCTATGTGAATACGACGGTTTTTGCGTTGACCACGGGCGATGGCGTCACTTGGAGCGCACCGAAAAATTTACACGTGCCGGTCGTCCCAAACCACGGGCCCGAAAAAACCGCCAGCGGCCGACTTATCATCGCCGGGGGTGTCGCGTTCCCCTATACCGACGATCCTGCAGGGCTGCAGGGCTGGACAATGACCGGCATCTACCGCCCCGAGATTCTCACGACAAAAGACGATCCTGCTGAGTGGACGGCAGTGCGCGCGAAAAAAAACTGGCCAACCACCCTCTGTGAAGGTTCGTTTTATCAAACCGATGACGGCATACTGCATATGCTGCTCAGGAGTATAGGCAACGATGGGTTACGGCTTTGGATGTGGCTTACGGAAAGCACCGACAACGGCTTGACCTGGTCCGCGCCGGTGGAAACGGCGTTCAGTAACATTGATGCAAAATTTCACTGCGGTCGTTTGCCGGACGGACGATTCTACATCGTGAGTAACCCGATTGAGGGGAATCGAACACCGCTGGTGCTCTCTCTGTCGCGCGATGGTTACGTTTTTAATGAGCGGTGCATTCTCGGCGAAGAGCATTACGAGATGCGCGACCGGGCGGGTCGGTCAAAAGAAGGGGAATATGGATACCCGCATACGATGATCCATGAGGGGTATCTGTATGTGATCATCTCGCGGCAGAAGGAGGCGGTCGAGGTGTTGCGCGTGGTGCTCTCGGATTTTTGAGAGGGCGTTGAATAAAGCCTGAAACCGTGTCGATGAATCGAAAAAACTAGGGTGCCGACATCGAAACCCGGCGAATTGGCATCAACGATAACGTAAAAACCGGAGGTTAAGAGTGACGGTTGAAGCCGTCACGGATTCAGATAAAAATAAAGGAGAAGATGCACATGCATTCTCATGCTCAGACAGATGCCATTATGCGAAGTAAATTGGTTGTGATGGATAAGTCGCGGACAAAAGAACGATGGCTTGGAATGCCGGGGATTGAACGGACGAAGCGGGGACGGTTCAGGAAGGATCCAGCGCTGAAAATTCCCTTGGATATTTGAAACAGAAGGAGAATAAGATGAATTAATCAAAAATCAACTTTTAAGCGCCGGCCCATTGCAGGCTGTTACAATGAAACTGGCGGAGCAGCCAATCGACACCTGGGGAATTGCTCCTAGGATGATAACTCGTGGTCTCCGCTGTTTAAAATACCGTTTAAAGGGACCGGGATACCAAAACACATCAAGACAAGGAAATGAAAGAAATGAAAAAAATACAGACTCTAATGATGGCCGCCGCGATTTTCAGTTTTAGCTGGATTTTATCCGCCGGAGAAAAACTGGACATCAAAGGCAGTTTCGGTTCTAAACTGAAGTCTGGTCTTCCAGAAGGATGGCTCCCTAATAAACCCGGTTTTTGGGATAATGAAGCAACAATCACGTTGAATAAAATTCCAGATACAGAAAAGAATGCGCTGCAAGTGACTTCACAAACTAAAGCAATTCAAATTTGGTTCAGCAAAAAGTGGACAATCTCGGCGGGGGATAAATGCATTATCAAGGCTATGGTCAAAGGTAAAGGGCGAGTTGGACTAGGCTTGTATTACTATCCGTATGAATGCGGGATTAGTAAAGCATTCAATCCTTGGAAAGAATTCCAGGCAACTGAAGAATGGACGGAATATAGTGTGGAAATTCTAATACCAGAGGGAAGTCCTGGAATTAGTGAGATTGCTGTTGCAATCATGGTAAAACCCGGTGCGTCAATTGAGTTTGCAGATGTCGCAGCGGAAATTGAAAAAAAACAGCAGAAATAAATCAATTTGTTCCTGCGACAAAATAAGTACAACTATTACTTGAATCCGTGAAAGAATTCGTGAAAAAAGTTAATTAAAAACTAGTTAAACCTGTTGATTAGCAGTATATTATGACTCTTGCAAAGCGATAATAAACAACTAACCTAACAGGTGATAATGTACAAAATACAGCAGGGTA
>CAIPAT010000037.1 GCA_903863035.1 uncultured Lentisphaeria bacterium
AACTGTCCGTCCCGCAGTCTCGGGACTGCAAACAAAATATTGTTTCCAGTTACTCGCCACCGGCGGCCCGCCGGGCGTGATCCAACGGCGAGGCGTTGGTCGCCAAAGGCGACATGCATAAAGCCGCTGCGGAGAGCGGCGTTCCCGGGTTTAACTTCATTCACTTCATGCTCCCGCGCCTGCGGGATGAAGTGTATTTGTTCTTTTTCGTGAATTTTCGTGTTTTTCGTGGTTAAAGTGTATTTAGTTGTTTCTTTTGGTTGCGGCTATGCCGCGCTAAGTTCTTCATGGTGAGACTGTATTTGCCTTTTTTCGTGTCCTGCTAACTCTCGGGTTAGTCCCGCGACTGCGGGATGTCTCTGTGGTTAAAGTCCAGGCGCAGCCGGTTAAGTTCTGGTGTTTTTTTTGCTTTTATCTTTAAACATAGTTTTAAAATGAACTTTCTGGCATTACCTTTGTCTAACAGCGACAGAAGCGTGCAATTATTAGAGAATCACATAGGAGATATGAATATGCAGCAGAACGAAATACAACAATTGCAGTCAAAGATTCGCGAGGCAGCGGCGTTTATCCAGCCGCTAAAAACGGAAATCGGACGGATCATCGTCGGGCAGGAACATCTGGTCAACCGCCTGCTGCTGGCCCTGATCGCCAACGGGCATGTACTGCTGGAAGGGGTTCCCGGCCTGGCCAAAACCCTGGCGGTAAAGACGCTGGCCCAGTCATTGCATGGATCGTTTTCGCGCATCCAGTTTACGCCGGACCTGCTTCCGGCGGACGTGATCGGCACCCGTATATATAATGCGGACGAACATTCTTTCAGCACCAAACCCGGCCCGATATTCGCCAATATCGTGCTGGCCGATGAAATTAACCGCGCACCTGCCAAAGTACAGAGCGCATTACTCGAATGTATGCAGGAAAAGCAGGTGACGATTGCCGGCGAACGGCTGCTGATGCCGAAGCCGTTCCTGGTTATGGCCACCCAGAACCCGATTGAACAGGAAGGCACTTATCCGCTGCCGGAAGCCCAGGTTGACCGTTTCATGTTCAAAATCAGAATAGATTACCCGAAGCGCGATGAAGAAAGAATGATTATCGAGCGGATGGCGCATCCGGACGTTGATCTCAGCGCCATCGCCGTCGGCCGCCTCGAAGATATTGAAACTGCCCGGCAATGGGTGGATAAGATTTATATTGACGAAAAGATTATCGAGTATATCCTTGATATTACTATCTCGACCCGACCGGCCCGTCATGCCGAACTGTCCAGCCGTCAGACGGAAGCAAAACTCGGCGACCTGGTCAACTACATCCAGTACGGAGCATCGCCCCGTGCCGCCATCTGCCTGGTGCTGGCCGCCAAAGCCGCCGCATTTCTGGAAGGCCGCGCTTATGTGGTGCCGCAGGACGTTAAAGACGTCGCCCCTGACATTCTCCGTCACCGCATCATGCTGACGTATGAAGCGGAAGCCGAGAATCTGGATACTGACGCCGTCATTAAAATGGTGCTTGACGAATTGAGAACACCTTAGTTTTCAAGTCTGAACAACGCGCAAAGTTTAACTGGAAGGCAAAAATCATGCTGCCCTCTGAACTCATAAAACAAGTAAGAAAGATCGAGATCCGGACCCGCCGGGTGGTTGATGAAATCATCGGCGGCGCTTATCACAGCGTATTTAAAGGTCGCGGAATCGAATTTGACGAAGTCAGGGAATACACTCCGGAAGATGACGTCCGGGATATCGACTGGAATGTCACCGCCCGCATGGGTACGCCGTACATCAAGAAATATGTCGAAGAACGCGAACTGACGGTAATGCTGCTGGTGGATGTCTCCGCTTCCGGGGCTTTCGGCAGCGGCGACAAGTCCAAGCGCGAACGCGCCGTCGAAACCGCCGCGCTGCTGGCGTTCAGCGCCATCCGCAACAATGACAAAGTCGGGCTGATGCTTTTCACAGACCAAACCGAACTGTATCTGCCGCCGCGTTCCGGCCGGACCCGCGGTTTGCGCCTGATCCGTGAACTGATGGCTTACGAACCTAAGCGCCGGGGAACCGATATTAATGCCGTACTGAAAAACACGATGCAGTTGCTGCACAAACGCAGCGTGGTCTTCCTGATCAGCGACATGCTTGACAATGACGGATTCGAAAAGTCTATGAAAATCGTCAACCGCCGTCACGATCTGGTCGCGGTGCGGATTCTCGACCCCCTGGAATTGCGCTGGCCGCGCAGCGTCAGCATTATGGTGGAAGACGCCGAGACCGGACGCAATGCGGCTTTCGACGGCAGCAAAAACTCCGGACTCGAAAAGTTCCGTACTTTCGCCGCCGGCATGCATGACGGCATCAAGAAGAGTTGTGACCGCGCCAAGGTGGACGTCATTGACATCCGCTGCGGCGAAGATTATGTAAAACCGCTGGTTACGTTCTTCAGTAACCGTAAATATCGAAAATAGATGGATTTATACAAATGACGAAGAAAAAAACAGGCCGTAAAATATTGTTCGCGCTGATTGTGACGGTAATCTCCGCCGCGATCCTCATGCCCGGCGCGGCGGCCGTCATCTACTGGTACGGAGTCAAAACCAATACTCCGGTCCGGGATTTGACCGGCATCGTCATGACGCCGCCCGGCGACAGCCGGCTCGGCGATACGGTAACCGCATCTGTTCTGCTGAAAATGCCGTGGCACCGCCGTCCGATTGAAGCCGCGGCCGAAGCCGGCAAGGGCGCAACCATACTGTCCGACCCGTCAATTGTCCGTCAGCAATGGGGTGTCGGTTATGCTGTATGGCAAGTAACTGTTGAAATGAGACCTTATCGCACCGGCCTGATTCCGCCCGGCAAACTTGATGTCAAATTTAACCGTTATGACGAAAAGAGTATTGACCTGGATATGGATTTACGGATTCCGGAATTTAAAGTTCTGCCGCTGGAGAATGCCAAAGGCGGCGAACTGCTGGTGGCATCCCGACTGCCCGATCCCGGCATCGCTCAGAAAAAAATGCTGTGGATAATCGGCGCAATTCTTCTGGCGCTGCTGGTCATTGCCGCGCTGTATTGCATTTTCAGAAAACGGCAGGAAGGACCGGCGGTGCTTGCTCCGTGGGAAACGGCATTGCTGGAACTGGCGGAACTGCGCATCGGCTTCCGTCAGGGCAAAATCGAAATGGAAACCTGTTTCGTCAAATTGACCGATGTGGTGCGGCAGTACCTGGAAAAACGTTTCCGAATCAATGCGCCGAAGCAGACTACCTATGAATTTCTGGCAGAACTCAACAAACCGGACGGGGTGCTGCCGGAAAATCAGCGTCCGTTTCTGCGGGAATTTATGACGGCTGCCGATCTCGTCAAATTTGCCAAACTGCCGCCTGACGAGCATACGCTCAGCGTGGCGCTGGACAAAGCCGAAGCGCTGGTTGCCGAAACCCGCCCGACACCTGAACTCAACAAGAAAGGAGGCGACAAATGACCTCTTTCGCATATCCGTGGGTGCTCCTGCTCTATATTCCGTTTGTGTTACTGGTCATCTATGCCTGGCGCAAACCGCTGCCGTCAATCCGCGTTTCAACGGTAAAACCGTTTCTTGCTGTCAGCAGTGGAAGCAGACCGTCGTCATTCCGGCTGCCGTTCATGATTTTTACGATTGCGCTGGCGCTGCTGATTTGCGCGCTGGCCCGTCCGCGGCAGGGTTCTGAACATGTTGTGATCAAGGCAAAAGGCATTGACATTATGCTGGCCCTTGACCTCTCCGGCAGTATGGAATCGATTGATGTTCCGCCCGGCGTCACGACGGAAAAACAACTTTATGACCTGATCAAAGCGGAAAAGGTCAAAGGCCGTCTGGAAACCGCCAAACAGGAAATCGGCAAGTTTATCGCAAAACGATCGAATGACCGGATCGGGCTGGTGGGCTTTGCCGAACTGGCATACAATATTTGTCCGCCGACACTGGATCATGCCTGGCTCATCGCCAACATGACCCGGCTGGCCCCGGGCGTAATCGGCGACCGCACCAATATCGCCTCGCCAATCGCCAGCGCAGTCAGCCGTCTGGAAAAATCCGACTCAAAACGCCGGGTCATGGTTCTTTTCACTGACGGCGCCAATAATATTGACGACCGGATCACGCCACGCCAGGCAGCGAAACTGGGTAAAAGCAGTGATGTCGTTATCTATACTGTCGGCATCGGCAGCGACAATGCCTGTGTGTTAAGGCAGGGTTTCGGCGGACTGAGTTTTGTTCCGGTAAAGGGTGAATTCGACGATAAACTGCTCAAGGACATCGCCGAATATTCCGACGGCAAATATTACAAGGCCTATGACGCGCAGGGACTCGAAAATGTCATGAACGAAATCAACCGCATGGAAAAAACCGTTATCGAACAGCCTAAATACATTGATTATAAAGAGTTTGCGCCAATGCTCATGGGTATGGCGCTGGCGCTAATCCTCTTTGGTTTCCTCCTGGAAAGCACAGTCATGCTCCGGGTGCCGTAGCTTTTTCGGCTGCCTAAAATCCGGTTGTGACGGAGCACAACCCTCCAGCAATACCAGTTTCTGTCTTATGGCTCCAGGCTGTTTCCCTTGGATATTGGATATTCCGTGTTGGTTATTGGATATTGAATTAGGTTTGCATTTCGGCTGTTTCCCTTGGATATTGGATATTCCGTGTTGGTTATTGGATATTGAATTAGGTTTTCATTTCGGCTGTTTCCCTTGGATATTGGATATTCCGTGTTGGTTATTGGATATTGAATTAGGTTTTCATTTCGGCTGTTCCCCTTGGATATTGGATATTCCGTGTTGGATATTGGATATTGAATTAGGTTTTCATTTCGGCTGTTTCCCTTGGATATTGGATATTCCGTGTTGGTTATTGGATATTGAATTAGGTTTTCATTTCGGCTGTTCCCCTTGGTTATTGGATATTCAGTTCCAAAAAACATGGAACCATGCAGCGTAAACCCCGCTGGTCATGCTCCGGGTGCCGTAACTTCGTCAATCTTTCTCGGACCGACATCGCTCATATCAATCGGCTTGAATCCCAGCTTGAACGCCGGAGAACTTTCATCACTTTAGCCGTCAAATTGAAGTTCAGGAGGAGGGATGCAAGGGGGAACCCGGAACTGTCCGGGTGTCCCCTGCAAACAAAAAATTGTTTCTCGCAACATGCCACCGGCGGCCCGCCGGGCGTGATCCAACGGCGAGGCGTTGGTCGCCAAAGGCGAAATCCCTAAAGCCGGTCAGACGACCGGCGCTCCCAGGTTTTACTTCACTCCCTTCATGCTCCCGCGCCTGCGGGATGAAGTTACCTTTTCTTATCCTGTTTATCCTGTCCATCCCTGTTAAACCTTTGGGTTGCGGCTATGCCGCGCTAAGCCCTTCATGGTGAAGCTGTATTTTTGGATTTACTTTCGTGAATTTTCGTGCCTTTCGTGGTTAAGGTGTATTTTTTGGTTGCGGCTATGCTGCGCTAAGTTTTTCGTGGTAAAAAGATGTCTCTGTGGTTAAAGTCCCGGCGCAGCCGGTTAAGTTCATACAAATTCCTATACGGTTATGCCTGGTCGTCAATCTTTCTCGGTCCGACGTCGCTCATATCAATCGGCTTGAATCCCAGCTTGAACGCCGGAGAACTTTTTTTCAGCCGGAAGTCGAATTTTTTGAGATCTTTGAATTTGGGATCGCCCAGTATGGACTTTAAATCAAAGCCCAGCTTGCGCCACTTTTTCAGGCTGTATGTTTTTTCGATTTTTTCAAAATTGCCGTCGCCAAGCATTATGTTCTTTTTGGCAATATCCCGGAACAGGTTGAGATCAGAGAAAAACTCTTTTTTCAAATAGGCCGTACTCGTTTTGTTGGAGTTGAAAAAGAACGGCATGCCGTCAGTGACAAAGATGTTGTTATAAAACGTCACCGCACAGGTGGAATTGACTCCCGGGTGCTCAAATCCGGTATTTCTTCCATTGCCCTGCGTCAGCGCCGCGGCGCCCTCCCGGCCGGAAACGAAAATGTTATTCCGGATAATGTTTTCCCGCCCGTAATGCTGGTGAAAACCCTGGCTGTCAAGGTTGTAGCAGATATTGTTTTCAATGACGATATGGGAACTGCCTTCGTCGGTATAGATCCCCCAGCCGCCGTAATGATATTTCCTGATGTCATGAACCAGGTTCCCGGCAATTCTGGTTCCCGGCTGAATTCCGAGCAGATAAATGCCGCCCATGTCGCTCAAAGAGCCGTCCCCGATATGGTGAATATGGTTTTTCTCGATGCGGTTTTCACGGGTGACGTTATCACCGTATCCCCAGACCCAGCCGCAGGAAATTCCCGTATATTTAAAATCATGAATATGATTATGGGCGACCAGGTTCCCGAAAGTGTGAAACAGCCCGATCCCCAGTGCGCTCATAAACACATGTCCGCCGGAAAAAATATGGTTGTCGGTGATGATGTTGTCAAAAGTCAGCGCACTTTTATGCACCGCGTCTTTTGCGCCGCCGGCCTTGATCCCGCCGGCCCCCGTATCGCCGATGGTGTTGCCGGTAAGCTGATTTCCGGAACAGCCGTCGGCGAGCTCAATGCCGTACCAGCCAAAATGCCGGAGACCGCAGCCGGAGATCGCGCAGTTTTTCGCGCCTTCCAGATAAATAACGCCTGGAACATCAACCGCGCCCTGCGGCGCCGCGCCATACAGCTTTGATTTTTCCGATTCCTCGGTCCATTTGCAGGCGCTGTTCAGCCGCCACCTGGAACGCGGCAGACCCGGATGAAAGCGTTTCGCTCCCCAGTCCGGTTGCATCCACGCGGAATATTCAAATTCCAGATTTTCAAATTTCAGATTCTCGACAAATTTATTTCTGTACGGGTCGCCGTCTATCCGGAGCAGTTGCTTCAGTACCGGAACCACCGCACAGGTCTCGCCGGTCTTTTCATGCTGGCGGGGCAGATAATGCAGCAAAGCTTTATCTTCGTCAAGATACCATTCCCCGGCATCAGTGAGCGCTTCGGCTACATTTTCCAGATACCCGATATTTTTATCGCCGGCAACGCTGAATCTGGTTTGCCGGGCAGTGGTGATTATCCCGGTTTCCCGGTCGAATGATTCCACCGGCAGACGCTCTTCTATCCAGAAATGCAGCGCGATTAATTCCACATGCTTAAAGCTCCTGATCTGCGACAGCTCATTTTTACGCTCAATAATAACCTTGTCGGTTCCATCAAACAGCTCCTTCCTGACTTCCGGCGTCAAGTCGCCAAGTTTCAAAAATCCCGTCTTGGGGAACCGGGTCCGCGGACAGCGTTTCCCGTCTGCAAAAAGCTGTTTAAATACGCCTGCCCGCTGTATAATCCCCGAAACATCGGCGGTCCAGAGCCGTTTTTTCCCAGATTTCGACTCCTGCCAGTTGTCAATGGCGGCGCCTCCGGAAAAAACCGCTTTTTCGCCCGGATACGCTTTGTAGCTGGCATTGGAATCCTCCGCCGTGAAAATCATGGTTTCATTCAAGACATAAACGCCTTCGCGGATCCATATCCTCACTTCGCCTGAACATTTACCCTTGGCCCGGAGTTTCCGGATAGCGTCCCTGGCGGCCTCGACGGACGGAAATGTTCTCTGCCCGGCTGCTGATTTCTGCCGGCTCCTGGTTTTCCGCTCATCCGGCAGCGCAACGATAAAATCATTTTCTGAAAATGTCATTTAAATCTTACCTCTCGAAAAAATTGCAGCGATTGCATCATATACTGTAGCCGATATTACGATAAAATCGCCCATGATTGCTTAATTTAGCGCCGGCGGTACGGCAAACTATTTGCCATCTGGGTCAAGACTGCATGGAATAACTTAATTCCCGCAATGGAACCGGACAGCTCCACCGACACTTATGAATCTCTTTGCCAAGGCATCTACATGAACGTATTTCTGGCGGTTTGTGCTGCTGGCGTTCGGCATCGGGGCCGCGCTGGGCGCACTGCTGGTGCTTATCGGCGAAACGCTGGTATGATTCGCTGAAGCTGTTGCAATATTCCAAGTACGTCGGCAACTTCGCTGTCATACCGGCATCGCTGCTGGTCTTCACGCTGCTGATGTGGCGGAAAGAGAAGAAGCGCAAGCTGGACCTTGTCAGAATCAAGTTTTAGCAGGATAGACAGGATTATCATCCCCGAACCATCGCCCTCCGCCGGACGGAGCTATTTCTTCGGCTCATCTTTCTTGACGATTGCCTTGGCCTTCTCTAGTGCGGACAGTTTCTCCTGGAAGTCCTGCTTGAACTGGTCCAGCTTCCGGTAGCGTGGCGCATATTGGAAGAAAACCATCATAAACATCTTTTCCAGGTTGAGATCATGCTTTCCGGTGGTATCCGCCGTCTGGATTTTGGCGATATGGCCCAGCGCACCCTTGTAGCCAGCGGGATCATTTGACTTGCACAGGCAGTACAGCGCCATCGGATACACGGTGCTTTTCAGCAGCAGTTCGTCTTTCTTATGATTGTTCAGGAAAGTTTTGATCTCATCGGTATATCCGGTCGTGTTGTAACGGCAGATCGCTTCAAAGGTCTTCTGGTAAAGCACTAAGTCGTCCGGGTTGGCGGCTTCGTTAAGAAAGGCCTTGACGAACTTCTCGCCTTTGCTGTTATCGGGAGCGCAAAGCACCGGCATGAAATACTTCAGGTTAGTCTTGTCCTTGCTCTTAGGGTCGAAGACTTTCATGGCGGCGGCGACATATTTCGGATTGCCAGCCTGTGAAGACGAATTCTGTAAAGCATACTGACACAGCTTCGGATCGCCCAGCCACTTTATCATCAGTTCCTCAAAGGCGGCTTTGTCTCTGCGGGACCAGATGGTTCCGGCGAATTCGCTTAACTCAGGGTCTTGCAGGGCTTCGGTGAAAGCGGCTTTGCTTTGCAGGAAGTTACTGCCGGACAGCACCAGCAGCAGATGCCGCCTTGCGATAGTCGGCATTGTCTTACGGGCATAAATATCCTGCCAGTATTTCAATTCCTGTGGTTCCAACGGGTTCCTGAATTCACCCATTGCGGCCAGGTTGCCGATGCACGGCTGGGCCAGCATAACAAAACCCGGATGCAACGGGTCGTCAGTCAGCAACTCTTTCAGGAAAGCGCGTTCCGCTTCCGGCTTAAGTTCCCGGTAACGCTTGAAAGCATCGGCCAGTTTCTTCGGATCGGTACTGCCTAAAGCCGGAATCAGATAATACTGTCCCATGACGGCATAACCGTCCGGGCTTTTCTTCAAGGGTAACAGATATTTGCCGGGAGACCTGACCTGATAAATCAGCCAGTCCGGATAAGTGATTTTGCCGTCCAGCTTTTCATCCGGCAACAGCGAGGACAATTTAAGTTCTTTGGCGCGGTCGGCGGATTCGAGTACGCCGATCTTATCGGCCTGTAATACCGCCTGCCAGAACGAACTGACAAAGGCCGGATTGAAGTTCTTTTTAATTCCGGCTAGCTTGCCGTCCTTGAACATATACAGCGCGGGGCCGTTACGGTAAAGATATTTGTCCTTGACCGACAGTGACACTAAAGCGTCAATCGCCGTGATTTCTTTCTCTGTACGCGTTTGCAGTGGCATAATCGTCAGTACCGGCGTCATCCCGGACTGTTTGAACTCCTGCATCTCTTTGAGCGTTGCGGCTATGATTTCCGGTTTGTCCGCCAGCGCGGTCAATGCCTTATCATCCAGAGCCGAATATGCCTGTACGAACTTCTCCAGAATGGCCTTGCAGTCGGCAGCAGCCGGAGCGGCAACGATTGCTGCCCCGGTACTCTTGACCGATGCCGGCCCCTGAGCGGGCTTTACCGAAACTGTCGATTTTTCACTTTTAACAAAATCCTGCCCATGCCCCGAATACCCAGACGCCAGCAGCCCAGTCAATAACGTCAGTTCAATGAAACGCATAAGATTTCCTTATATATAAATAATTTTTTGTTATTGCATTGGGATTCAGTCTCAGAAAAAATCAAAGCTAAATCAGCCCACGGATAGTTTCAAAAATCCTATTCTTGAATAGAATGGGCCGACAACACTAAACGAAAACCGCTGAAGTCGTAGCGAATGGCATAATAGTCATGAACGCAATGCAAAGACCGCAAATCGTCGTGATAGTAATCAAACCACGAAGCACCGCGCAAATTGATGAAAGGGTAATCCGCCCCCGCGTATTCACTGGCGTTCCCGCCGACGCCATACAAACCCCAATCATTCTTCCCACTCTTTTCCACCGGACAGGTTACTGGAAAGCCGTCATTGTAGTCATCCATCTGATTATAATTCCCATATTTCGGCGGCATTAAGTTACCCCACGGGTATTCACGATTGTCCCCGCACTGACAGAATGCCGTCCATTCAGTATTTGACGGCAGACGGTAACAGTATCCGGCGGGGAGTCGTCCAGCCTTATGCTCACGTTCTGTCAGCCATTTAGCATACTCGACGGTATCTTTAAAGTTTACATATACCACCGGCTGGCGGTCGCCGTTTAGAGAAATAGTTTCATAACTCCTGCTGTCATGGTCCGGCTTGAACTTCCTGTATTCCTCGTTTGTCACCTCGTATTTTCCCACCCAGCAGTCCAGCGCTTTTATCCAGACAAATTCCATTCCAATACCCGGAATTTTCCACTCTGAGCCGGGGACAGGCTCGATCTGGTCTTTAGCCATCAAATTCAGCGAGACACAACAAGTGATAATTAACATTATTGGGGTGATGAATTTCATCTTTGGTTATCCTTGTTAAATTAGGAGTTATAGGTCATTATGGTTAGAGTTTGCCATCTGTTTTCGAATCGACTTTAAAAGTGGACTCAGGAATATCAGATGCATCGGAGAAGGTAGAAACAGACTTGACATCAAGCAGAATCACCGGTTCTTCCAGTTCTTTAATCAAGGCTTCCAGTTTTTTAATTAGTCCACTCTTTTTATCAATTGTAATCCGGTTAGTCCAGCGCGGCAGCCAGTACGGCATGGCGGGGAGTTGCTTATAGTCGGCGGTCAACACCCATTCATTTGCAGTTTCACTCTCTAATTTGAGTGTATCCAGTTTATATATGGCAAATGGATCAGCCAGATTGCCCATATATGCCATGAACAGACGAAGCGACGGGCCGCCATTTTGTTCAATTTCTTTGAAACTCTTCTTACTCCTATCGTCATAATGTTTGTTGTCGGAACGTGAATATAAGTTGCTTCCATCAATAATGGTAGTAATATTCCTACCAACAGTGTCTCTATTGTGAGCTGCCACCACCTTTCCCTTAACAAGCATTTGATCCGGACAGCGAACAGTCTGCTCTTCAATGAATTTGTCAAAACCGCCATTGACATCAAGCACCTGCCGCTCTACCTTGGCAGTGTATCCTTTTATTTGCGATAGTTTCCCTTTAGTAGCTTGAACAATCTGCATGACAGCAGGGGCTTTTACCGTATCCGAAGACATTTGCATATTGGGCTCATTAGCTTTAATATTAGACTCATTAAGCGCAGTTTTCGAAGCTTTTTCATCGTTAGCGCGGTTACTTCCAGATTCATCAATATCAGCGTTAACACCAAGTTCTTGGGCGGTTTTAGCCCCGTTAGCACGCAGGAAGTTCGCTATTCCCTTGGGGTATCCGCGCATCACCAAATCAAGGATTGTTTCTCCTTCTTTCTGTCCCCACGGATGTGAAACTGCATTTATATTTGCTCCTTTTTCTATCAACAATTTCATTATTTTAATAGCCTTTTCTGGATTTTCATAACTTAAAGCGTTCATTAATACCGTATCACCAATGCAGTC
Source organism: uncultured Lentisphaeria bacterium (assembly GCA_903863035.1). Classification (GTDB taxonomy): domain Bacteria; phylum Verrucomicrobiota; class Lentisphaeria; order Victivallales; family Victivallaceae; genus CAIPAT01. Next base: position 11,796 of record CAIPAT010000037.1, read on the forward strand.
TTGAGCATTAACATTGGCTCCTTTGCTTATCAAAAGTTCGGTAATTTGAAAATCATGAACAGAACACCTCAAAGGAGTACCATTGGGATATGCTTTAATATTAACATCGGCTCCGTATTCGACTAATAATTTAATTAGCTTAAAATTACGACTCAGGCAGGCCTGAATTATTGGAGGTTCTTTACCTAAATTTGGATCAGCTCCATTCTTCAACAGCATTTCAGCAATTTTTACGGAATTTGCTTGCTGTTGCGCAGTATTATTTACCTGCTGAAGCGCAGAGCTATTCAAAGGTGTAAATCCTTGATTGTCTTTGACATTGGTTTTCGCCCCTTTTTCCAATAAAAATTTCACCAGATCTGGTTTATTTTCCTCAACCGCAATGAATAAAAGAGTCGAACCATTCCATTTCGGCAACGGGGTGTTGACGTCAACCCCGCTATCAATCAATCTTCTTACAGCAGGTTCATCCAAACAGCTTACGCCGGGTTTACCACTTTCTGATACTGCGCTCATTAATCGCATCTGATCAGATACTGTTTTGATACTGAAACAACCAGTTATAAAAAATAATATGATCGACGCGGATATATTGATTAATAATTTCATGGTTTTTTATTCACTCCGAAATATTCAAGACATTTACAACACTTCTTCTGTTGTTTAAGATGACTCTGGAAATCTCTCAAGGCCGCCATGGTTGCGCCTTGAGTTGCGTTAATTCTCTTATTTTCACCTTTATGAAACATTGCATAACCATAAGGAATACCCAAACTTTTTACATATTTTATATCAGTTGGCACTCCATCACGACCATCCGAATCTAACCCAGTATCGTCAGGATAATCGCTTACATCGCTATTGTAACTTAATAAATCAGGTTGAGGACTATGGGAATTATGAACGCTAAAAGTTACGTCAAAATTACCGTGAGCATAAATATCCTGCTTGGCATGCAATGCGGAACCTAAATACGAAACAGCGAGTTCCGGATTATCCACATCATCCTGTGTTGCATGCCATTTAGAAAATTTAGTTCCGTTTTTGTCACTGCATAAACTCTTTGCCTTATCCAAATCTTTCTCATAATAATCTTCGGTTGAGCGGGGTCTGACCCCATATTTTTTGTAGTTTTGTGCATAATTAATCATATTTTGTTATATAAATAGTCTTTAAATCAATTTTTTCCTGTCGTAAAATCTATAGCGTCAGTTTGGCGTAATTTATAATACGCTTATAATAATCTACTTGCAAATATACAATAATGCCTTTTCCTGCTTATTCATCCTGCCCTGCTTCTACCCGTAGTGTTTTTTTGCTAAAAAAAGATAATATATCTAT
>CAIPAT010000038.1 GCA_903863035.1 uncultured Lentisphaeria bacterium
AATGCTAAACGAAGAAGAACAGGGGGAAAGCCGTGTGAGGGAAAACCGCACGCACGGTTTGGTCGATGAGGCAGAGCCGATAAGTCGCAACTCGTTGATGCTTAGAGGTTTTACTTTAATCGAACTCCTCATTGTGATCGCCATCATCGCAATTTTGGCCTCAATGCTGCTCCCGGCGCTGAACCGTGCTAGAAGCGTGGCAAATGGTATTTCCTGTCTAAATAATCTCAAACAGATTGGTCTGGCCCAGGCTGGATATTCAGACGCAAATGCAAACTGGGTTATTCCGCAGCGACAGGAAAGTATGTATTGGTACCAAGTGCTTGCTGGCGGGGCGAACACGAATCCGCCATCTCAAGGTTATGGGGCGATATATCGTCCACTGATTCCAACTGGGACGTTTGCGTGCAAGAGTGAACAGATAGGATGGGGAAATTATGCGGCTACTCCTCCCTTGTTCAGCTACACGCATTACGGAGTAAATCGAAACATCAGCGGCTATCTTTCAGGGGGAGTTATTCTTAGGGCATTTAACAAAATCACCAATATTACGCGGTCATCCGTAGCTGTATTTGCTTCTGACACCAACAATATGGCGGGAACAGGCATTGCAGATTTGTTTGTTCCAGCCTATCGTCATGGAGCACACGATCCGCGCCCGATTAAACTGTATTCAGATGCCATTATTACTGGACCTTTCTCGCGGTTCAAAGGGCGGACAAACGTTCTCTATTTTGACGGACATGCGACAGCACATACAATCAATGAACTTTACAACCAAAAGGATGATCGCGGAAACTTAGATAATGCAAGTTACCTCCTGGCTGGAATCAGGCAATAGCGTGCGAACCTGAGTATATATTTTCGTGGTCAGCAATCGCAAAGAAGTAGTTTCAGGGTACTGTCCAAGCAAGGACGCATTAAGAAGTAGAACCGTCTAACCTGAAACTACAACCGCGGAAAGAAAAGGAAATAAAGGAAAACGGGCGGCGTTATATGGTCTGCCTCAATGAAGCGCTAGTACATCGCTAAGCGCGACGGAATTAGCACTCAATATAAACAGTTATGTATAGTGACATTTTCTCTGAACCATGACTATTTCATCGGCTTGACCGCATCTCCGTGGTCATGTGTTCTGCTCGTTCATGGCAATCCTGCTGCGTCGGGTATTGAAACGCAGAATGATCGGCAAGTGATATGATTGCGAATGGAATAGTATCCTGCATGATCTGGCCGCGCTGGATGTGTGGCGTCGTAGATTTCAGAGAAACAGGTATTTTCTGTACTGAGACAAAGGTTGTACAGGGAAAAGCGTTTCAGGCTCAGGAGTGCCGGTGCTCCTACCATCAGATTCGCGTAAAAACGAATTTGTAATGGCAACAACTTTTTTGAGGTACTGTAATTCCAATTATAAATCGAATTGACTATTTATTAATATGACTATTTAACGCTATAGTTTGTGTTGTTATATATGCGCGATTTGACATATAGATTGGAATAACATTATCAACAATGACAGTTTAAAACTATTGAAAATAAGTATTACGATTTTTCGTGGTTCTGTAAGAGCCACCATTTAACAAACAAGGAGTTCAAAATGAGAAAATTTGGGAATCAAACCGGCAGATATGGAATAAAGCGATTAAGTGAAAGTAACTTTTTAGGACAAAACTTTTGCTCTTTTAGGGGTGTATGCATGAATGGATGGAGATACTTGATTATTATCCTTGCTGTAGTCATGGTATCCGGGCCCCTTTTCGGTTCGACTGAGCCTAAATCGAAACCATGCGCATTGGGTAACTTAATTATTATTGCTACAAACGCGATTGACAAAGAAAAATCAGCTGCGGAAGACCTGAAAAATTATCTAACCCAGATTACCGGGGAGAATTATTCCCTGCAAACTGAAGCTGTGACTAGCGGTACGCCAGCAATTTATATCGGTAACACCATTTTCGCCCAAAAGGCAGGGATTGATCTAGGCACTTTTGGGGAAGAGGAATATATTCTGCGCACCGTTGGATCGAACCTCGTTATTGGCGGTGGACGCCCCAATGGCACATGGAATGCTGTTTGCCATTTTCTCCAACGTAAATTGGGTTGCCGCTTTTTTACATGGGATAGCGAAGTAATTCCATGTCAGAGGAATTTACTGCTGCCGCAATTGGATTTGCGGCGCACGCCGTCCTTTGCCGGACGCTCCTTTTTTACATATTTGGAAAGGCAAGGCTATACGCCGGAAGAAAACAAGAAAATGTCTTTGTTTTTTGCAAGAAACTACATGAATCGTAACGGTAGTGCCTTCGATCGGTTGTCAAAAAGCCGTGATGCAACGGATTGCCACAATGAATATTTCTGGGTTGATCCGCGGATATATGCGGTGTCTAATCCGGAGTTTTTTTCCAACAGGGGAAAGTTCAATGATTCTTCAAAAATTAGTGCCCGCAATCAAGAAGGCAATCTCTGCTGGACAAACCGCAAGGTGGCGGAGATAACTCTTGCAAAATTGCGTGAGGTGATAAAAAAAGACCGTTCGGAACTACCCGCTATCGAATGGCCGCGCATTTATCAGGTTTCCCAGAACGACACCAGCACCTATTGTCGCTGTCCAAATTGCGAATTGGTCTTTGCTGCCGAGGGAAGCAGGATGGGGCCGCTCCTTCAATATGTTAATTTTGTGGCAAAAGGAATAGCCGCCGAGTATCCAGATGTTCAGATAATGACTTTTGCCTATATTGACAACGAAAATGCACAAAAAACCATACGCGCCGCCCCCAACGTGCTGATTCAATGGTGCGATCTCTATAGTCGTAGCGATTGTTATCGGCCGCTGACAAACACGATCAATGCCGACCGGAAGTCCCAGCTCGACGCCTGGGAAAAAAACGGGGCAAATATTGCCGTCTGGGATTACTGGAATATGGGAATGGGAAATTTTTTCATTCCGCCACGGATTGAGACCATGATTGATGCCATTGCGCCGGACTTTCGCCTTTTCAATAAAGCAGGAGCAAAATACCTGTTCATCGAGGCGGAGTTATGTCATAGGAATCCCCAAAACTTTTTTGATTTGCAGCTTTATCTCGGGTTGCAACTGGCAGCGGACGTGACGCTGTCTGAAGAAACATTGATTAAGGAATATCTGGTTGGGTGCTACGGCCCTGCAGCACCCGCCATGGAAGAGTTTCTGACCATGTTGCGGCAAGCAGTCAAAAGCATGAACTCTTCGGCAGACTATGTAAGAAATATAGATCGCTATTATACCGATGGAGCCTTTCTCGAAAAGGTCTATCGGTTGCTCCAGAAGGCACAGGCTGCCGCGCCGATAAACAGCGCATACTATCGCCGGGTGCAGCAGGAAATGATCACGCCGCTTGCGGTCATACTGGAAAATCCGCAATATGATTTCTATCAGCGAACAGGACTCAAGAGCAAAGACATAATCGAGGAATACCGGATTGCATGCTTAAGCCGTATTGAGCAGCCGTGGATTTCCACAGCACGACAAGAGAAGGATAAACTGGCTTTGGGAAAATATATTGAGTACATTGCCGATTATAATAAACCTGGTCCCAATTATCTCACTATTCCGATACCGGAGCAGCTAAAACACTTTTCAACGATCCGAAAGTTTGCCTGGCCGCACATGCGTGATGCTTCCCGTGAGAAAAACTTAAAAGAGTTCGATCCTGGCTCGGAGACTGGAAGATCGATTGTCGGTCGCGGGGGGGACGAAATGCACGATATTGCCAAGGGGCGCAAAGGTCTTTACCCCAACAATTTCGGGATTTACAGCGAAACTGACAAACGCAGCGCCTCAGTCATCAGTACCGCTGTTCCTCAAGATGAAAAATACCACTGGTATAAGATCAATGCATTTGAATTTGGGCCAAATACCTATCTCTGGGGGTTTTACTGGTTTTGTCAAATAGATTTTTCATCTGTCTATTCGCCCGCGGATGGATTGCGCGGATACAATGTATGGGAAACCTGGATATCGGTCAAATACACCGGTCCGGCCTATGTTAAAGGCTCAAAGCAGAAAAACGGAGTTTTTCTTGACCAGGCTATTCTGGTCAAACCTGAAGCGGCCCAAAACGCAAATATATTGGTGAGATGTGCGAATTAAATATATTAATGAACCCTCTCAGCCATCATGGCAAGAATGGCGATTTATTGAGGAACTCCGGTTGTCTGAACACAGGGTTTTCAACTGGAGCAGAGCAACTTGCCATGCCTGTGAAGCAGACATATCAGAAGGAATCCGCGTGTGCTCTGAATTCCCTGATCCCTCGGGCGATCTGGATACTGCTTATGAAGATATGGAACATTTTTTTGACGAATGCGGCATAAAACAGAACGGCAGTTATAAAATAATTACCTCATACGGTAAGGCCGGAGAAAATGATTCATTCATAATCCAGATTATGCCAGACGCATGCAAGATTATTGCAGAAAATACCGAGGGCATCCGACGCGGGATTTTTTATTTAGAAGATTTGCTGCATGGCGCTGACGGTCCATTTCTTAAAATCGGCGAGATTCACAGGACGGCATGGGTCAAAAACCGGATTTCCCGCTGTTTTTTTGGTCCGATCAAACGTCCGCCGCTGAACCGCGACGAACTGCTGGACGAGGTTGATTATTATCCTGATGAATACTTGAACCGGCTGGCGCATGAAGGTATCAACGGTCTGTGGTTGACCATAAAATTCAGTGATTTATGTAAGACGTCCATAACTCCGGAATATGGAAAAGACAGCTTAAAGAGGCTGACAAAATTACGCAGTACGGTTGACAAATGCCTGCGCTACGGGATTAAAACCTATATTTTCTGCATTGAACCTGCCGCATGGGAAGCGGACAGTCCAATCTTGAAACGGCATCCTGAACTCGGCGGCGCGGTCCACATTGGCGATTCATGTTTCTGCCCGTTCTCAAAAAACGCGCAGCAGTATCTTTATGAGGCCGTAAACGGCATTTTCAAAGCTGTGCCCGGACTTGGCGGCATGATCAATATTACTCACGGCGAACGCCTCACAACCTGCCTGAGCAGTGTTTATGCAACAGATAACCGTGCGGTAGATTGCCTGGTATGCTCCAAACACAAACACTGGGAAATTATCTATTCTTCGTTGTCCGCAATGGAAAAAGGAATGCACGCTGCCGCTCCGGCTGCACAGTTAATCAGTTGGCTGTACATACCGTATCCGAAACCGCTGGCGGACTGGATATTTGAAATACCCGAACATGTGCCGGACAATGTCATTCTTCAGTTCAACTTTGAATCCGGCGGCATGAAAGAGCAGCTTGGCAAGCCGTGCGTCGGCGGCGATTACTGGCTGTCTTATATTGGGCCCAGCGACAGTTTTCGAAAAATTGCGGAATCTGCAATTGCGTCCGGTGCTCAACTGTCGGCCAAAATTCAAGTCGGCTGCTCCCATGAAGTCGCGACCGTGCCGTTTGTTCCGGTTCCGGCGCTGCTTTACCGCAAATATCGTGAGATGCATAAATTGGGTGTGTCCTGTGTAATGCAGTGCTGGTACTTCGGCAACTATCCGGGGATTATGAATAAAGCCGCAGGAATGCTGGCATTTGAAGATTTTGAATCCGGCGAAAAGGACTTCCTGAAAAAGCTGGCGTTGCCGGACTGGGGACAACATGCTAACGCTATTGTTGATGCATGGACATTGTTCGCAGATGGCTATGCCAATTATCCGTTATCCAACATGTTCCAATATTACGGCCCAATGCATGACGGGGTGGTCTGGCCGCTGTATCTCTATCCTGCATACAAACCATTGGCTCCAACCTGGAAACTGGAATTCGGCACCAGCGGCGACTGTATCGGAGAATGTCTTGAAAATCATACCATTGAGGAAGCTATTATCCTCTGCCGTGAAATGTCTGAACAATGGAATCGCGGAGTCGATATTTTAAACAATATCCGTCACGTCTTTGCCGATAACCCGGCCCGTCTGAAAGATATCGGACTGGCGGAAGCGTTGGGCGTCCAGTTTGAAAGCGGCTACAACATCCTGCGCTTTTATGCCATGCGTGAACAGCTTTTCAATGCGGAACTATCCGGACAGCAAACCATCCTTGATGATATGGAAACTATCGTACATGGTGAAATCAGCCGCAGTGAACGCCTGGTCAAGTTATGCGAAAACGACTCGCGTCTGGGCTTCCATTCAGAAGCTGAAGGCTATAAATACTTCCCGGAAAAATTAAGATGGCGGATTGCCATGCTGAAAAATCTACTGACAGATGATTTTCCAATCGTCATGTCGGCTGTTGCTCATGGTGGATTGGAATGTTCTGTATCGAAAAATACTCCGATATACGTTTGCGGCTGTGATACCTTTGAACAATGTGAAACTTTCCGCTGGAAAGCAGACATTAAAAATAATTCGCTTGTCTTTGAAATCGAATGCGAACATAACTGCCCTGATGAATTATTTCTATCAATTTGTGCTAGAGACACCAGCTATCCGTTACTTTTTTTCTTGACTAAATCCGGCAGAATATCTTCCACCAGGTTCGGTTGTACCGGCCAAGTCAAAGAACATAAATGTGGTGGCTGGAATGCTGAAATCATAATTTCGCTGGCAGAACTGGATTGCAGAACTCAAAAGTTTGTGCGGCTGAATATTGTCCGGTTTGATAATTTTATCCCCCAAACAGAATTTGTATGCTGGCCAGAAAGAAAATATCCTGTGAAAGAACGTCTTAATCTTGGCATGTACAATCTACAGACTGCCGGTGTGTTAATTATAAACTCAAAATGAATTGCGCTTATCCCCGAAAGCTGGACAACTTGCATAAGTGTAAAGAACTCCTAATTTAACAAATAAAACAAGGAGTCACGAAGAATGAAAAAGAACTATGACAGCAAATTTAAAAGCCGTGTGGCGCTGGAAGCCATTCAG
>CAIPAT010000039.1 GCA_903863035.1 uncultured Lentisphaeria bacterium
AAACGAAGAAGAACAGGGGGAAAGCCGTGTGAGGGAAAACCGCACGCACGGTTTGGTCGATGAGGCAGAGCCGATAAGTCGCAACTCGTTGATGCTTAGAGGTTTTACTTTAATCGAACTCCTGGTGGTGATAGCTATCATAGCAATTCTTGCAGGAATGCTGCTGCCGGCGCTGAATAAAGCCAGGGAAAAAGCAAAACAGGTCGGCTGTACTTCCAACTTTAAACAACTAGGTCTGTCTCTGGCAAATTATTATAATGACTGGGATGGACGGTTTCCTGTAGGAATCAGCACTGTTACCGCGTATTCAACGAATTGGATGCAGCAACTTCGGAAATATTACGATATTTCCGGTAAAGCGCAAGCAGTTGCCATCCCGGGAATATTAAGATGTCCAACTCAGAATAACTTCACCAATCAGTACGGCTTTTATACTAGTTATGCGTCAAACAGGGCCGCGTTAATATATATGGATAACTCTACTGGCATACTTCCACATTTCATAATTACGTCGATTAAACGTCCTTCTCTGTTTAAAGCATTTATCGAATATGAAAATAGTATCTTTTTTGACCCTTACGCCACTGCGGTCTGGGATTTGACCACTTTCCCGGCAGGCTGGCTTAATGGATACCGGCATACAGGTGGGAATATGAATCAACTCTGTGCCGATGGACACGTTAATCTTATGAAAATTAACACTAAAAGGTTGAAAGACTTGCCATACGCATACGAGTGGTCCCGTACCGGAATATGGAGATATTAGATGATCAGAATTATTCATGTTTACCGCATTATCTGCTCATTAATTAAAGTAAGGAATATTAAATGTTTATAAAAATTCAAAAAATAACTTTAGCTGTACTTTTATGTTCTGTTGTATGCAGCGGGTTATTGGCAATTAATTTACTTCCTGCTGAAATAGCATCAATGGAGGAGAGTAAGTGCCTGGATAAAATTACTTTCATGTGGGGGCCAAAAAGTGACCACTTGAGTATAACCCAATTAGAGAAATGCTCAGGGAATGCAGCTTTGGAAGTGAAGACTAAAACTCCTGATGCCCTGGGGATTTATGTGCAAGCCAATGGGAATAAATTCAAAAAGGGAGAAACTTATTCAATTTCAGCATATTTAAAGTCTCCGCAAAACATGGGTATTAACATATTCCTATACACTATGAACAACAAGTGGAAAGATAGCGTAGACTCCAGATACAAACACTTTACAATCGGTCAGGAGTGGGTACAATATAAAATAACAGAGAAACTGACAAAAGATGCAAATATCCTTGGCATGATAATAAAAACCCCTGACAGCGGCGAAAAGACTTTTTATGTGGATGAATTAAAAATAGAGCTGGAATCAGAAGAAGATACTAAATCATTATCCAGTACGGAATTCCCTGCTAACCGGGTATTTAATATTTCTAATCCGGAATATGGCTCGCTTGTTAAAAAGACTGAATCTGTTCCCAGATGGCATCTTACTACTCCAAGGGTTTTATCGCCGGAATGCTATTCGGATGCGCTAAAATACGGGGTTGAATATTCCCCGGATGCAATATACGCATCTTTAAAGTCTGCCGGAATTCATGTTGTTTGCAAAAATGCGACTGATGATTATAAGAAAATGCAGAATATACATAACGGGAACTTCTGCTGGGTAAATGAAAAACCGGATATTTCCGAACTGCTGATTAAATACAATTCAGGAGAGTCTTTGAAACCAGTTCTTGAAGGTTATTATAACCTTCCCGGCAAATCACTAACCGGGGACTTGGGCATGACAAGGGATGCTGATGGTTTTTTCGGGTGGTTACCCGACCCGATCAATCAGCAGACATTTTCAGACAGTGTTGATTTGATTCTAAAGAAATACGGACAGTCAATAAAAGCAGTTTTTGTGGGGGACGAACAATTTATACTTAATCATAATGCCGGACTGAAGTGCTTTACCGAAAAACATAATCAAACCAACCCTACCGGTTATCTGGCGAAGGCTGACGCCGAAGTGAAAATGGAATACGGGTTCGGAAAATTCGACATTCCCTGGAAAATTGAAAAAACAGATCCTGAATATCCATTTTATCGCCGGGCATATGTATCCTGGCTGCACGATAAATTGCGAAAAGTTAATGCAGCCATAAGAAAAGATGTAAAAGCGCGTTTCCCGGAAATGCCGGTTATTTCGGATGATGCGTATGGAGTGCCTTCATTGCATGGAGTTCAATTCTGGCATGAGTATGCTGATGTGGGAGTTTTTCAACTGGGGGAAGGGGGGGATTCGGGATTTGACAATAGAATTGAAACTTATGCATTTAAAACCAAAATGGTAAAAGACCTTTCCGGGGTAGGAAAATTACTTTTACTTCCACATGACTGTGACAGCGGTTATCCGTCAGGCGGCTGTTCCACTCAGGAAATGAATTTATTATACAGCCAAATATTGAAAGCCGGCGGGGATGGTTTCCTTTTCTGGCCGGCATCTATGGGTGGGATGTATAAACCCAAAATCAGCACAAAAGCAAATGTTATTGGCTATCCAGCTGCATGGCAATATATGATTGAAGTGACAAAATTAATCAATAATATGGGTGATATAAAATTTCCCGTGGCTGATACCGCAATATTTATATCTGATGAATCGCTAAAATGTGATTCCGACAAATTCTATAGATTTAGAAATATATTTACCTTGCTGGGCTCCCGGTCCGGGTGCTGGTTCGACTTTATAAGCGATACCATGCTTGAGTCAGGTCGAGCGGATTTGAGCAAATATAAGGTCATTTATCTTCCATATATTAAATATACCAAACAATCAACTATCAACGCGTTGAAGAAATATGTAGATGCCGGAGGAACATTAGTCTGCTGTGATCCGCAGGCTTTTGAATTCGAAATCTCATCCGAACACCTTACCGGGCAAAGAACAGAATTATTTGGAATAGAATTAAGTAAACAAACCGGTAGTAAAACTGTTGAAATCAATTCGATGCGCTATCCGGTGGACCCAGCTTCGGCATGGCAGATAAAACAATTTGATAAAAATACTCGTATAATTGCCCTGTATAATGACAACACGCCCGCTATTGTCGAGAAGCAAACCGGCAAAGGGAAAACCATCTTCTTTGCGTTTTCACCACTGGAAAACATTTGCTTGAGCAGTTCCATGGATAAATATTTTAAAGAATTGCAGTATTCATCCCAATGCAGGACAGACTTGGATATCTGGAGATTTAAACTTCCTGATATAGAATTAAAACCTGTTACTTTTCCCAAGGGAAAATGCCTGACAAACAATTTTGCCTATTGGAACAATTTTAAATTCATTAATGACGGTACCTTAAACTTCGATACCCAGGGCAGTTATGAAATTCAACGAGGAGAATTTAAGACAAAATTTAAATTTAGTGAGGGTAAGTTAACGGACAGAAGAAATGTTTTTTCAACGCATCAGCTTAAAAGCGAAGAATCCACAAACGAATGGATTGAAGAAATTGACAGTAAAACAACTGCAACCATTACGTTTGATTTGGAAAAGATATTCAAGCTGAACTCGATTAAAATGTATTATAGCGGAACGTTTTCAAAATTAAATATTGCCTGGAGCATGGACAGAATAAACTGGCAAACTGTTAGTGAACACACTGCGGAAACAAGCTCAGCTAAATCAGTTTCCTGTATGAATGTAAACTTTCCGGAAAAAACGGAAGGCAGATATGTAAAACTGACAATAACGCCTGACGCTCAGAATAGTCAAAATTTAATTATTGCCGAAACAGAAATATGGGGAGAATAATATTATGAATCAATCTGGCATAAAAATCACCGGAACATTTATTGATGAAGTCAGCCATGATATTCCTTCATGGAATTGGGGGGAGGAGGAGTTGGAAATAACGGAGTTCGCCTGCAAACAATTAAGGATATTCTGGAGAAGACACAAAAATCGTAAGGAACAGCAATGCAGCCAAATATGGCAAAACAAATTCTTTTATGAAAGGGG
>CAIPAT010000040.1 GCA_903863035.1 uncultured Lentisphaeria bacterium
AAACGAAGAAGAACAGGGGGAAAGCCGTGTGAGGGAAAACCGCACGCACGGTTTGGTCGATGAGGCAGAGCCGATAAGTCGCAACTCGTTGATGCTTAGAGGTTTTACTTTAATCGAACTCCTGGTCGTGATCGCCATCATTGCGATTCTCGCTGGAATGCTGCTGCCCGCGCTCAATAAAGCCAGAGATGTGGCAAGGAGCGCCAGTTGCAAAAACAATTTTAAACAACTGGGACTGGCGATGTATAATTATCTTTCCAGTAACGCTGATATGTTTGTCCCTGATGGCTATTATGACAGCGGCAATAATGTGACTGGACCTTATTGGCCTGGATCATTTGTCCAAGCCAGACTAGTCTCCAAGAAACAGTTGACCTGCCCATCCAGAACGCGCCTGCTTCCGACCGGTGGAGATTATTACCAGTCATTCTGGAACGATCCAAACTCAGGCGTCAACACTCCGGGTTCTACGGACTGGCTGAATTGTGATTACGGATACAATTTCATGTTTTTGTCATCTATCTCGAATCCAATCAGAAATAAGCCGGCGGTACGACTGTCGATGTGCCGTGCTGCGTCTCGAACCGTAATGTTCATCGAAAGCGCCAGACAGTCCCGTGTGGCCGGCGATATGAATCCGCTGGGCCAGTACAGAGTCAACAACTCCTACTCGCCTGTTGGAAACGGCCCGATTCTTTGGCCTGCGCATCAGCGGAATACTGAATGCAATGCCGTTTTTGTTGACGGGCATGTGGTCGGAGCAAAGTCTATTAGCGGAACAGGTGAAACTGCGGCGATAGCTTTATACAATACTCCCAGCAGTCCGATCTACGGGCCATATGTGGACACGGCTACTTATCGTAACGACAACAGCTTGTGGGTCAGACATGACGGGTTGTATTATTATTAATCATTAAGTCAGGGCAATTGTCGGCTATGAGTTCATCCGTGATGTTGTCGCTGTCAATTGGTGCTAAAACTTTTATGACGCAATAACCGGCAAACATAAATTGCCTGTCCGAGACGAACATATTTTCTCTGCACCCGGTGTCTTATCAGTGCCTCAATGATTAACTTTTTCTGTCTCCCGTTTTCTATTATTATTTCTGTTGGTTTTATCCACAATGGAGGATTGCGGTCAAAGGATGTTTTAATTTCATGCTTTTTTATGGTTTTTTGAATTCAGGTATTGACAAATCTGGTACAATCTGTTATCATAGTAATTAGTAATTGTACATATTTGTATACTGTATAAGAAAAAGCATGATTATAAAGGAATATAATCTTATCTGAAAATCCGGTAATATATATTTTAGAGCGAACATGGCTTATGAATCAATTTATCCAAATAGAAGAATTTTTTAAATCCAAAAGCAAGGAGATACTGAAATGAAAAACTGTCGTGAAAAAGGGAATTTTACGCTCATCGAACGTGTGTCCAGGTAAGGTATCACTAAACTAGACGAATGAAATGTTTCGTCCATACCAATTGTCCATTTCAGGTATGTAGCCTAATCACTAGCCACTGGCTAACGCGTGAGGATAAAGTTGCGAG
>CAIPAT010000041.1 GCA_903863035.1 uncultured Lentisphaeria bacterium
AAACGAAGAAGAACAGGGGGAAAGCCGTGTGAGGGAAAACCGCACGCACGGTTTGGTCGATGAGGCAGAGCCGATAAGTCGCAACTCGTTGATGCTTAGAGGTTTTACTTTAATCGAACTCCTGGTCGTGATCGCCATCATCGCGATTTTGGCTGGAATGCTGCTGCCGGCGCTGAACAAAGCGCGGGAAAGTGCACGCAAGACACAATGTTTAAATAATTTAAAGCAATGGGGCACTGCATGCAGCATGTATTCCGTTGACAACGGCGATTATATTACGCCATACCGCTCGACTGCCGCCTATGTGGATGCTAAATACGAGGTCTTAGATCCGATAGGATTATTGTCGCCATATCTCAAACTTAATAAGGCTTTTGGACGGGTAGATATATCGGGAGCCCGTTCAACCCTTGCCTGCCCGGATTTGCAGCAAAATTCAGCCAATTGGTATTCATATGGCATCAATAAACATTTTAATAGTACAACCGATTTACCCAATAGAACGTACAGAAAACTTACCAATATCCGCAAACTGTCTTCTCGATTCTACTGGCTCGAAGCGAGTAATGGCAGCGCAATGGTTGGATCCTACATTGTTGATGAGAGTTCGAATCCGATTGCAAATCGCCACACGGACGGACTCAATATTCTTTTTCTTGATAGTCATGTAAGCTGGAGCAGTAGACGTAATGTACCATGCGAAAGAAACACTTATTTTAATTATACGCAACAATATCCTTGGTGGTATAATTTAAATTAAAAGAAACATATAACCCCTGAAACAATGAATTTAGCTCAACCACGAAACAATAAATAGGGATTGGCTTTGCCAGAACCATCCCAAAAATAAGGAGAAAAATGAACGAATTTAAACATCAAGTCGGCAGTCCGGAAAAGAATCAGAAAAGAATCATGGGCAGTAACTTTTACAAAGTAACTTTAATGAAGATGGAATTTATGAAGATATTTCTAATCTCACTTGTACTTACTGCAGGACTGACGGCATCGGCTGTACAGTTTGACCAGAGGCAGCGTATTGTCAAAGTAAGCGGAACTCCGGTAAAAGCAGAGAAGTTGGAGATCGTTGTTCAAAACTCCACCAAACTGATGGAGTTTACCGCAAACGAGCTTCAAACGTTTCTCACAGAGGCGACCGGACAGAAGCCCGCGATTGTCGCAAAGCCGACTGATGGCGCAACATCGCTTATACTTGGGGACAATTCCTACTTACGCACAAACGGGCTCGATGTCGCCAATCTCCCGACTGATGGTTATTACATCAGACGCAATGGCAATCAGATATTTCTGGCAGGGGTTGATTCTACAACAGATTTCCCAGCACAGAACAAGTGGGCGCAGATATACAAACGTGGAACCTTGAACGCTGTATATGATTTTCTGGAGCGTTTCGCAGATGCACGGTTCTTTTTCCCGGGTGAAATGGGAACGATTATTCCGGATAAAGGCGCGCTGATACTTCCGCCTGTGATCGACATTTTGGACCGTCCCGACATGGTTGGGCGTACATTTATGCATTATGACGGAAAATGGTACGAGGACGAAAGTTACCAAGGCGTAAAAGGGATCAATCTGAACCTTCTGCGCCTGCGCATGCAAAGCAATATAATTCCTTTTGGACACGGTCTTTCCCGACTGGGATATAAAGAGCGCTTCGGCAAGACCCATCCGGAATATTTTGCCCTGATGGAGGACGGCAGTCGCAACATAGAGCCGGACATGCCGCACTCCGGACATATCTGTTTCAACAGCGGCATGCGCGAGGTCATTTATCAGGATGTCAAAGCGTTTCTTTCGGGGCAACCCGCTACCGTAACCGGCGCTCTTGCTTGGGGGAAATGTGCATGGAATGTAAACGCTGCGGCTCCCGGATATTTCAACCTCATGCCACAGGATTGGTTCTATTGGTGCAGTTGCGAGAAATGTGCTAAAACAGCTAAAGGCGGACGCGATTTTGAAAAAGACAACCAGGCAATAAGCGACTATATGTGG
Source organism: uncultured Lentisphaeria bacterium (assembly GCA_903863035.1). Lineage (GTDB taxonomy): Bacteria > Verrucomicrobiota > Lentisphaeria > Victivallales > Victivallaceae > CAIPAT01. Next base: position 2,011 of record CAIPAT010000041.1, read on the forward strand.
GGATTTACATCGGAAATCGCCAATCGCCTTACTCAGGACGGCGTAAAAGGTGTCGTAACGCAGATGGCATACCTGCCTTACGATCTCGTGCCGAAATGCGACATCCCTCAGAACGTAGCAGTACAGATCGCAGTCACGGGACCCGGGAAAAAAAATCAGCAGGATGACGACAAGAAGATTAAAGACTGGGTCACAAAGCTCAACAGCAAGGTCTCGCTCTGGACTTATCCCGGAAAATTCGGCAACAAAGCCATGCCCGGTATACCCGCCATGATGCACCATCACATCGGCAAATACTTCCAAGATCGAAAAGACTGGATATATGGCGCTTTTCTCAATTCGGATACGGATTACTATCTCTTCAATTACCTGAACTATTATATTTTCTCGAAGGGTGTCTGGAACAACTCCGCCGATCTTGACGTTCTGCTCGCCGACCATTACAAGGCAATGTTTGGCGAGGGTGCGCCAATGATGCAGAAGTTCTACGACGAACTTGAAAAAATCTGGATTGACGAAATCACCAGCAACACCGTGGATACCTCGCTTGGTCCGGTTACAACCCTTCCCAATGATATCGACATCTGGACGAAAATATATTCTCCTAAAAGGCTCAGTTACTTTGACGGTTTATTCGATCAGGCTGAAAAGGCGGCTGCATCAAACAAAGGCGCACTGAAACGCATCAAGTTTATGCGTGAAAAACTGCTTGTGCCCATTCATGTTCCCGCCCGGGATTTTCAGAATAGACAGAACTCCCTCGACAGCTGGAAGGTCAGCGTTCCAGGGAAAGTCCACCTGCGTCCCTGCGATGGAGACTTGAACGAAGTGAAAACCGTTGTCAGCCTTTCGCAAGACAAAGACAATATGATTTTCACCGTTGACTGCGAAGAGCCCCGCATGGAAGACATTAAAGCCGCAAATAAGGGAGCAGATGCTCCGCTTACTTACGAAGATTCCTGTGTGGAAATCTTTTTGAATCCATCCGGCGACCGCACCAACTACTACCACATCGTAGCCAATTCAAACGGTGCGCTTTACGATTCAAAATGCAAGATACACGAGAATCCGGACATCAAATGGAATAGCGGAGCCAATGTCAAGATTGAAAAGCGGACAGATGGCTGGAAAGCCATCGTATCAGTACCGAAAGCAGCACTCGGCGAATACAATAAAAATGGATTCCCGGTCAATTTTGCTCGCCACCGCTCATTGAAGGGTGAACAGCCCGTAGAAGTATACTATCAGTGGAGCCCTGTGCCGGGCAGAAGCTTTCACGCCATCGAACGTTACGGCTCCATGATTCTTGAGGGTGCGCCGAATACAAATATTGTCAAGGACGGCGATTTCAATATCACCAAAAATGATCATTACTCCGCAGGCGCCTGGTCGTTTTGGCAGTCCGGCAAGGAATCCGATGTCCAACTTTGCGAACTCGATGAAAAGATGTTTATTTCAGGTGGCAAAAGCCTCCATTTTAAAAATGGCAAGGGCCTGAAACTGAATGCGACGCAGCAGCTTCAGAATATGAAGCCGGACACAAAGTACCGATTTTCGTATTTCGTCAAGACAAAAGATCTGAAAGCCCCGGGCGGCGCAGGCGCGTTCATTTACTTCTCCGAAAATAAGGGCACTGCATATCCGGATCCCCGAGTCAACGGAACACATCCGTGGCACAAGCTTACGTTTGACATAACAACTCCTCCGGATACCGGGAAAGGCATCAAACCGATTGTCGGAATCTGGATCTGGGATGCCGAAGGCGAAGCCTGGTTCGATAATGTGACAATAGAAGAGATCAGATAATGAATCACGCCTATGCCTCATGGATTCTTGAGTTTTTGCACTTTTTTCAGCAAAAAAGTTGCATCGGGCGTGTCAAAAACAGGTTTGCCCCGCTAATTGAAAAATTATAAACAGGAAAAATCCAATAATTTTGAAATTGGATCAACTTATCGGAGATAGACAAGATGCATTCGTGGAAGCTTTATGATTCACTGGCGCTGGGTGGGAAGGGGCTGCTGGCGTGGCTGGATCCAATACAACAATACTTGCCGATTGCCGGGTATGAAGTAGCGCATGATATAGGACGCTGGTGGGATGCCGCGCTGCGGCTGGAAGCGACAATCGATTTTGTCATTCCCCCGGCGGTTGAGGCGGCAATGCTGGCAAACCTGCAACGCCTGACGGACAACCCGGATGCGCTGCTGGTGAACGACGACGCATCTGGAAAGCGGCTGATCAATCTGCATAACCTGCGCGAGACGATTATTGCGTATCACGCCTTGGTGCGCTGGCGCGATTGTGCGTGGGCTCGGGATGCCGGCCACCGCTTTCTGACTATGCTGGACCGTTGTTTTCGTGCTGACGGGCATTTCGATGTAACGCTGTTGGGGTTGTGGGGCTCGGTTCCGGTATCGAAGAACCATAGTACGATGGAGTCGGAAGATGCGGATGGCTGGTTTGACGCCTCCGGCACGAGCGGGCGCTGCCTGGAAGGTGTGATCTGGTTTTACGAGGCCACCGGCGATCACCTCGCCCTGCAGTTGGCGGAGCGCCTGGCACGGCATCACCTGCGGATGCTCGTCGATGAACAGGGAGAGGCACGCACTGCCTTCTTCGCGCCGGAGCATCCCGGCCACAATCACTCGTACCTTGGCACGGTGCGCGGTCTGTTGCTGTATGGCTTGTTAACGCAGCAACGCCAATACATCGATGCGGTAACCCGCCTGGTAAGGCATTCGATTTGGCGGCGCAATATCTCCGAGTCCTGTTGGACTCCGCACGACCTGGGGAAGACCAGCTGCCCCAATCACCGCGGGGAAAAACTGTGCGATTCCGCGAGCTCCGCCGATATCGCGCAACTGGCGCTCTGGCTGGCATTGCAGGATCATCAGACCGATTTGCTCGACGACGTTGAGCGGATATTGCGTTCGCATCTGCTGCCCGTGCAGATTCAGGACGCGGATCTCGGGCTGACGCGTCCTGACGGGCGGACGCTGATCCCTAAATGGATCGGCGGCTGGGGGGTGCTGTTGGATCGCAACGTCTGGAAGGACTCGACCCACGATGTGCTCGCCGCAGTGGTGCACAGCCTGTGTGATTTCTACCGGCACACTGCCGTCACGGATGCGCAAGGGCTCACCCTCAACTGGCATTTCGATTACGAGGATGACCGGCTGACAGTGACAAGTCGCCGGGAAACTGAGGCCATGCTGCTCGTGGAGTTGAAAAAATCCACCGCCTTGCGTATTCGCATGCCGGCGTGGACGCCGCGATCTTCGGTGCGTGTGATGGCTGGGGAGCGCCAACTGGCGGATCCGCTGTGGGTCGGCTCTTACCTCTGGCTTGGTCGCGATCTCATTGGCGATGCGCCCGTGCTGGTGCATTATGCCCTGCCGGAGCGCGTTACCGCTGAACCCTGTGCCGATGGTTCATCGTATGAAATCGCCTGGCGCGGGGATACCGCAGTCAGGACTACGCGCATCGAACGAACGGATTCAATAAAAAATAAAAACAAGAAAATTTCCAAATGATTAAAAATATACTTAGCCTTTTAATCTCCAGTATTTTTATGGTTGGATACGGTTTCGCAGCATCTCCGACCTATGGTCCTGAGAATATTCCAAACCCCGGCTTTGAGGCTTTGGGAGGATATCTGTACTCCAGCTGGATTAAGAATGGAAATGTAGTTGACGACACGGAAATATTCCATGACGGGGCCCATGCCGCCAGGTTTACCTCAGCTAGCGGCAACTCATGGTACGCCTCCCAATTACTTCAGACCTTTACGGTCATTCCCAATACTAATTATATACTGACTTTCTGGGCTCGCGGCGACGGGGTTCATGCCGGAGGTTACGGTGTATATGATGCTACCCATAAGGTTTATATTGTAGCCGGAGCAACATCCACCGGTGTTACAGTCACAACGTGGACGCAAGTTACTGTTCCGTTCCAAACCCCGGCAGAGTGTGTAAGTGTCACTTTATTTTTGGGTGATTCCGGCATAGCCGCTGGCACACAGTCCTGGTGGTTTGATGATATATCCATCAAGGCTGTAACTTCAGTACCATTACCGGAAAGCCATATGCCCGGCAATGTCAGCTCTTCCTCTGCTCCCGTTACAGTCAGTACAGTTGCTGCATCAGCAGAAACCAAGACCTCCGCGCCGGAGGCAAGCAATAAGCCAGCTTCGTTGTGTTTTACCCCAAGGGTTATCCTGCCACCGGAAATAACAGCTGTTGTGGGGGATAATCTCCAGGTGTTTACCCGTGGTGTCATAGAGGCTCAGGATCCGTACAGCCTGCCGTATAACATTATTTCCAACGCCGGAGCCGGCTCTGCATCTTATCCCAGATTTTTTGACTACACGCCTCCGGTCGGAAGTGCTGGAACTAAGACTCTGACATTCTCCGTCTTCGATTTACAGAAAAAACTGCTTGCGTCAGCCACCACTAAATTGGTCGTTGTAAATGCAACCGGGCAACCGTCTTCCAATAAGAATGTGCTGTGTATTGGGGATTCACTTACCGGAAACGGTATTTGGCCTCAGGAAATGTACCGCAGGTTGACCCAGTCTGGAGGCTCTCCGGTTGGCAAAGGCTACGGCAATATCACTTTTCTGGGCGATGTGCCAATGGGCAGCTACCCGGCTCAGGGATTTGTAGCATGGGGTGGCTGGACCAATGGCGGACATATTGGCACCTCTGGGACAAAGGGCGGTTATATATTGACCGGCACGTCCGACAAGGACCGGACAGATATGAATTCCATCTATGCCTATGGTAATTCGACGTACAGAATTATGGAAACCATGGGCCGTTTAAAGGTATCCTTATGTTCAGGCTCTGATATCCCGCCGGCAGGAGGAGGCTCTTTTGCCTGGGTGTCTGGCGGCTCTCATCATTCTGCCATAGCGTACACGTCTTATGCCGAAGAGCCGTCAGGCTCTGTATTCTGGGACGCCGGCAAGGGAAGGGCAAGTTTTACTGATTGGTTTGCCCGTGTTGGCGGAACTGGCACACTGGATATCGTGTACATCCTGCTGGGTTGGAACGAATTGGGGACTGGTCCATCGGCTGCCGACCATGCTGCGGCAATATTAGCTTCCAAGGGGCTCATAGATAGAATACATGCTGATTACCCGAAATGCCTGGTAAGGATAATGGGTGTCCAGATTCCATCTTATAATGGCGGGCTTGGCACTAACTACGGTTCAGAGGGATCGAGGACGGATTATTATAATTGCGTCAGGAATGCCAACGGTTACAATTTGGCGATGGAGAGTTTGGCTGCCGACCCAGCATACTCTACGTTCGTCAGGTATCTCGGGATAGCCTCGCAGTTTGATGGGGAATGGAACAATATCCACGCAAGCTTCCCTGTCAATAATCGTAACCCGACAACTGAAGATCGCCAGACAAATGGCTTGCACCCTGCCACTCCCGGCTACTATCAGATCGCAGATGTGGCGTACCGGGACTTTATCCGGACCTTCTGCTCGCAATAACTTAACAGAGATTAGAGGAAGAAGAATGAAAAAACAGAATTACGAACTCAAAAGTGACAAAATCCGTGCCGAGTTCAAGAAGTTGAAATCGAAGCAGCCGGAGCGATTGAAACAACGTCTCAACCTCTCCTGGAGCAACTGGGGGTTCGGCATGGAGTCTTTGTCTGATTCAGCGTCGCGGCTGCAAAAAGCCGGTGTCCGGTTTATCGAGCTGCACGGCAACCATTACGGCCCGGATTTGGGATATAACGCGGACACGACACTGAAGATACTTGGCGATCACGGCATCAAAGCGGCCGGTGTATGCGGCATGTTTTCAACTGATAATGACTTGTCGAGCAATCGGGGGATTCACCGGCAGGCCGCACTGGATTATGTGCGCCGGGAAATCGAATTCACGGCAGCGGTAAAAGGCGGCTATCTGCTGGTCGTGCCGGGCGCAGTAGGCCGCCCGCAGCCGTATGACAACACGGAATTCGACCGTAGCGTTGAGGCGCTGAGGATCGCAGGGGATTGCC
>CAIPAT010000042.1 GCA_903863035.1 uncultured Lentisphaeria bacterium
AAACGAAGAAGAACAGGGGGAAAGCCGTGTGAGGGAAAACCGCACGCACGGTTTGGTCGATGAGGCAGAGCCGATAAGTCGCAACTCGTTGATGCTTAGAGGTTTTACTTTAATCGAACTCCTCGTTGTGATCGCTATCATCGCAATTTTAGCCTCAATGCTACTGCCTGCATTGTCCAAGGCCAGGGAAACTGCCAGAAAAAGCAAATGCGCCAATCAGCTGAAGCAGATCGGCACCGCTACCAATATGTATCTTAATGATTTCAGTGATTACTACCCGGCCAGCGCCGCCAACAATGACGCCTGGGCCAGATTAATTGTAGCTTCAGCCAATAATGTCGCGCCGCAGAAAATAATCGCACCGGTGAACACTGGTGAAACGAAACAGGCCGAAAAAATGGCTCAGGCGTTGTTCTACTGCGACAGTGCGGCCAATGAAGTACTGCTGTGGACATGGACCCCGTTCGGTGATCATAATTTGAATGGAACCAGTGCAGCGAAAGGGCTGGCTTACAACGGAATGCAACGTGATTTGCCGATTGGCGGTCCAGATTATTTATATGGCAAAGGCTGGTCTCAGAAGTCATCGACTTTGAGAATCCCGTTAAGCAGGATTGCGTATCTTGCCGATACGAATTGCAGCGCCATGGGATTTAACCAGTCCAGCACGAGCGGCGGTCCGTTTGCCCGGCATCAAGGGAACGTTAATCTGCTGTTTCTGGACGGTCATTTAAATGCCATGAGAGGCAGCGGTAATCCGGCGGCATCTTATGTGCCGTATTATATCCGGTGCTATTTTTACATTAACCCGACACAGAGAAGACAGTGGGGTTTCTGAAAATTCCGCGAACGAGATAAAGACTAAAAGTTGAAGGACAAGAATAATGAGAAATAAGATTGCATTGTTTATCGGGTTGATTGCATGTTGCACTGCCGTCATTTGCGGCAATTATCCGGAACTGCCAAAATCTTCTGAGTTGAAAGTCGCAGTTTATGATAATGGCATTGAATCCAAAGCATTTGCCATAAATTACATTTATGATGCGCTGAAAAACGCGACAGGCGTCAAGACTGAACTGATTGATAATCTTGCCGCCGATACTTTGAAAAAGTATGATGCCGTGGTGATTTCCACTGTAACTAAATTATCTAAAAAAGACCAGAGCGATACGGATCGCGGCGTCAAAGGCACGGACTGGATAAAAACGCTGACTAATTATGTTGATTGCGGCGGCGGACTGGTGATCGGACATAACGCCATCGGGTTGCGCGGAATTTTCGTTACATACAAGTTGTTTCCGATGATCGGCACCACTTGCAGCAGAAATATGGATGCGGATTATACTGTAAAAGACCCGGCGCATCCGGTAATGAACGGCATTCCGGCTAAATTTAATCACCCGTACGACCACATGGAAATACTGGCCGGAAAAGACGGACAGGTACTGGCGGTTGACAAATCCGGCAAAGGCGTGGTCGTTGCCGGTGACGTATCCCGCGGACGTGTTGTCCAGATTGGTTTCCCGATGGGGATATACTGGCAGGGAAAAACCGGTGAACTTACCGCTTCCGACAAACAACTGCTGCTGAATGCGGTTAAGTGGGCCGGGGCTAAATCCAGATATGACATCCCGCTGAAAGATACTGAAGCCGGCCTGCTGGATGAAACAATGAAGATCAAACATGACGAGGAGAACGCGCAGCTTGCCAAATTTGCCACCCTGCCGGCGCCGAAGTTTGATGAAGCTGTAATCTGGGCTCCGACCTACTGGATTGCCAGCGGTGTGATGTATGATTCAAAAGAGAAAGTAAACACTGTCCTGGACAATTGCCGGCGGATGGGATTCAATAAAGTGGCGATTATCATGAAACACGGAACCTGTTACTATCCGTCAGAGTTGACTAATACGGACAAAACAGATAACAAGGGTTTCTACTACGGGGATTACGCTGTCAGGGAAGCCGGTAAAAGAAACATGAAAGTCGCGCTGATTATCTCGCCGTTTATGAGCGGACCTAAAGAGGGCGATCATTACGCTCTCGATGTCAACAAGGATGAATATGAGAAAATACAGCAGGGCAAAATGCAGTTAAGCGAGGTTGGCAATGCGGTCAAATGGGCTAAAAAGAACTGTCCGGACCATCCGGATGTAAGAAAGCGGGCGTTTGATGTAACAGCGGAACTTATCAGTAAATATCATCCGGATGAAATCTACCTGGATTATATCCGCTATAAAGACGGCTACGACACCTCCTGTTTCTGTGATTATTCGCTGAAGCGCAAAGCGGAGTTTGCCGCGCGGCATCCGGAAATCGCCAAAAACATGATTGACGGTAAATTTGCGGAAGAGAGTCTGATTTCATTTGTAACAGAATGGAATAAATTCTGCAAAAAGCTGGATACGGACATTAAAACCGCGTGCTATACGATTTCTTCCCCGGAATGCAAGGCGCCCGCCTGGGTTAACAAGTATCCGCTGGACTGGCATTCTAAATATGTCAGCCGTCATACCAGCGGGCCGGAATCCAGCCTGGATGATACTGCCGCACTGACTAAATCTTATTCGAAATGGATGCCGTCCGGCGGTTCCGGTGTACGGTTCAGTCCGATGATTGCGGCTTATGACGCCAAAAGCGGCGAACGGCTGCTCGCAGAATTTAAAATCGTATCTGATCTTCAGAACAAAGAAAACGTGAAGTTCAAAAGAATAGAGTTTTACGAATACAGCCAATTACTGGAAGGCCCGAAAAAGGATCTGAAAATCAGCGATGACATGGCTCGCGGCATCAGTCGTGCGCTCGGTGGGAACTGGGATAAATAATCATATCCGGCAAATCTTCATTTGCCCTGGCTTTCGTAAGTCAGGGTGCATCCCCATACTTTCCTGGAAAAACACTTGGAAAGCAGATTGTATTTTTCTCAAATCCGGTCTATAGTAAAATTTATAATGTCGGCAAAAGTCATTGAAGAGGCTTTTGTTTATGAGTCTTAAAATATTAAATAGACCGCTGATAATGAATACAAAAGTTCAGAAAATTTTAGTTGCTGTGCGTCGCCCGGCGCTTTGAAGCCGGGATTCCGATTTTCTGATTTTTTTCTGCAAGGTGTTAACAGTAGATTTCCCCGCAAAAAATGTTCAAAGGGGTAATTGTATCAAAACGGGATGGAGAAGTAATGACTAAAGAAACAGAGCAAGGCAAGATGTTGAAAGGTTGTGAAATTGTTGTAAAATGCCTGGAGCGGCAAGGGGTTGAAACCATTTTCGCATATCCCGGCGGCCAGTCGCTTGAACTGCATCAGGCGCTTCAGAAATCCAATATCCGGGTGATTCTGCCCCGGCATGAACAGGGCGGCGCTTTTGCCGCCGACGGTTTTGCGCGGGCCAGCGGGATCACCGGCGTCTGCATGGCCACCAGCGGGCCGGGCGCAACCAATCTGATTACCGGCATCGCGGATGCGTATATGGATTCCGTTCCGGTGGTTTTCATCACCGGGCAGGTTCCCGCGGCCTTGATCGGCAAGAATGCTTTCCAGGAAACCGATATTATCGGCATCACCCGCCCGATTGTCAAACACAGTTATCTGGTACTTGACGCCAACGATCTGCCCCGGATCATGAAAGAAGCCTTTTATATTGCCAACAGCGGCCGTCCTGGCCCGGTAATGGTTGATGTTCCGAAAAACGTACAGCAGCAGTTGTGCGTTCCCGACTATGACGCGCCGATGCAGCTGCCTTATTACAATAAGGTAGCCGCCCCGAAACTTGAAGACATTGAGCGTATCCGGGACGCTGTCAGGAAGTCCAAACGCCCGTGCCTGTACATCGGCGGCGGCATCATTACCGCCGGCGCTTCCGCTGAACTGATAAAATTTGCGGAATCATATAATATTCCCGTCACGACTACGCTGATGGGTGTCGGCGCCATTCCCGGAAATCACCCGCTGTGTCTGCGCTGGCTGGGTATGCACGGTACGGTTTACGCCAATTATGCAGCGAACGAGTGCGACCTGCTGCTGGCTTTCGGCGTTCGTTTTGACGACCGCGTTACCGGCAATCCGAAGACTTTCGCCGAGAATGCCGTGATCGTTCATGTTGATATTGACTTGTCGGAAATAAACAAGAACAAACCGGCCGATATCGGCATCGTCGCCAATATCAAAGACGTGCTGGAAATGCTGAACAAAGAGCCGATACGTCAGGATTACACCGAATGGCATCAGCAGATTAAAGAGTGGAAAGATAAATATCCGCTGACTTTCAAGAAGAAGAAAGACAAGATTCAGCCGCAGGCGGTAATCCAGACGCTGTGCGAACTGACCGGCGGCGAAGCCATTATCGTTCCCGGCGTCGGCCAGCATCAGATGTGGTCGGCACAGTATTATGTGCATAAATATCCGCGTCATCTCCTGACCTCCGGCGGACTCGGCAGCATGGGCTTCGGCCTGCCTGCCGCGATGGGTGCCAAGATCGCCTGTCCGGATAAACTGGTCATCAATATTGACGGCGACGGCAGTTTCCAGATGAATATTCAGGAACTTGGGACCATCCATAATGAAGATATTGATGTGAAAATGATTATCCTCAACAATCAGCACCTCGGCATGGTGGCGCAGTGGGAAGACCGTTTCTACGGGAGCTGCCGCGGCAATACTGAACTGAAGAGTAACTATGTCAAGCGTCCTTATCCGGACTTTGTTACGATTGCCAAAGGCTACATGATCCCCGGCAGGGAAGTCTATGAAGAAAAAGACCTGATTCCGGCATTGAAAGAAATGCTGGAAACCAAAGGGCCGTTCCTGCTGGACATCCATACCGGTTATGAAGAACATGTGCTGCCGATGATTCCTCCCGGCAAAAGCTACAAGAGTATAATTATCGAGTAACAGTATGTAATGGCCCCCCATTAAAAAATGGGGGGTGCATTATAATTTTCGATCCATCGTCTGTAAGCGTTCACCGGGCATGCGTTTGCGTAATCCGCCGCCCCGGATAAAGACCTTTCTTTTGATTCCTATTATTTCATAGCTCCACTCCCCCTTGTTTGTATTATGGAGCGTTGCGCATCATTAAAATTCAATGACTATGGATTTTTTAACATTCCCAGTCAAGGTTGCATTCGGCGGTCAAAAGTCTATATTGATATTGATTTTGTAAAAGAAGAAATTAAAACAATGAATGGGCCGAACTCACACGATTTAAACGTTGAGGATGAATTATGCGGAAAATAATGATTGAATTTATTAAAGAGATTGCGCTGGAGGCGGGATGTACGGCGCTGGAGGAAATGAAGCGGCTGGACGCGTCACGTGTCCATGCCAAGGGCACTGATAAGGATATGGTTACTGAAGTTGACCGGATGATTGAAGATCAATTGATTGCCGCGATCCATGCAAAGTTTCCGGAGCATGACATTTACGGGGAGGAGACCGGACGGAGCGGCAGCGGCAGTGAATTCTGCTGGATTATTGACCCGATTGACGGGACAACTTCATATATTCATCAGACGCCTTATTTCTCCATTTCAATCGGTTTGCAGCAGAACGGCGTGAATATTGCCGGCGCGGTTTGCGCTCCCAAACTTGGCGAGTTATTCTGGGCGGAAAAAGGGCAGGGGGCGTTTCTGAACGGCGAACGGATCAGAGTGTCGCCGCGGAATGTGCTCGGCCAGTCGCTGGTGGCTACCGGTTTTGCCTGCATCCGTGCCGGATGGAAAGAAAACAATCTCAAGTATTTTTCCCGGATAATGCCGGACATTCGCGACATCCGGCGCTGCGGTTCGGCGGCGGTGGATCTGGCCTATGTCGCCTGCGGCAGATATGAAGGATTCTGGGAAATGTGCCTGAATATCTATGATGTCGCTGCCGGAGTATTGCTGGTGGAGGAAGCCGGCGGCATCGTCACCGATATGGCCGGCGGAAAGAATTTTCCGGCGCAGGGGATTGTCGCATCCAACGGTCTGATTCATGACAACTTTTTAAGTTATTTCAAGGAGAATTGAATAATGCGGATCATCGTACCTGTAAAACAGGTTCCGGAAACGAAGTCGGTCAAAATGGACGAGGTTACCGGCACGGTCATCCGGCAGGGGGTTGAATCAATCATTAATCCGCTGGATCTGTACGCGATTGAAGCGGCGATCATGCTCAAGGAACAATACGGCGGCGAAATTACCGTGATCTCGATGGGGCCGCCCCAGGCGGAAGACGCTATCCGCGAGGCGATAGCCATGGGGGCGGATAGCGGCATTCTGGTCAGCGATAAAGCTTACGCCGGTTCCGACACCTGGGCGACGGCCTGCGTTCTGTCGGAAGCGATCAAACATTCCGGCGGCTATGACCTGATCATCTGCGGCGAGCGCGCCACGGACGGCGACACCGGGCAGGTCGGTCCGGCAATCGCCTGCTGCCTGAATCTGCCCGCCGCAACTTACATTAATCACATCGAATCGGTTGCCGGCAGTGAATGCCGTCTGGGGCGGATGGTGGAAAACGGCACGGAAAAACTGACGATGAAGCTGCCCGGCCTGATTACGGTGGTTAAAGAAGCCGGTAACCCGCGACTGCCCACGCTCCGCGGTAAACTTAAAGCTAAAAAACAGGAAATCCCCGTTTATAATCAGGAAGTTTTGCAGTTGGATACAGCTAATATCGGCCTCAAAGGCTCGCCGACCAGAGTGGTGAAGATCTTCAAACCGAAAGTAGGCCGCGAATGCCGGATGTTTCAGGCGGCGGACGAGAAACAGCTTGCCGGAGCTCTGGACGAACTGATGACGTTTTTAGAACATAAGGAGTCGGTATGCAGATAAATACATCAGAAGTATGGATACTGGCGGAACAGCATGACGGCAAAATACAGCCGATATCTTTTGAACTGCTGACCCGCGGCAGAACGCTGGCGGAAAAACGCGGCTGTCATCTGAATGCCATGATTTTCGGCAGCAATATCGAAGAGGCCGGGTTGCGTGAACTGATCGTATGCGGCGCTGACCTGGTGGTGGCGATGGAAGCTCCGGAACTGGCATATTTCCTGGTTGAACCTTATGCCGCCTGCATGACGCAGTTGATAAGACAATATCAGCCCGAAATCATTATTGCCGGAGCTACTTCCACCGGACGCACCCTGATGCCGTATGTCGCGATGAACGTGCATGCGGGGCTGACAGCCGACTGCACGGGGCTGGACATTGAAGAAGGCACCGGACTGCTGTTGCAGACCCGCCCTGCAATCGGCGGCAATATCATGGCCACTATCAAGTGTCCGGAGTACCGTCCGCAAATGGCAACCGTCAGGCCGAAGTCCACCAGGCCGGCTCAGCCGGAGGCTGGGAGACCGGGGAAAATTATCAGGCTGACCGCGCCGCCGGAGTTGCTGAAATCGCGGATCATCCGCACCGGTTTTGTGCCGGATGAAGAAAAATTTAACTTGCAGGATGCTGAAATAGTGGTTGCGGTCGGTCGCGGGATTAAGAAGGCCGGGAATATTTATCTGGTACGCGAACTGGCGGACGCATTGGGCGCGTCGCTGGGCGCCACCCGTGACGTGGTTGACCGCGGCTGGCTGAGTTATTCGCATCAGATCGGGCTCAGCGGCAAAACCGTCAGTCCTAAACTGTATATCGCCGCGGGGCTGTCCGGCTCGATTCAGCATCTGGCGGGCATGCAGACCGCGGAGCGGATCGTGGCAATCAATAAAGATCCGGAAGCGCAGATATTCAAAGTTGCCGATTTCGGCATTGTCGGCAGCTTGTTCGACATCCTGCCCAAACTGACAGAGCGGATCCGCAAAGGAGAACGAATATGGTAGCATATAATAAAGTCACTCCGGCAGTCATTGCGGAATTAAAGCAGATCGCCGGTGAAAAATATGTAATTTTCAACGATGCCGAACAGCTTGAACCGTTCTCGCATGATGAGATTCCCGGCAAAAAATACCGCACAATGCCGGAGGCCGTGGTCAGGCCGTCCGGCGCGACGGAAGTCGCCGCGATTATCAAGCTGGCGAACCGGGAAATGATTCCGGTCACGCCGCGCGGCGCCGGTTCCGGCTTGTCAGGCGGCGCGGTGCCGATGTATGGTGGAATCGTGATTGGCACTGACCGTATGAACCGGATACTGGAACTTGACCGCGAAAACATGATGATCGTGGTCGAGCCCGGCGTCATTGCTAATGAGATCAATGAATATATCAAGGAGTACGGCCTCTTTTATGCCGGATATCCGATGAGCATGGAAACATGTTTTATCGGCGGCAATGTCGCCGAAAATGCCGGTGGCGGCAAGGCGGTAAAATACGGCGTCACGGCGCGTTATGTGCTGGGCCTGGAAGTCGTAACTCCGACTGGTGAAATCGTCGAACTTGGCGGCAAGCTGCTCAAAGACGTTACCGGCTACAATATGGTTCAGTTGATGGTTGGTTCGGAAGGGACTTTGGGATTTTTCACGAAAATTATCCTGAAGCTGATTCCGCTGCCGAAATATCAGGTTGACTTGCTTTGTCTGTTTAATTCTTCCGAAGAAGCGATTAAAGTCGTTCCACGGATCATGGCTGAAACCGGCATTATTCCGACTTCTATCGAGTTTATTGACCGGACGGCGTTCAAAGCCGCCTGCGATTACCTGAATGAAACTATTCCTTACCAGCATTGCGGCGCAATGCTGCTGATCACCGCCGACGGGCCAAGCAAGGAACAGGTCGAATACGAATATGAATTGATTGGGAAATTCTGCCAGGACAACGGCGCAACCGAAGTTTATGTGGCGGACAATCCTTCCACTTCCGAACGAGTGTGGAAAATCCGCCGCAACGTCGGCGAAGCATATAATGTTTTTTCATCCAGGCAGAGCGGCGAAGATCTGGTGGTGCCGCCGGCGGATATTCCGGCAGTATTGGCCCAGCTTCAGGCAATAGCTGAAAAGTACGGAGTGCTGATCCCATGTTTCGGCCATGCAGGAGACGGCAATCTGCATGCCAGGATCGTCTGTCCGCCGGAATGGAGCGATGAACAGTGGGAGAAAACCCTGCCGGAAATCCTGAAAACCGTTTATAGTGATATTGGCAAAGCCGGAGGCCGTATTTCCGGCGAACACGGTATTGGTCACAAGCGCAAACCGTACATGAAATATGTGGTTTCGGAAGAGTACATCAACATGCTGCGCGCCATAAAAAAAGCGCTGGACCCGAATAATATTCTGAATCCGGGAAAAATATTTGATTTATCTCCTGAGCAATAGAAGTGAAACGAATAAAGATTCTTTGTTCATTGTTTCGAGTTGAAAATCTACTGTTTTTAGAAAAAAACTAAAAAAGATATAACCGCATTATTTACATTTAACCATATATGGGTTAAATTAATAATATGCGGTTATAAGATATGAAGGATAACTAATGGAAACAAAAAGCATTCAGGATTATTTGTCGCAGGTTCTGGCCTGTGATATTTCATTCTGCCCTGAAGAATTAAATGCGCTTCCGTTTTTTATCCGGAAGATGTTTGCTTTTTATTCTGGAGAACTATTTTCAAAGAAGGTTTACTTTTTGTGCGCCAAAGATAACTTCTTTGATAAGCATTCCATCCGTGAGATTGAGAGCAGCGCGTGCGTTTTTAATGATAAATTCCAGAATGTTCCCGTATTTGTTTTTGATGTTCTGTCCCGTCAGGAAAGATTAATGCTTATCAAGCGCAGAATTTCATTTATTGTTCCAGGAACGCAGATGTTTCTGCCGTACCTGGGAATCACTCTATTTGAACGGATAAAAGAAAAACGCGAGCAGGTATCGGCCAGGCTTCGTCCGGCGGCACAGGCAATTTTAATCGAGGACCTGTTGTCCGGAACCATCAATAATTGCACATTGACTCAGGTGGCGAAGTTTATGAACTACACAGCAATGGGTATTGCCCGCGCTGCTAATCAACTTGAAGAATTGAAACTTTGCAGGATTTATTCGGACGGTTACCGTAAAACACTGGTATTCGATTCAGACAAGAGAATGCTGTGGGAACGTGCGCTTCCGTATTTGAGATCTCCGGTCAAAAAAATAGTATCCATTGAGGATGACACGATATTTTGCGATGGCTCCCGGCTATATGCCGGTGAATATGCACTGGCCCGTTACAGCAATCTTGCGGTTTCCCGCAAATGTTATGCCGTGCATGAAAAAACATTTAGAGAACTGCTCAATGGAAATCATATTGTTCTGTCGGATTCTGTCGGCGGCGGCATTGCTGATGTCCAGGTCTGGAGTTATTCTATTCCCCGGGATAAAAACGATAAAAGCGGAACCGTGGATTTACTGTCGCTTGAACTTTCATTTCAAAACACCGCGGATCCGCGGATTAAGGCGGCGCTGTTTGATATAAAGGAAAATAGACAGTGGTGACCGGACTCGAAATATTCAGGCAATATTTTCAAGATTATCAGAATGATTATATCTTGATTGGCGGTGTTGCATGCGAACTTGTATTGAACTCCATGCATCTCGAATTCAGGCCGACCAGTGATTTTGATATTGTCATTGTCTCAGACAAACTCAGGGAAGGGTTCGGCGTGAAGCTAAAAAACTTTATTCATGACGGCGGCTATACTGTTCAGAGCCGTAAAAGCAATAATTGCCCCACCTTTTTCCGTTTTGTAAAGCCCAAAAACGGAAACTTTCCGGCTCAATTAGAACTCGCTTCCGATAAGCCGGTTGAGAACTGGGACTACGATTTCGCTCCACTGGATGCTGGAGATGGAAAACCCAGTTTATCCGCTATTATTTTTGAGGCGGAGTATTATAAATTCATATGTGCCAATAGCGGCGTCATCCATGGAATAACGACAATTAAGCTTGAAGGTCTGATTCCGCTGAAAGCTCTGGCCTTTCATGAACTTTCAAAAATAGAAAGTTCATCAGTAGAAACTGAAATCAAGATTGAAAAGCATATCAGCGATATTTTTCGTCTTGCCGATGCTCTTTCAGGTGAGCAATTTTCGCTTCCTGCTAAAATTGCATCCAACCTGTCTGATGCATTGGCTGCAATTCAGCAAAGAAATATTACCGGCGATCAAATTGAGCTTTTGGAAAATATCCGGCAATTCTACCGTCTTAAACAAGGGAAATAAATTATGCGTGCAGTAAAATTGACCGGAATCCGGCAGATGGCGATGTTTGAACTGCCGTTGCCGCAGATAAAAGATGATAAAGATGTGTTGATAAAAATGACGCATGTCGGGGTTTGCGGTTCCGATGTGCACTATTATACTACTGGCCGGATCGGTTCGCAGATCGTGCAATATCCGTTTACGGTCGGGCATGAGTGCGCCGGGATTGTCGAAAAGGCCGGTGCCGCGGTGACGAGGGTGAAGCCGGGCGACCGGATTGCGATTGAACCGGCAACGCCCTGTCATAACTGTGACCAGTGCCTGGCGGGGCGGCCGCATACCTGCCGCAAACTGACTTTTCTGGGTTGTCCGGGACAGGTGGAAGGCTGCCTGTCGGACTATATCCTGATGAAAGAGGAATCCTGCTATCCGATACCGGACCGGATGACGCTGGAGGAAGCTGCGCTGTCCGAACCGCTGTCTATCGGCATTTACGCCGTGAAATTATCCATTCCCATGCGCCATGCCCGTATCGGTATTCTCGGCTGCGGTCCCATCGGCTTGAGCGTGCTGCTGCCGGCGCTGACGCAGGGCGCGGAGAGAATCTATGTGACGGACAAGATTGACGCCCGGCTGGCCGTTGCGAAAAAAGCCGGAGCTTCGTGGATCGGAAACCCGCTGAAAAACGATATTGTCGCCGACATAACCAGTGCCGAACCGCTCCTGCTGGATGCTGTATTTGAATGCTGCGGACAGCAGGATGCCGCCGACCAGGCAATTGAACTGTTAAAGCCCGGCGGTAAACTGATGTTTATCGGCATTCCGGAAGTTGACCGCATTTCGTTCAGCATGGACTACATGCGCCGAAAGGAAATCTGCATCCAGAACGTCCGCCGTCAGAACCATTGCGTGCAGGCGGCGCTTGACATGATTGCCGCAAAAGAATGTGATGTGAATATCATGACAACTCATCGCTTCTCGCTGGAACGCACTCAGGAAGCCTTTGACCTGGTGGAGTCGTATCAAGGCGGTGTGGTCAAAGCCATGATTGTAATTTGAATCTACGGCAGCATTTTGTGCTTGCGTACGCTGCCTGGACTGACGGCGAAATGTTTCTTGAATACCCGCGAAAAATAAAAGACATTCTGATAACCGGACAGTTCGGCAATTTCTTCCATAGTTCTTGATGAATTAATCAGCATGCCGTATGCCAGCGCCATGCGTTTGTGTTCCATGTACTGATGCGGTGAAACCGCAAAATATTGTTTAAAGAGCCGGTGAAAATAGACTGGGGCATAACTGGCATGTCCGGCAATTTCTTCCAATGACGGATTTTTCGTAAAATGGCGGTTGATGAAATCGAGTGCATTTTCCAGTTCAATCGGAATTGGAGCGGCACTTTCCTTTTTCTCAAAAGAATTCAAAACTTTTGCAAGAATAAAGTTCACCAGCGCCTGCAGTTCGAACCAGTTGCTATTCAGCTTTTCCAGGTCAATTTTCCCCAGGCGCTTGAATGTATCATCAAAAATCGCGAATTCCGTAAAACTCCATTTCAGCACAATATTGACTTTGGAGAGCATCGCCTCAAACAGCGGAGTTGCGGGCATCCCGTGCAGCCAGCTTACCTTCATGCGTTTGCTGCAATGATTGATGAACGGCTGGTTGCCGGGAATGAAGTATACAAATTCCTTTTCCAGTTTATAACGTTTGCCGCAAACGGTTACGGCCCCGTCGCCATCCTCAATGTAATAAATTCTGAAATGCGGCACCCGGAGTTCAATGCGGGTACTCCACTGCGGCGAGCAGCTCGAATGTCCGGCGGAGATGATTTTTAGCGGATACTCTGTCATTATTCTCCATAAAGTTAATATTGTATATATAAATATTAACTTTATTAATATAAAAGTCAATAAAAAAGTACTATTATTATAAAAAAGGAGAACTGACTGATGACATCAAAAGAACGGATAACAACAGCGATGAAGTGCGGGATTCCGGACCGGGTGCCGATCTGCCTGGGCATGAGCGAAATGGTTCCGGTAAAATATTTCGGCAACGATTATATTGAGTTTTTTGTCAAGAATCCGGTGCCGCTGTGGAAGGCCAGAGTGGAGACCGAATATGACCGTTTTCATGGAGACGCTTTTCTGCATCTGGGGACGAAGCCGTCGCCGCATGATCCGGAACTGACGCGGAAAGTCACGAGCGAAACTGCCGATGAAATTTATTATACCCTGACCTATAATACTCCCAAAGGGAAATTGTCGGGAGAATATCACATTTCCAGAAATAGTCCGCCTTCAAGAATCACTCCTTTTGTAAGTGACCCGGAAGCGGAGATGCCGAAAGTTATGGAATTATTGAAACATCCGGATACTCAGGATTTAAGCGAAATTTCAATAGCGTATAACGCGATTGGCGACCGGGCGCATGCCGGACTGTGGATCTCGACGCCGGTTGACTGGTGGGACTGGCTGCGCGGAACCCAGAATATGATCATGGACCTGATGCTGACGCCTGAATTAATGGCGGATATCTTTAAACAGTATACTGAGTATTCTGTAGCGCTGGTGAATCATGTGTTTAAAAATACCAAACTGGATTCGGTCGGGCTGGGCGGGTCCAGCACGTCGATGAGTGTGATCTCGCCGGATCTGCACCGGCGTTTTTCGCTGGATTTCGGCAAAGCGGTTTGCTCCGCCGCCCACAAATTCGATGTGCCGGTGCAATATCATATGTGCGGCAAATCACGGCAGGCGCTGCCGATCACGGCGGAAATGGGTGTGGATGGATTTGACGCGCTGGAATCTCCGCCGACCGGCAATGTTGATCTGGCGGAAGTCAAGAGAACATTCGGCAGCAGGATCTCTTTACGGGGAAATGTCAACTCGATCCATGTCATGCTCAACGGCACGCCGGATGAAGTTGAGAATACCGTCAAGGCGTGTATGGATGCCGCGAAAGACGGCGGCGGATACATGCTCGCGGTGGGCGACCAGACGCCGCGCGATACCCCGGAAGAGAATATCCATGCTTTCGTCGAAGCGGGGCTCAAATACGGCAAATACTGATTAACAGGTTTCCGCAACGATTTCGCGGACGAGTTTCACCCAGTTGCGGATGCGGTCAGGATCGGATTGTACAGTCTCGACGTCTTTCAGGGTGATATCGAAAAATGTGCCTTTAAGATATTCCAGATCACGTTTCAGGATTTTCCTGATTCGCGATTCATCGAAGCCGTATGCGACCATGTCCGCCGGGCTGGGCCGGTAACTGATGACGTAATCCGTGCCGATCTGCTCCGCACATTTTTTGACATTCGCGAACGGGCTGACCGCGATGCGGCGCAGATTGGGAATCTGCCGCAGCATAGCTATTTTGTTAGTCAGGTCTTCACAGCAGCCGTAGGCCACCAGTCCGAATTTACTCATTACCGGCAGTTGATAACGCAGCAGAAATTCTTCGTGCATTTCGGGCGATACCAGAGCATATTCCTGAGCCGCAGTGAAACACCAGAGATGTTCGCGTTTTACGCCGTTCACATTCGGGGCCGGGTCCGGCAGTTCCTCCGCATAAGCCATCGCCTGATTATATCCGAAAGTCAATCCGATATCGCCGGCGGATTCTGCCTGTTCCTGATTACGCCGGACGCCTTCGCTCATGAATTTCAGCAACCCGTGCAGCCATTCCGGATTTTCGTACATATCCAGCATGAAATTCTCCATTCCGCGCAATCTTCCCAGGTCGGTGGAAATGTCCGCAGTCCAGTTACGGCAGCACGGCCCGCGCATCAGGTCCACCGGCAGGATATAGCCAATCAACTCCTGCACTATTGTCAGTTTTTCCGCTGTGGCGGCTTCGTCAACCGCGTGAACCGGTGCCAGCATCTTTTTGACGTCATCAAGGTCTTTTATCGGATAATCGTATTTGAATGCTTCCAGCGTTTCCGTCTCCCCCGGATATTCCCGCCTGCTGTCAATTCCCCACCCTGAATATTTATATATGCAGTTGACTGAATACCACGGCTCAAAAATATAATCGTCGGTAAAGGTGGCGCGATACAATTCATTGCGGAAGAAATTCTCAATCTGCCGGCAGACCGGGTCGGCGGTTTGCAGTCTGGACATCGGCATTTCATTCCACGCATACGCCCGGATGTAGATCAGCGGTTCGGTCATTTTGAAGCTGTTTTTGACCCGCCACATATCGCGTTTTTGCTTTTCCGCCGGTGCATTCGCCAGTTCGATATATTGCATCGCCAGTTCACGTACAACAGCTCTGTCATGATTATTCATATTTTTTTCTCAATTTGTTATTTTAAAATATATAAATATATTATAGTTCAGATTATTTGAACTGTAAATGTCTTAACACGGCAATATATTTGTATTTTTATGATATTTGATGAAAAAAACATGGCGCGTATTAATTCACTGGGGAAAGTCTTCTGCAAGGCGGACTGGATATGGGATTTACGCCATCGTCCGTTCAAGGATTTCGATCTGTGGTTTCTGATTGACGGCAAGGGGTGTTTGATGCTCGATGGTCAGGAATACATCCTGCATGGCGGCGACTGTTTTTTGTTCCGTCCGGGTATGACGCTGTATGCGGACAACGATCAGGATGAACCGCTGGTGGTTATTTATACTCATTTCGACGTGACAGACATTAATGGCAATGTCGTTAATCCTGATACCATGCAACTTCCTGCGCTGTTCCGGAAAATGTCCGATCCGGTGTTTTTCGTCAATCTTCTGCACCGCATGCTGGATTGTTTTTACCGCAATGACAGGAACGGTGCCGGAAACTGGCTTACGGCGGCGCTGCTGGAAATCAGGCATCTTGATAAAAGTGATTCGCAGTTGAACGCGTTCAGTCGCGTTTCCGAATATATCCGTGAGCTTTACACCAGAATTAATGAGCATCCGGAAAATGACTATTCTCTGGGGAAGCTGGCTGTCAAAGCCGGATATTCCCCGGAGCATTTTTCCCGGTTGTTCAAACAGCATACCGGAATTTCCTTCAGAGAAAGCGTTACCCGTGCACGGATTAATCAGGCCGAATATCTGCTGTCATCAACGGAATATTCAATCAGCCAGATCGCCGGAATCGTCGGCTGTCCGGATATCTTTCTGTTCAGTAAACTGTTCAGGAAACATACCGGAGTTTCTCCCTCTGAATATCGCCGGACAGCAAGGGGTAAAACTCCTCAAAAAGACGGTTTCGCGACCGGGCGGTTTCAACATATTATCTCTCGGCCGGATGATTTTTCGGCACTGCGATAATCCGTCTCTCCTGCAGATACAGGAAAAGACTCTCTGCCTGCTCAACTGATATTGATGACCTGCCAGCTGCTTTCGGGGTCGCGTCCCGGCATTTCCAGACCGGCGTAAACTTCCCACAAATGCCGGGAGAGCTTGCCGTTGAAAGATGGCAGGCTATCTTCCGGAATGGTAAAGGAGTATTCCCATTCGTATTCCTCGCTGGCTTCAAGCCGCTGCGGGCCGTCAACGGTATAGTCCTCCACGTAATTGTCATAACTATGCTCAATATCAACGAAATCCAGTTGCTGGGTGGCGATGTTTTGAAATTGGTAACGTGGAATTTCCACTTCCTCGAAGGACCTTACTTTCAGATAAACCCGGTCTATATCAATTGGTTCAGCGCCGACAAATGCCCGGATGACAACCTGGATTTCATCGCCCCGTGAACCGCCGTCGCATTCGATTGCAATTTTTGCCCAACCGCCCGTCAGGGTGTTCTTTAACTTTGCAAAAAATCCCATAGCCAGACTCCTTCCTTTAAATATATTCTCCGCTTAAATATGAATATCATTATATATAGATTTTTCAATAGCAGTAAAGCCGAATACGGTATTTTAAGTTCAAAAATACATGACGGCAGACATGCGCTGATTGCTTACAGCGGTTTCGGCAGCATCATGGAAAGTTCGGGACGGATTGCGATCTGGCCGTGGCATAGCGCCAGCGAAAGGGCGTCAGTCGAATCCAGCGGGATATCGGTGATATTCAGCCGGAATGACGCCGCCATCATCGCGGCAACCTGTTCTTTTGACGCCGATCCGCTGCCGACTGCGGCGCGTTTGGCGTTTTTGGGCGAATAGGCGTAAACGGGGATGTCGTTTTCGGCCAGCACGGTCAGGATTGCTCCGCGGGCCATGCCCAGGATAATCAGGGTGTTGACGTTCTTGCCGTAGAACGGCTGTTCGATGGAGGCCGTCTGGGGCTTGAAAGTGGAAACCAGTTCGCGAATGCCGCCCGCCAGGCGGCGCAGACATTCGCAATGGGTCAGCTTCGGACTGTTCCGGATCACCCCGCAATCAATGATCGACGCCTTGTCGGCGGAAGTCATGTTAATGACGCCGTAGCCGGTGCATCTGATGGCAGGGTCTATACCGAGAATTATCATTAGTTCAGCTTAATTACCTTCGGCATCGAGCTGCTCGAGGATATCCGGGTCAATCTCGCTGTTATAGGTGACGTTCTGAACGTCATCCAGATCCTCCAGCTTGTCAATCATCCGGAGCACCTGACGGGCAACATTGATGTCTTTGATTTCGACGACGTTTTCCGGCTTCTGCATGAGCTCGGCTTCTTCGGTCTTGATGCCGGCGTCGGCGAGCGCTTTGGTCACGGCTTCGAAACAGTCGGTCGGGCCCCAGATTTCGGCGACGTCTTCGTCCACTTCAATGTCTTCGGCACCGGCGTCGAGCACAATATCCATCAGTTTGTTTTCATCGGCGTCGGGCCCGGTGATGACAAAATGAGCTTTGCGGTGGAACATCCAGCTTACCGCGCCGGAACCGGCCATATTGCCGTTGCAGCGGTCGAAAACCATCCGGACTTCGCTGGCGGAACGGTTCCGGTTGTCGGTCAGGCATTCAACTTTGAATGCGACGCCGCCCGGGCCGTAGCCTTCATATACCAGTTCTTCGTAATTGACGTCGCCGAGTTCGCCGCAGCCTTTTTTGACGGCGCGGTCAATATTGACGTTCGGCATATTGGAGGCTTTGGCTGCCAGCAGTGCGGCGCGGAGCCGCGGATTGGCGTTGGCGTCGCCGCCGCCAAGTTTGGCGGCAACCATGATTTCCTTGCCGATCCGCGAGAAAATCTTGCCTTTTTTCTTGTCGGTAGCGGCCTTCTTATGCTTTATGTTTGCCCACTTACTATGTCCTGACATATCTACCTCATTTTTTATTATTTGTAAAAATATGTAATCAATACTTTAATCTCATTTTATTAACAGTTCAAATGAAATGCGTTAAGAC
Source organism: uncultured Lentisphaeria bacterium (assembly GCA_903863035.1). Classification (GTDB taxonomy): domain Bacteria; phylum Verrucomicrobiota; class Lentisphaeria; order Victivallales; family Victivallaceae; genus CAIPAT01. The sequence continues at coordinate 18,372 of CAIPAT010000042.1, forward strand.
AATCATGAGAAATTAAATTTTCAATCCTGCCCCGAACCCCGGTTCCGCATTTCCCGTTTCCCCGCTTTCAATTGTAAATTTCCAGTCAGGCTTAACCACAGAGGCACAGCGCCACGGAGAAAACATTTTTTTTCATTTTGGACAGCAGACTCCGATACTTTGGAGTGTCGTTGAGCACAATGTTTTTGTTTTTTGCCTTCTGATTTCCCGGTTCCCATTCTGACTTCTCGCTTTTTACACATTTTGGACACCCCTATGCAGAATGTTTTTGCCTTCCTGGCTCCCAACTTTCCACTCCCGCACTCGCGGGCTTTCCCATTTTGGACATTCTGGACATCCGCTCTGCATTTCCCGATTCCCAACTTTCCACTTTTCTCGCTTTCCACTCCCGCACTCGCGGTCTTCCGCATTTTGGACATTCTGGACATCCGCTCTGCATTTCCCGATTCCCAGCTTTTCTTTCCCGCAGTCGCGGGACCCGCAAGCGGGGCAAAACTTTCCACTCCCGCAACTGCGGGCTTCCCCATTTTGGACATCCCTGCGCCAGCAGAATAAACCGGACAGCCGTCCGTCCCGCAGTCGCGGGAGACAGCCTTTGGATGGTTGCCCTCTGTGGCAACCGTTTTCCGATCCCGGTTGTGACGGAGCACAACCCTCCATTCTGGACAGCCACTCCGATGGTTTGGATAGTCGTTGAACAGAATCGCGTTGGAGAGCTTGCCCCCTTGGAGCCCCGCAACTGCGGGATCTGTGGCAACCGTTTTCCGATCCCGGTTGTGACGGAGCACAACC
>CAIPAT010000043.1 GCA_903863035.1 uncultured Lentisphaeria bacterium
GGAGCAGACGGAGCCTTCATTATCCATCAGGTAGCCGGGATTCATCACATCGGTTCGGCTGTCACCGTAAGAGCGCCGGCCGGATTTAGTTCGCTGGATGCTGTAGTACGCGATGCTGCTGGGGATCGGCTTCTTACCGGACTTCTCCATGGCATCAATCATTGCCGCCGCAGTCGCCGTGGTGTCCTGTACCAGTTCCTGATAGTCTTCGGATCCCATCGGTTTGGCTTTGCGCGGGATCGTGTTCCGGATGATCGGGTAGATTTGCATTTCGAGTATTAACGCTGCTGCTGGACTCATTTTCGCCTTCCTTGTTTATATTGGGATTGGGTTAAAATAAAGAAGCTCCCAGATAGTGCATTGCGCACTATCTGGGAACTTGATATATGATCGGTGATTAAGCCGGAATGACTAAAAGCTGGTAAATTAGATTGAAGTCGGTTTGCGCTGTTTAATGTGCTGGAATCCTTGGGGGTTGCAGTGTCGTGAGCTCTGATTTATTGAGCATCAAGGCAAGGGGGTTGATGTCTGGTTTGAGCAGTATTTTACTGGATTAACAAGCAAAAAATGCCTTATTCACAGAAATGATATATGTGTGAATTCTCTTGATCAGCGGTGAAATAATATCCACTTCCGGTTGAACTTGTCTATTCACTCGGTCCGCAGTTGGCCAGCCGTATCCCCCGTTACAATCGCAGCAGCAGGAAAGCGCCTCGCGCCGGTGATTATTCATCGAGCAACTGGTGACGTGGAGGGTGTCGGGATTAGACAATTGCCGAATAGATATTGACAGTATGATTCACAATGCCTGATTTCAGTTCAGTGGTACTCTCTTTGTGCTATTGCGCGAATCTGTTTCTCGTTAGCACTTAGCAGCAGAGGGAATTTTAAAACTATAATTTATAGAGGCTGTTGACAGCCCGGTATTGGCTCGGAGTTTTCTTACACACACGTCTAAAAACTTCATAAAAACTGCTGATTGATGAAAAACCGGAATCGAATGCGATATCCAGCATTTTCATGTCGGTGGTCGATAAAAGCCGCTGCGCATGCGATATCCGGAGTCGGGAAATGAAATCGACAATCCCGATTCCACAATGCGAACGAAACAGAGTGACCGCATAATTGGGGTGCAGTTTCACTTTTTCCGCAATTTCCGCCACGCTCAGCTTCTTTTGATAATTTCCGGCAATATAGAGATTCATCTGCTCTATCTTTCCAAGGCTGCCGGAAGAAAACGGCAAAACTCTTTTGCATGAGGCTGAATTTAAATTATTCGCTTCAATGCTTAATGCTAATCGTCTGAGTTTGGCCTCTGCTTCAAGAGCAACAATTTTGCGGCACGCTTCATTGTTCAGGCTCAGGTCTTTCTCCCATTGCTCAAAACGCGACGAGTCAGCCAGACTGGAATCCAGGGAGATAATCATTTCGCCTTGAATAATCTTTGATAAAAAGTATTCCGGCAGTTGCCATTGGATAAATAAGCACAAAGGAACGGTCAGCCATTTGCAAAAGGTTTCTTTGCCAATGTCAATCATCTGATGCGGAACTGAACTCCAGAAGCAGGCTGTTTCGCCAGCGGAAACTTTTCGCACACTGCCCCCAAAACGATATGTGACATATCCTGATTTGATAAACATAAGCTCGACTTCATTATGCTGATGAAAACCAGACCATACTGCCGGGAATTCGCAACGGCAGCAAAAACCAGTGTCAAGAAACTGTATGTTATTGTGTAATTTTCTCATAAATCTTAATATTATGGATATATTCGCGATTTTTTAAGACGACTATTTAATAAAATAGCATTATTATATATTCTGTCAATACTGATATTGGAGCATGGAACTCAAGGAAGAAAATTTGATGAAAACTGGAAGGAATAAAAGAGAAATGAATGACAAAAGAAGTTGCAAGTCGTTGAATTTCACACTTATAGAACTCATGGCGGTGATCGCAATCATCGCAATTCTGGCATCAATGCTGCTGCCCGCACTCAATAAAGCCCGAGAAAAGGCAAAACAAATAAAATGTACAAATAATTTAAAGCAACTGGGCCTGAGTCTTTTTCAGTATACTGGGGACTATGGATCTTTCATTCCGCAGCACTATAGCTCGCCTAACAAATGGCCTTATACTCTTTACACGGGCAAATATGCAGCACTCCCTAGTATGTATTGTGAAAAAACACTTGAGACAAGCCCCATCTACGCAACAAACTTTCTGGCCCCCAATCAAGCGGAAACATGGTTTCAGTTTATCAGTTTCGGATATAACGTCGCAGGGGTTGGAGACGATTACCTTAATAACTGGAATCGAGTCAAACCTGCAAGTCCGGCAATCCCCGGAAAGATGAAAAATCCATCGCAAAAAATTCTATGCGCTGAAGCTAACTACACTGTAGCAGCGAGGCCGTATTTTATTATAGATGTCAACGCCGCTTACGGCATGATCAATTTACGCCATAATGGAACAGCTAATCTTCTTTGGGTGGACGGACATGTAAGTAATGACAAAGTAGGGAAGTATTATCAATTTGCACCATTCATCACAACATTTATGTACCGATGATAAACAAACCTTGAATCCGTGAAAGAATTCGTGAAAAAAGTTAATTAAAAACTAGTTAAACCTGTTGATTAGCAGTATATTATGACTCTTGCAAAGCGATAATAAACAACTAACCTAACAGGTGATAATGTACAAAATACAGCAGGGTAA
>CAIPAT010000044.1 GCA_903863035.1 uncultured Lentisphaeria bacterium
AAACGAAGAAGAACAGGGGGAAAGCCGTGTGAGGGAAAACCGCACGCACGGTTTGGTCGATGAGGCAGAGCCGATAAGTCGCAACTCGTTGATGCTTAGAGGTTTTACTTTAATCGAACTCCTCGTGGTGATCGCGATCATCGCGATCCTCGCCTCGATGCTGCTTCCGGCATTGAATAAAGCCCGGGAAAAAGCCAAGGCGATCAAGTGCCTCAGCAATCAGAAACAGATTGGCACTGCAATCGCAATGTATCTGGACAGCAATAACCAGTATTACTACAGTCCCAATGTTGCAACGTCATCCGAAGCGGGTGACCCCGCAAACGGTATGAACGTGATGTGGTCGGTGCGTTTGAAGTTGGATAAATATGTGCCGACATATAATATCTTCTATTGTCCGTCAAGCATTATCACCAATGATCTTAATTGTTCATATGGCTCATTCTATGTGGTTGTATCGCCAAATTATCCGAACTACCCTGCAGTCTCAATGAAAAATCAGAAATATGCCAAAGTCGGATTTTCGAAGCTTGCATTAATCGGATGTTCCTGGAGTGTCAGCATTAAGAAACAGTGTTACAGAATGATCTTCAGCAATGACATTATCAGCGAACCCTACGGTCGCCCCTTTCTGACCCACGCCAATCAGGTTGATCTGTTGTTTGCGGACGGACATGCGGCGGCAAAAGGCATTAATGAACTCAAGTCGCTTTATTGTCCGCAGATTTATCTTACCAATCCTGTAAATATCGGATCCGCCGCAGACAGAAACGGTACATTCTATTACAAGCTTTAACCACAATAGCTAATGCAATTCTATCAGGAGCAAATATGAAGTTTAAAATTGTCGTCATACTGTCCGCGCTCTTCACCGCGACAGGTTGTTTCAGCCTGGATACTGACGTGGAAAAGTTTTTCAGTACCGGCGCCAGCTCTGCTGCAACCCTTCCTGCCGATCAGATTTACCCGAAAGGCCAACTCTTCCCGTTCAGCTTTTATTCAACCGGCGGCGGGTCGGAAAAAAAGCGGGGGGAACTGCTGCCGGAAGGTGAAATGCTGGCCGATCAGAAAGAGATTATTGACGCAGGCGTAACCATGATCGGGCCGCAGTATGAGTTGAACAGCCGCATCGTCGCGGATGCCTCCAAGTACAAGGTAAAAGGTGTTTATACAATCATACCAGTAATTGACGGAAGGGAAGTAACCAAAGAATATTTAAAGGAATTAAACGCAAAGAAAGAGCCGCTGGATATGGCAAAACTGCGGGAGTCAGTTTCCAATATCGTCAGTAAAGTCGCAGGCAGCAAAGAAATTGCCTGGTGGGACATTACTCCTGAAGAACTGCGCCCATGGGTTCAGCAGGAAGTACTGCTGCTCAAGACTGCAACCGAGGCAATTAAGCAGGCAGATCCCGAGAAGCGCCCTGTATTTATGTATTATCCGGGGCATTACAACGGTAAAGCCATGGGCAAGCTGGCCGTTTATCTGGATATCATCGGCAAAGGTATGTATACCAATTACAGCAGTATGAAAAATACCAGAAGCTGGTGCCGCTGGACCATTGAACAGGAAATTGAGGCCATTAAGCTTTCTGAAAATAAAAATGCCATTCCGGTTGCGGTTACCGAAATGTTCCAGCAGCCGCCTGCCACGGAAGTCAAACTGATTGACTCATGGATCAGGCACGATGTGTATTCCTCGCTGATCGCCGGGGCCAAAGGCGTATTGATATTTTCCGCTTCGAAAAGACCGGGTTTTGCTGCCAGAAAAGAATACCTTAGTTCCTATTTAAGGGTTTGTCATGAGTTGAACGGACATCTGAAACTTGGGCAGGTGTTTTTGTTCGGCACACCCATGAATGATATTACTCTTACGATTACCGACGGTCCGCAGACCGTGCCGTTCAAATATAAGGCCGCCGGCGTGGACACTACCTATCCATCAGTCAGCATGGCGAATATCGCGTACAACAACAGCCGCTATGTCTTTCTGGTAAATTCCTCTGACAAACAAGTTGAGGCCGTGGTCGGCGGCCTGGTTTACGGCAGCGGCGTAACGATTGAGGATTTGTTTGCCGTAAATGAAAAATTCACTGCCCCCGAAGGTGATTTCAGCGTTAAACTGGAACCGCTTGAAACAAAAGCTTTCAGAATTTATAATGCTCAACCATAAAGCTTGCCTGCTGATTATATTACACGGAGCCTTTTAATGCCTGATAAAGTTAAAATTGTTCTTAACAGTATTCGCCGCTGCTATTATCGTGGTGAGCAGGCGGAATTCGAATTCACCCTGATGAATTTTCTCCCGTACAATCTTCCCGGTTGCCGCCTGGCAGTATCCGTCGGAGAACTTTGGACGGTTGCTCATGATATTCCGGTATTGTCAATTAATGCTGCAAACATCAAGTTAAGTCTTGATACTGCAATTTTGAAGAGCGGTGAATATGTTCTTGAATGCCGGTTGTTTCAACAGCAGAAAATAGTTGCGGAAGCCGACTTCAGCATAACGGCAGTCCCCGCCCGGAAAAGCGGATGCATGCAGCTATGGCACTGGCCGGCGACGGTTCACTACAATGCGCTTGAAGCTGATGACGAGTCGGCCGGAATTGAAATCAACAAGCTGGCGGCAATGGGCTATACCTGGGCACAACTCAGAGCAAGCTGGGCTATTGTCAATCCCGGAAAGGCCGCCGGTTTGATCGAATACGCGATGGCCCGCGGCATTGAAATGGGCATACTCATTGAAAACGGCAATGGAGGATGCTTCCAGGCTGACCGTGACGTGCCGCCGGAGGCCAGACTTATCGACAGCAGCGGCAAGGTCACCGAATTTGTTTTCCCTCACCATCCAGCCGTGTTAAACAAGCAACGGATATTAATGGAACGCATTATGCTGTTGTTCCGGGATTTTCCTTCATGCACAACTGTTTTCATGAACAGTGAAGTTGAAGATAAACTTAAGCTGCCATGCAATCCGGCGGCCTTGAAAATGCATGAGGCGGCACTTGGTTTCGCCCCGCTGGAAAAATTAAAAAGCACGGAACGGGTTTTCGCCGAGCCATTCCCCGATGCGCCATTTATTCTGCCCGGCGTGATTGCCGACGATGACCCGGAATATCTGTACGCAAAATATTTCTTTAAGTACGGCGACGGTTTCGTCATTACCAATAAAACGATGGCTGAGGTTATTCACCGATACCGGCCGGATGTCAAAGTCATTACCGACCCGCTGCGACTATGCTCCATTTACGGACGCTTCGACGGTGCGGATATTGTAAGTTCATGGACGTATACCAATCCCGATCCGAAAGCTACATTATTCATAGAAACGCTGTTGACTGAGGCGCGTCCTGCCAACAAGGATGTAATCCATACCATCACCCTGTGGAACTATGCAGGAAGCCTGGTTCCCAGCGAAAAAGACCGCTTTGCCCGCGATAAAACATTGCGCATGGAGCCGGACCGTTTTATGGAAAATGCCTGGATCAATTTTTCACGCGGTCCCAAAGGCATCGGAACTTACTTCGGCAGTCCTATGGAACCGTTTTTCGAAAACGGTGACCCTTTTTTATATTCTCCTGAGACAGAAAAAGCCATCGGTGATTTTGCGAATAACGTGATGGCGCCGTTCGGAGAAATGGCCAGAAAAACCGCTGCGGTTCCGCGCCGGGCGGCCATTCTCGATTCTTTTGCCTCCAGGGTTTATGGCGTCGGCCCCCGTCCTTACAACCACTACCCTGCTTACTACATCTACAACTTTTATACCGTTTTGAATATGGCGCATATTCCGGCCGATGTATTGTTCGAAGAAACTGTAGTTGAAAATGGGTTTGACGGCTACGAGTTGCTGGTGCTGCCCAACTGCGACACCCTGCCGGAGAGCGTTTATAAAAAGATATTGGAATTTGCTCGCAAAGGCGGAACCGTTATTGCAGACCAGTATCTGCGGGCGGACATTCCGGGCGTCATCCGTTTTGACTTAGACTTTACCTACCGCTCCCGTGTAAATGCCAATGCCAATGCGCGGGGAATGGATTTTGCCGTTAAAAACGACACGGCCTTCAAGCAGGACAGCGCTGAAAAACAGCTTGAAGGTGTCACCGCCGGAGATGACCAGCAGACGCTTGAAAGATATGCCGCAAAGATCCGTGAAGTGCTTGACGTGAAGATTGTTCGCGATGTGGACTGCTCTTCACCGCGTCTGCTGCTGAATATGCGCGAATATAACGGCATAAGATATCTTTTTGCCGTAAATGACCACCGCACTTACGGAGAGCGTGTCGGCAAATACAAGTCGATGCTGGAAAAAGGGCTGCCGGAAAGTGCAGAGTTTACTATCCGCAATCCAGGTTTTGAGCCGGTAATTTACGAACTGACGACTCACTGCCTGCTTGAACTCCGCAAAAATGCTGAAGGGGATTATAACTTTGACTTGGATGTTCCCGCCGCCGGAGGGTGTATTGTTGCACTTTATCCGGCCGCTATCGGCAACACGGACATTGCTTGCCCGTCCGCAGTCAGCAGAGGCAAGCCGTCAATTATCAATATCCGGATGAGCAATGTTTCCGGGCTTCAACCTCTGAAAATAACGATAAAAGACCCGGCAGGAACACAGAACGAATACAGCGGATATTATCTGGCGGAAAACGGATCATGCGCTATTGAATTTATTCCGGCGGAGAATGAGCCTTCTGGTGACTGGCATATTGAAATATCTGATTTGACTTCAGGCCGCAATATTTTCGCTTCGCTTAATGTCCTCTGAGAAATGAGCATGTTTTATGACAGTTGAGCATCGCCGGGGCAATGATGCCGGTTTCTGGTTTTATTTTCTGCTTAAAATCAAGTCAGTGATTATGAGTAATTGAAATATGGTCAAAGTTAAAATAATTTTTGTGTTGCCCGGAATCCGGTGCTTCGTCAGCCATTTAAAGATATAATGAGGATGATTGAAAGGGTTCGAAACTATGAAATTTATGAAACCTTTTATTCGTAAACTTGGTACTATTGATCTGGATATTGTGGAAACTACTCCGGTAGTTTTTATGGGGATTCTTTACCGGTTTGAATATATCCGGCCCCGCTATAAATCCAATCAAACCGGTGATTCCTATTTCCGGTTTGTTACAGTTGAAACCGGTGCTTTTTCTCATCCATTCGGACATGGCTATCACCTTGGCAGTGCATTTGTCCACCAGAATAAGGTATATGTTTTTGCGGTGAAGTCATGGGGCGGCAACGCGATTTACATGTTTCAGTCTGAAGATCTATGCAACTGGAGCGAACCGCGAATAATTCTCCATGACTCGCGTTGGACTGCCTATAATACCAGTGTATGCATGGGGAGGGATCGTTTTATCCTGGCCTATGAACTGGGAGAACCGGCTGAAGATGTTGGTGTCCCGTTCACAATTTTCTTTGCGGAGTCGGATGATTTGAACGACTGGCGGAAGTGTGCAGGGGTTGCGCCGTTTACTCCAGATCGCTATTCCGCGTGTCCTACTATTCGTTTTTGCGACAATTATTACTATATGTTATATCTCGAAGGGAGTTATGACGAAGGGTTCCGGCAGCATCTAGTTCGCTCTGCCGATTTGAGACAATGGCGGCAGAGCCCGTTCAATCCTTTTCTGGATTTTTCCGCCGCGGATTATTTGTGTAAGGATGATTTTTCAGAGGATGAAGCTGAAATAATCAATAAGGCAGTAAATATCAATAATTCAGACGCCGATCTCTGTGAATATGAAAACCGCATAGTAATCTATTATTCATGGGGTAATCAGAAGGGCGTTGAATTTTTAGCCGAAGCAACAGCAGCAGGCAAATTGAACCAATTCCTGGCTTCATGGTTTCCAGTCTGAACTATTCATACAACGAGATAACGATAAAGAAGAGCAAGATGGCCTGCATCGTCAAGCAAAACAAGGGCAATGGCAAAGTACATCTCTACCATGCAACCAATCACCACTTCCCCGTGTTGAAGCGGCCGAGACAAACACGTCTGTATCTTGAGGTGCTGGATCAGGAGCGCAATGAATTGCTGCCGGGCAGCAATTCCCCGTCGCCAAGCGAAGCGACTGTCAAAGCTTTGGTTTTACCCGGCATCGGCTATTCCGGCGACAACGGCCTAAGCCGGAACTCAAGGGTGAATCGAAGATTAAGTTACCCTTGTATGACCGACCTGTCCAGACTGCCGATATTGGAGCATGAACGCGTTGCGGTGTTGAAAATGCTTGCTGCGGAAAGTGCGGAGTTTACTATCCGCAACCCCGGTTTTGAGCCGGTAATTTACGAACTGACAACTCATCGGCAAATTAAATGCCGCAAAAATACTGATGAAAATTATCATTTTAATCTGAATATTCATCCTGCCGGAGGGGCTATTGTTGCGCTTTATCCGCCCGCTATCGGCAACACGGACATTGTTTGCCCGTCTGCAGTTTAGTGTTTCCTGAACAAAAGGTTATGCTGGCAACTCAGAAGTCATTGCGCTTTTGAATCGGTGGATAGAATTTTCAATCAGTTGCAGCCTCATGAAAAACAGTCAGATAAATATTAAAAGAAACAGTAAAACTTTAGTAAAGAAAGGATAGACAATGACAAATGAAAACAACGTTGATCAGAACTTAATAACCACTCGGGTCATTGAAGGCAAACCCAGGCATAATGTCATTTATTCAGCGGCGACCGGAATGGACGGGAAAATCTATCTTGGACTTTCAGCTGAATTCGATTCTCCGGGGGTATTCGGCCAACTTATATGTTATGACCCCCTCCGGGACTGCTTTGAAGACATTGCCGACTTTGCCGATATCATCAAACAGCCGGCTGACAGTCTGCGTCACCCGCACTCAAAAATCCACACTTCGATTTGCATCGGCAATGACGGTAAAGTCTTTACGGCTACACACATGACCGCTCCGCCGGCCAATGAAGATTTTTATCATTACTGGCATGTTTATAATGACGCGATGCGTTCATTTCAGGGCAGCCGCCTGATTATTTATGATCCAGACACTAAAGCGCTGAAAGACTTTGGCGTCATAGCTCCTAAATGCGGCTGCCGCTGGATGACTTATAATCCTGAAGCTGAAGAGCTTTATCTCACCACTTTTCTTACGGCGCATTTCATTGTAGTCAAACTGAAGACCGGAGAAGTAAGAGACCTGGGGCGTATTTCACAATACGACTTTATGGGGCCGTGTTACAGCGCGGACGGTTTTGTCTATACTACAGACTGTTTCGGGTTTATCCTCCGCTATTCCCCAAAAGACGAAAGCATCGTCAAATTACCGATTAAAATCCCCAATGCTCCATGGAGAAACGATGACGGTAACGGCGTATTTCATTTTGTTCCAGGTCCGGATAAAGTGAAACTTTATGGCGTCGCCGCGTTAGGTCAACGGGTTTTTGAATTTGACCCTAATGCCGGGAAGTATGGGAAAATTCGTGACTACGGCACGCTTGGAGGAGAAGACCGACCGGATGAATACCTGAATGATATACCATTTCCACGTACTATAACAGTCGGGAAGGATAACAAAATCTATGTCGGCACTAAAAATTATGCTTCCGGCATCCCCGGCTCGACCATTGTTGCCATCGATATCGACAGCGGCGAAAAGACTTATCACGGGTTGATGAAAGTGGACGGCTTTTCTCAAATCAATACCCCGGTCGCTTCATGTACGGGATTGGATGGCAGTGTTTATTTTACGGCGGAACAACCGTCGAAAGATTCCCCGTTGCAAATAATAATTTTCAATCCCGGCGGAATCAATAACCAGATGCCGGAGTATACGGAAAAATATAAGTCCCAGTCTGTGAATGCGACCGCTTACGATTCCTGTGACTTCTCTTATTACCAGCCTGCAAGAGAAAAGAATTCAATATTCATCAATAATGGCAATCTTTATGCACAGGATCTGGGCAGCAGGGGGCGCGTGCCTTTGATCCCGCGTAATGAATGTGCGATCGGATCACTGATAATGAGTACAAATGAACAGGTGCTTTTCGGTGCTACATCCGGAGATAAATCTCATTTTTTCTGTTATTTACCATTTACCAAAAGACTGATTCCATTAAATATCTGGTAGCGTCTCAACTTGGAGACCTGAACACTTGAGTTCATTTTAACTGGCATCGTGCCGTCATTCCAGACTTGGGGCTCTGCCCCAAACCCCGAGATTTTTTAAGGCATTTAAGGCATCCCGACATGTTGACCGGTCGGG
>CAIPAT010000045.1 GCA_903863035.1 uncultured Lentisphaeria bacterium
AAACGAAGAAGAACAGGGGGAAAGCCGTGTGAGGGAAAACCGCACGCACGGTTTGGTCGATGAGGCAGAGCCGATAAGTCGCAACTCGTTGATGCTTAGAGGTTTTACTTTAATCGAACTCCTCGTGGTGATCGCGATCATAGCGATTTTAGCCGCAATGCTGCTGCCGGCGCTGGCAAAATCACGGGAAAAGGCGAAACAGATTTCCTGTTCCAACAATCTCAGGCAATGGTTTTTTGGTGCACAGAACTATTATGATACGTTTAATGATTTTTCGCTGATGTATGGAAATATGGGCGGATACGATGCCGGTGATAAAGGCCCGTATAGTTGGAATGAGTATGGTTCGTGGCTGGTCGGTTCAATTGCCAAAGCCGGAAAAAGTAATACTGGCGCGTCAAAAAGTTGGAATAACAGTCGCGGATTCAACGCCTGTCAATCGGTTAATGACGACGCGAAAATACAGAGCAAATGGTATCCGAATACGCTATTGAAACCGCGCAGCTATAATATCAGTTACGGTATCAGCTGGAATTCGAATACACAAGTCATGTGCCGGAAAATCCTGACGATTCGCAATCCGTCGCGAGTGGTTTATCTAGTTGATGGAGTGAATGAGTGTGGTTTTACACCAAGTGATCCTGCACATGTCAACCCTGCGACAAATATTAATGATCTCTCTGTGAATAACGATACTGCCGGAGTAAGATGCCGGCTTAGTTACCGCCATAACGGGCAGGTCAATTATGTCATGCTTGACGGGCACACTGGCGCCACTAAGAAAATGCCGGTGGCCGCCGGGGTGGGAGCGAGTCAGCTTGCAGTTGATTTGTAATCCGTCCTATGCGCCATATCGTAAGTTGAATATTCAAGTCATGAAATAAGGAATTAATATGACAACGTTTTATCGAATCAATGCATTTGCAACTGTCAGTCTGCTGTCGGGGTTGCTTGCCGCGGGGGCACCGGATGGAATAAGTGCTGATATTGCCGGGACTCCAGTTGTACAGAAGGTGAAAACCCCGGCTCCGCCGGTCAAGGGTTTTGCCGCCGGACGCGTCGTAGAAAAACTCGGTCGCGGCCTGATAGCAGTTCCGGTCGAGAACGGTAAAGTTTATCTTTCCTGGCGTTTGCTTGCTTCCGATGCTCCGAAAGCCGGCTTTGACATCTTCAGCGTCGCGGCGGGCAAAGAACGCCGGTTGAATTCGACTCCGATTGTTCAAACCACTGATTACACGGTTGATTCCCCGGTCAAAGGCGCGAAATACGCGGTTCGCCCCTCTGCCGGATTTAATGGTGCAGCCGGGCTGGCGGCAGTGCGTCCGGTTATGGATGACGGCAGCTGCACATATGTCGGCTACAAGTTAAGTAATCCGAAAGCTAATGTGGACAAGATCGGCATCGGTGATCTTGATGGCGACGGCGAATATGACTTTGTCGCCCGCTACAGCAATGCCGGAGCCAATCCATGGGCAGCCAATGTCGATCCATGGTATGCATTCTGGAAACCTTCGACTTCAACTTTTGTGCTTGAAGCGGTGAAAAGCGACGGCACTATTCTCTGGTCAAAAGATCTCGGCTGGAATATCGAATGCGGCATATGGTACAGCCCGTATATCGTATATGACGTCAACGGCGACGGCAAGGCGGAGGTTGTTTTAAAGGCGTTTGATCCCAGTGCCGGAGATTTACGCGAAAAAGACGGCAAGGATAAAGGCAAGGTGATTATCGGCGAGGAATACCTGATGGTGCTTGACGGGATGACTGGCAAAGAAATAGCCCGCGCCCCGTGGCCGTCGCGTAATAATTTTGAAGGTATGAATATGGCCTATAATTATTACTCCCGCAACCAGCTTGCAATTGCCTATCTGGACGGCAAAACCCCGTGTATCATTGCGCTGCGCGGTACTTACAGTCTGATGCTGGCGGAGGCGTGGCAGCTTAATCAGGGGAAACTCGAGCCGCTGTGGAAATACGACAACCGGAATTTTGGCAAGCAATACAAAGGGCAGGGCGCGCATACAACCCGTACCATAGATATTGACGGCGACGGCAGAGACGAAATCATTCTCGGCGGCGCGGTTCTCGACGACAACGGGCAGCCGCTATGGAGTACAGGACGCGGGCATCCTGATTTTGTTTATGTGACCAATATAACCAGCCGTAATCCCGGACTTGAGGTAGTTACAATTTATGAGACCCATTGCAAAAACGGTGGTGGTGTGACCTGCGCCGATGCCAAAACCGGCAAGGTGGTCTGGCAATTCGATCAGCCGACCGGTCATCTGCATTTAGGTTATGCCGGCGATATTGATCCGCTTTATCGCGGCTGGCTGGTCGGCGCCACGGAAATCGGAGAGGACGATAAGAAAGCCGCGGTAAATGATCGTCGTTGGCACTTTTCTCCGGATGGCGAACTGCTGCTCGCCGGCGATAAAGTTCCGTTTAATAAGAAATCATTTATTTACTGGGATGCCGATCTGCAGCGTGAAATCTGCAATCCGGTGATTTCCGATTTCGGCGGCGGCCCCGCCGGCGGCGGATACAGCGGTACATTTCTGATGCAGGCGGATATTCTCGGCGACTGGCGCGAGGAGGCTTTAACGACGCGTCCCGGCGAGTTACGGGTCTATTCGACCATTATCCCGGCGATGGACAGGCGTGTGTGTCTGATGCAGGATCCCGGCTACCGGCAGACCATTGCGGCTAATTCGATGGGTTATATCTATGATCCGGCATTGAGCTATCTGCCTGCCGATGTCTCCCCGAATCTCAATCTGACCTGCAAGGACAATAACGGCGCAATATCGCTTCAGGTGGTGATCAGTTCTCCGCTTAATCGTCCGCTCAAGGGTAAACTCAAGCTTGTCGCTCCCGATGGCGCGAGTATAACTCCGGCTGAATGGATGGTCAATCTGAAACCGGGAACCATGGCGCTTACCAATGTAAAGCTGGAAAAAAAATCATCGACCGCAGCTCCGGTACTGGCCGAATTACGTCTTGATGACGGCACGATTTTACGCGGTCAGGTTCCGACCGGTAGAAAACCTGTTCCGCTGTTGAAGATCGCAGGAATCATTACCGAAGCTGAGGATTTTATCGGACAGAAAAACGGCAAGGTTGAGATCCGCACCGACAAGATCGGCATGCAAAATAAGTGTTTTTCCCACTGGGATAAAGCGGGTCACGAAATATCCTGGAGCCTGAAAGTACCGGAGGACGGGAAATATTTACTGGCTGTACGTTACTGTGCCGCCGGAGACGCGTTGCGCAAGGTTATATTGGACGGAAAAACTATTGGAACCTTTGAGATTCCGTCGTCCGGCGGTTTTGGCGAAAGTGCCACTGATTGGCGGAGTTTTACGCTTAACCGCGGCAACTCCGACATTATATTTGACTTGAAAAAGGGCAATGTCGAGTTGAGGATGGAGAATGTCGGCGATACGTCACTGAATCTCGATCTCATTCAATTGATCCCGGTCCGCTGAAATTTAAATAACCGTTTACTGTTCAGATAATCATGAGGTATGATATGGCACTTGCGGAACCGGGGCCGCAGCACGAGGGATACCGTTGCGGTACGCTTATCTATACAAAAATCGGGCTGGCATCTTTGTTCATCTGGTTGCTGTGGGGCGACTTTTGCTATACCTTGATGGAAACGGTAATTCCGAGCATCATTCCTTTGACGCTTAAGAACCTGGATTGCAAGAACTGGATCATGGGTATAATTATTACCGCGATCCCGAATTTCATGAGCATGACCGTTGCACCTTATATCGGTGTAAAAAGTGACCGGTGCCGGACTCGCTGGGGACGGCGTATTCCGTTTATAGCGGCGAGTATGCCGTTTCTGACGGTCAGTCTGCTGCTGCTGGGATGGAGCAAGGAGATTGCCGCCTGGTTACATGTCACCGTTCCGATTCTGCAGGGTATGGCGCCGTCAATGCTGGCGATTGTGATGATTGCGATTTTCATGGTGCTGTTTCAGTTTTTCAACCAATTTTTGAATGCCGGATTCTGGTCGTTGTTCAATGATGTGGTGCCGCCGACCCACCTGGCGCGTTTTGCTGGCGCATTCAAAATGGTCGGTACTGCCACCGGGGCATTTTTCAGCTTTTTCCTGTTCGAATATGCGAATACCCACTCGCATGAGATTTTTGCGGGATCGGCAATCTTGTATGTTGTCGGGTTCGTTGCCATGCTGTCGATGATTCGGGAAGGTTCGTATCCCCCGCTCGATGAACATCAAATGAAAACAAGCAGCCGATGGCAGGCAACCAAAGATTTTTTTAAAGAGTCGTTTCATGAACGTTTGTACCAGCTGATTTTTATCAGCGGCGGAGTTCTTGCTTTTGCCGGAGTGGCCTGGGGATTTCAGGTATTCTTCCTGCTGGAAATGAAAATGACCTTGAGCGAGATCGGCAAATACAATGCGATTATTGCGGTTGCCGCCTTTGTTGCCACCTATTTCGCCGCTGTTTTCGTCGACCGCTGGCATCCATTGCGCGTTTATACTTATGTGGTGATTTTTTCGCTGACCGGTCCGATGATGAACTGGGTATGGCTTTTTATCGACATTCCCGGACGTCTCTTTTTCTGGCTTTCGCTGGCGGCACAACTCCTGTATGCCTTTATGAACGCTCTGGCGGGGGCTTGTCTGATGCCGTTGCAGATGCGGCTGTTTCCGAATTCCCGCTACGGTCAGTTTAGTGCGGCACAAGGGATGATTCGTTCTTTTTGCACTATCGCGGCAGGGATGGCGGTCGGAGGTTTTTTCGATGTGATTCACTATATTTTTTCCATCAGCGGCAGCATCGGTCTTGCCGCTGGAGACGGCTACTGCTACCGGTTTTATTTTGTCTGGTCGTCGCTGGCCTGTCTGACTAATTTTGTGTTGATCGCCTGGGCATACCGCCGATGGAATCAGCTTGGCGGCGATGCACATTTTCATCCGCCGGCGACTTGGAACAGCAGCGGATACGAAAATGTGGCCATCGTCGCGACCTCCGGATATCAGAGTAAATGGTTGAAAATTTCACTGTGGCTGATGGATGGAGTGATGTTCGGCTCTCTTGCGCTGGCGCTTATAATGCTTCTGCCGCTGACCATGCACGGTATGTCGTCTGCCATCCGGTGGTTCTGGATGGCGGTCATTCCGCTTTCCGTGATTATTGCGGTACTGTGGCTGGTTATGGTGCGTGGCATCCGGCGGGATATTTTGCGGGCTAAAGCGGGCGAGCTGCCGGTCAACGGAATTCCGCATCACGGGATGATGATGGTTTTCGGCACCAAATTCTTTTTGACAATCGGACTGGTTATTGCGCAGCTCTATGTGGCGGTAGGAATGGGAAATGATTCATACGCGGTTATCTTTGCGTTAAGCAACATCGTCACCAACTTTCTCCTGCTTTTTTGTATGTATTTTATCCTGAAAATGGAAAAAGGTTACGCAACAAAAATAGATGATGCATCGCTGGTGTCTGTGGAGCTTTAAACTTGAACTCCGCAGTTTATAGAGTATATACAGGGGGGCGTTGCCGCTGCGGCACTGGCGTTGAATATAATTTCTGCTATATTAGCGACATCGGATGCTCTTGCCGTGTCGGCAGATTTAGTTCTGAAACAGGAATGAGATAATGAATGATAGTAATCTAGTCCTTTCTCTTGCACATCAGCGCGCGGAATTTGCCGTGATCGATCCGCTCTATTGTCCGTACCGCATGATGCCGGTTCCGGACATCCGCAATAATGTTCCGCCGTGGCTTTACGGCTATGGCGAGTTTGAGTGCTGGCGTCTGCAGCAGTTGCGCTGCCGTACAATTGAGGCAAAACTGAAAGTAGGCTATCCCGGAGAATTTCATCAACCGGCGGGACATGTCTGGTTTCGCCATCAGGTTGTCAGCGCTGCCGCGATTGTTCTACGGGCAAGCGGCGCGGTGACGATCCGGATTGACCGTCTGGAAATATACCGGGCGGGAAATCAGAACCAGCCTCATAAAATTGCTTTACCGGCCGACCTCTCCAAGTCGGCTTGTTTGTACATTGAATTGATGGCAGGGAACGGGCTTCCGGCACTGCTGATTGAAGATGGTCCGTATTCAACTGATGGTAAAGGCTGGGAATGGTCGAATGACAGTATAAACTGGGAATCGGCAAAAGCTTTTCCGCAGACCAGTTCCGGCTTGCCGCCGCATCGCGCCGAACCGGCGGAAACGGTGTTGCCGCCGGTCGGACAGGACGGTGACCTTTTTGATTTCGGCCGGGAGTTGTTCGGCACTGTAACTGTACGCTGTATTGACAGACCGGAGATTGAGGCGGGTGAATCACCTGCTGAAGCCAGGAATACTGTTGCTGAAAATTGTGAACAACCCGTGACGGTCATTGCCGGCGGAAATGGTGAATGGCGCAGCGAGCATCCGCTGGCATTCCGGTATTTGCGGGTTGGAGGCGGAGCCAGGGCTGAGGACATCGCCTGCCGGGCACAGTTCTATCCGGTGCGTTATCGCGGCGCGTTCGCCTGTTCTGACCAGCAGCTGACCAGAATTTGGGCAAACAGCGCTTATACTTTGCGGCTGTGTATGCAGGATTTTATTCTTGACGGCATCAAACGGGACCGTCTGCCGTGGGTCGGTGATCTGACGATGAGCATGATGGTTGATGCCTATGCCTTCGGCGACGCTGAAATCGTCCGCCGTTCACTTACGGCACTGGGACGCTCCGGGATTGAGCATAAACACCTCAACGGGATTATTGATTACTCGTTATGGTGGATTGTTGCTCATGACTGTTTTCAGCGTTATTTCGGCGACATGGCTTACTTGCGTCGCGAATGGCCGCGGATTAAGGCGATGCTTGCCTGTCTGGAGTCCAGGTGTGACGCCGCCGGCATGCTGATTACATCCGCTGATGATTGGTTGTTCATCGACTGGGTTGAAGGAGACAAGCTTACCGCGCTCCAGATGCTTTGGCGGTGGGCGCAGGATTCTGCGGCCAAACTGGCTGAACGTCTGGGTGAAAGTGCATGTGCTTCATACTGGAACGATCGTGCCGGACGTCTGGCGTTAATTCTGCATGAACGGGCCTGGGATACGCAGCACAACTTTTGGCCGGGCATTCCCGGCGATGCTTCTTCCGCGCCGTCCAGACATGCTCATTTTATAAGTGTAGTTTCCGGTTTGGCCCGTCCGGAACAGATGGCGCCGATCCGGGGTGTTCTGCTGGGCAGCGTTGCCAGTCCGGTCGGAACTCCTTATATGGCCGGGTTTGAAAATATTGCACTGTCTAAGCTGGGCGCGGTGGATGAGATGACTGCCCGGGTGAAGAGTTACTGGGGAGGAATGCTGGAACGCGGCGCTACTACCTTCTGGGAAGCTTATGATCCGGAGCAGCAGGGTTCTGCCGCTTACAGTTTTTACAGCCGGCCATTCGGGAAGAGCCTTTGTCACGCCTGGAGCGCCGGACCTGCGGCATTTCTGCCCATGGGCATCCTTGGACTGGAACCGCTGGCAGACGGCTGGAGGCGGTTTGCTGTAGCACCCGATTTGGGAACTCTGGCCTGGGCCGCGGCGACGGTGCCGACGCCGCAAGGCGAAATCGAAGTGCTGGTTGAAGACGGCATCATGTCTTTGCGGATTCCGTCCGGCACGGTGGCGGTATGGAATGGCCGTGATTTTACCGGGGAAGTCAGGATTCCATATTTGACAGAAATAGTAAATTTAACTGGAGATAAATGATGCCGTTGAAAGTTGTTATTATCGGCTCGCTCGGTCATATCGGCTATGCGTTTAAAACCCTTATTGCAGGGCAGGAGGCGGTTCCATGCGGAATCGCTTCCGGTACAGACGGCGATTTGCCCGGCGCTTCGCTGCCCGGGATTCTTGCTAAACTAAAATGTCCGTTTTTTGAGTCATGGGAAAAGATGCTTGACGAGGTTAAACCGGATATTGCTGTGATCGGAACCCGGTATGACCGCAACGGGATTATCTCGCTGGAGTGTCTGCGCCGCGGTATTCATTGCTTTACAGAAAAAACTATTGCTCACGATTTTGCCACGCTGGATGAACTGCAAAAGACGGCTGAACAGAATCATGTCAAAATCTTCGGCATGCACGGCATGCGCTATGAACCGCATTTTTTTGCGGCGCATCAAGCTGTAATGAGCGGAATCATCGGTAAACCGCGGCTGTTTTTCGGGCAGAAATCCTATTGTTTCGGCAATGGCCGCCCTGAATTTTACAAAAACCGGCAGCAATACGGCGGAACTATTCTCTGGGTGGCGGTGCATGCTATTGATTTGAGCTTCTGGAACGTCGGCAACTGGGAAAAAGTATCTGCTGTTCAAAGCTCCACAGCCAATCATGGTTATGCAGATTGTGATTCTCACTGCTCGATGATGATTGATTTCGGCGGAGGCACTATCGGTAATATCAATGCGGACTTTCTGCTACCGGGTAAATTCGGATCACACGGCGACGATCAGATCCGGATCGCCGGCGAGAACGGCGTGATCTGGGTGCGGGACGGCAAAGCCTTTGCCGCCACCCATACCGCGCCAGCCGCAGAGTTGCAATCGGAAGATCCCGGCGACATCTTCACGGATATCTGCCGTGAAATCAAAGGTACCGGCCGGTGTATGATTTCCATGGAAGATACCTTTCAAGTTTCCCGCCTGGCGCTTTCCGCCAGAATGGCCGCAGATTGCGGGAAAACAATTACCCTTTAAATTCAGAGACTCCGCAGGAAGGCTGCTGCGCTGGCTATCGCCGCGTCGGCCTTGATTTCATTGTTTTCGTACTCAATATTGACATAGCCATTATATCCGGATTCTTTCATCGCTTTCCAGCAGCCGACAGTGTTGACATTGCCTTCGCCGATCAGGGCAGGGCGGTAATAGCTGCCGTCAAGCATTTGCCGGTAGCCTTCCGCCGGCGTTGACTGAATATTCCAGTCCTTGAAATGAGCGTGTACCACAAATTCACGACACTGTTTGAACGATTCGACCGGGTCTTCACCGCTGGCGGCATTGCCGTTATCAAATGTCAGACGCAGTTGCGGTATTTCCTTTTGCGCCTCGAAAAAGTCGGACGCCGTGACAAATGCGCTGTGTATGCCGGGAAAATTTTCCACGGTCAGCACGATTCCGGCGTCATCGGCCAGCGGCGCTACTTCAACGAGCGCTTTGATCCATTGCGTCCGGAACTCGTTCCGGGGAATCTTGTCATTGCTCATGGTTGGGATCATGACGACCGGCGCGCCAAGCGTGACTGCGTCTGCAATGCTCTTTTTGGCTTCGTCCAGCCAGTCATGCGCCCCGGCAAACACCTTGGAGAGCACGAAAGTATGGCAGACGACCGGCAGTCCGGCATTGTCACTCATTTTCTTCAAGTCCCTGGCATCGCGCCCGTGAGTGGTGACCCAGTCAATGCCGTCCAGCTTACAGTCAACCGCGGTCTTGATAAAGTCCTCAACGCCGAATCCCTGACGGCCCATAGTATAAGTCATCATCGAAAGTTTCATTTTCATTTTTCCTTACGGTAAAACAGGTTATTCACTGAAGAATCCATTGATAGTTTTGAGTTGCTCCTCAACCAGCACCTGCCCGCCTTCGGGGCCGACCAGATTATCGGGTGCGCCAGACCCGTAGCTTTTAGCTTCAACAGCTTTCTGCGTCGGCAGATATGAGCCTTCGCCGGCAAGCTGAATTACGAACGTCTGGACTGCTTTGCTTCTGACCTTGATTCTGATGCCGAAGTCCAGGAACAACTCAAACCGGTTGGTGGCAAATGCCACATCGCCCAGCCGGATGACATGCGATTCCATCGGCAATACCGGATTTGATGCCTGTTCATTATAACGTTTTACGGCAAAGCCGAAATAGCCGGCCCTGACATAATTGCTGGAGTATGCGCTTGATTTCGGGTCCTGATCGCATTTCGTTAACTCTTCCTGATGGTGGCGCATTTGCTCCGCACATAATTTTGCTTCGTCTTCAGTTATCTTCCGCCGCGGAAGTTGAAGCGTGGACACCGCGTGTGCAAATGGAACGGCATCACGGATATCCGACGAGGCCAGCGGCAGAACTTCGTCCACTGCGGCGGCGATCCGGTACGCGATCTCCTTGCGTTGTGCAAGGTTAAACTGATTGGCATCAGCACTTTCCGACTCCAGCAAGCCTTTCAGTTTGAACATTCTCAACTGTTCGCGCCGATGCAATAAATGTCCGCCCGGCAGATGCGGCGACAGGTCGCCGGCGGCGCTGCACTGCGGGAGAATGAAAATTCCTTTGCCATGGCGTTTGCGGATTTCTTCGCGAGTTTCATGCCAGAAGTCAGCCGAGACAAAACTTGAGCCTTCGGTAACCTGCGACGGGCAGGCCAGATTAATGATCATTCCGGTAAGTTCGTGCTTGTCATTGTAGGTAAACAGCATATCGGCGCTTTGGTCTTCATAGCCTTCGATATGCGAGAATTCCGGTACAGCAGCCGACCCGTACATTCTGGCGGAGCCGTCGAAATAGGTGGTGCGGCGGTTGAAGCCGACCACCGCCTGGCCGTAACCCCAGGCAATCGCGCCGGGTTTACGGTTCTTCCATGCTTCAACACATATCTCAACCAGCTTTTCTGTCAATAAGGCGGAATATTCAGCCGGCTTCAGGATATCCGGGTCGTCCAGTTCGGGATAAGTGAAAAAACTGGAAAACTGTGAAGGTGCGGTATGAGTATGGGTAACGCTGATCAACAGTTTCTGCGGGTCAAAATCGGGGATCAGTTCACTGAATTTTTTCCGGCAGGCGTCGCGGATATCATCCTTGATCCACACTGCATCCAGCGAGATTATAATTGCCTGGTCGCCGCCTGTTGTTTCCAGCGCCAGCGCCGTTGCAGTCACCGGGTCTTTCACAAATTCGGAGATCCTGGTGTTAAACTGCCCGACAAGCGTGGTCGGCTTATCCGGTGTAACATCTCTGGAAGACCAGCCGACAAGAATCCTTTTTGAGTCCATTTTTTATGCTCCGTTACTGAAAAAGTAACTCTGGAATCTATTTTATCCAAATAAATTCCAGAGAATAATTGAATTACTTCAGGATTTTATCCGGGTCGATCTGGTCAATGTTCCCGAAAACCTTTTGGAATCCATCGGCAACCATTTCCACCGTTTCCGCTCCATTGGGGGCGCGCAGCGGGGTTGTCATGCCGAAATGGGTTGCGCAGTGCCGGTTGGCGGCAGGATATTGTGTCGGATCGTAAACCACGCCGTCACCGGCCCCGTTACATGACCACGGACAGCCTTTGCCATACGCGTTTTTGGCCTTGAACACGGTCATGTCCGGCAGAATAAAGCTTTGCCAGACGCCGACCGGAACGCCTTCCGCCCGGAGCGCGTTCATGATGGCGTTACGCATTGCCGCCGGATCGCCTTTCCAGCCGATGGCATCCATATCGATACGGGAAGTGTAGTTGTACCAGTTATGGGCATGGTTTTCCGGTTCGTATGGCAGAATCAAGCCTTTCAGCCCGGTCAAACGCTTGTTCAGCAATGCGCCGTTTTCACGCTGTATTTTGAAGTATTTATCCATTTTGGTCAACTGGGCGCGGCCGAACGCCGCCGTCAGATCGTTGTTACGGTACATCCAGCCCAGCGCGTAGGCGTGATAATCGCGGCTTTCCAGCGGGGTGCGGGTTTCGCCGAACGACCAGACCTGAGCCGCCAGGTCGCGTATCTTTTCATCGTTGGTGACAAACATGCCGCCTTCGCCGGAGCAGAGGCATTTGTTCTGGTTGAAACTGAACGCGGCGCAGTCGCCGAAGGTTCCGGCCTTGCGGTTATGGAACAACGCGCCGTGCGCCTGGCATGCATCCTCGATCACTTTCAGATTATGTTTTTTAGCAATCGCCAGCACCTTGTCCATGTCAACCATCAAGCCATGCAGGTGGACGACGATAATAGCTTTAGTTTTAGGCGTGATTGCCGCTTCGATCTTATTGACGTCCATGTTGATCGTGTCGAAATCAATGTCCACAAAAATCGGAATCGCGTTATGGTGAAGAATGCAGGTTGCGCTGGATGACCAGGAATAAGCGGTTACCAGTACATGATCGCCAGCGCCCACGCCGCATGCCACTAACCCCATATGCAGGGCAGCCGTGCCGCTGTTGGTCGTGATGGCGTACTTGTTGCCGTTCCATGCCGCGTATTCTGTCTGAAACGCCGCACAGTTGGGGCCGAACGCATGGCTGCCGCCGTTCAGGGACGCCATTACCATTTCGCGGTCAATGTCATCAATTGGCGGCCATGCCTTGATTGTGCCGTCTTTTACTGCTTTCGTTCCACCGGATATTGCCAGTTTGCTCATTTTTCTTTTTCCTTAATTCCTATTGATATTTAAGAACCTTATAGAGTATTAAATCGTTCTATGTAATTAAAGTATAATCGCTGAAAAGTACTTTTGTAAGCCGGATATACTGTAACAACTTGTCAAGAAGGGTAAAATATTGCGCTTTTTTACCGTTCCGTCAAATATTGGACACCCGTCCAGCTTCCCGCAATCGCGGGAGACAGCCGGTCTGCATGACTTTTTCAAGGCCTATGGGTGTTCTGGACTTCTCCACCCCGTCCGTTTTGTCCGCTTCTGTCCCCCCCGTTTTGGACATTTTGCACACCATTGTGCAGAACCATTTTTCATTGTCTTACCATTCACCATTCACCATTCACCATTCACCATTCACCATTCACCATTCACCATTCACCATTCACCATTCACCATTCACCATTCACCATTCACATTCTTTACATTTTGGACATCCACCCCGAGAGTTTGGATAGCCGTTGAGCATGATGCTATTTTAATTTTTCAATTATCTTTCCCGTTTTGGATCCCGCAGTCGCGGGACTAACCCGAGAGTTAGCAATGCACAGAGAAATCAGTTTCCACATTTTGGACAGCCCATTCCGACACTTTGGAGTGTCGTTGAGCATGGTTGTTTTCAGTTTTACAACTATCTTGGATCCCGCGACTGCGGGAGACGCATGCTGTGCAGAACCATTTTTCATTGTTTTACTATTCACTATTCACTATTCACCATTCACCATTCACCATTCACCATTCACATTCTTTACATTTTGGACATCTGCTAACCTTATTTTGGACACCGCTGTGCAAAGTAGGGCGGTTTTGCCAAAACCGCCTCATGAGCCAGTTTCGGCGAAACTGGCCTACTTAAAACTCCGCCCGCTACATCCACTCCGACACTTTGGAGTATCGTTGAACATAGACTGTTCGCCCATGCGACCAGCATAACCAGACGGACAGCCGTCCGACTCCGACGCTTTGGAGTGTCGTTGAGCATGGTTATTTTCAGTTTTACAACCATTTTGGATCCCGCAATTGCGGGAGACAACCCTGTGCAGAACCATTTTCGATTGTCTTACTATTCACCAGTCACTATTCACCAGTCACTAGTCACCAGGCACCAGTCACCAGTCACCAGTCACCAG
>CAIPAT010000046.1 GCA_903863035.1 uncultured Lentisphaeria bacterium
ATAAAACTTTTTACATTGCTGAGCAATGCTCCGATTAAAGAAATCCCGCCATTGGAATTGATTTCTTCGTTACCCTGCTGTATTTTGTACATTATCACCTGTTAGGTTAGTTGTTTATTATCGCTTTGCAAGAGTCATAATTTACTGCTAATCAACAGGTTTAACTAGTTTTTAATTAACTTTTTTCACGAATTCTTTCACGGATTCAAGTATACGCTTGCCAGCGCGTCGTGAATCCGGCGATATTGAACGAATAGCCGCCGGTACTGTTCGGCATTAGCCGGAACCGGCGTCAATCTGCGGTCCAGCTTGAGGCACTGCTTCACTGCGCTGATCTCGTCGGCAAACACGCCGATGCCTACCCCGGCCAGTAAAGCGCTGCCGAACGAGGCATCGCTGCCGGCCGGACAGATTACCGGAGTATTGAAGACATCGCAGACGATCCTGCTCCAGATTTTACTCTTCGCGCCGCCGCCGATCAGGATGGTCTCATGCGTGACCAGCCCCAGCTTTTCAATGGTGCGGCAACAGTCTTTCAGTGAAAAAGCCACCCCTTCGAGCAACGCCCGCGATAGTTCGCCTTTGGTCGTCCCCATACTCATTCCGGTAAAGCTGCCGCGCAGATTCGGATCCCAGTAAGGCGACCGTTCACCCATCAGGTACGGATGAAAAAATACCCCGTTGGAACCGATTGGCGCAGCTTCGGCCAGTCCATTAAGATATTCGTAAACATTAATGCCCCGCTTCTCAGCTTCGATCTTTTCCGTGCCGCAGCATAATTCACGGAACCAGCGCTGACAGACGGCCGCGGCATTGGTGGCGGTAACCGTATACCACATGCCCGGTATCACATGTGAATAAGTCAATGTTTCCGGATGCGGATGCGCAGCGGAAGTCATCACGTTGACATTGCCGGCCGTCGCCAGTTTGAGAATGCATTGTCCCGGCGCGACCGCTCCGGCGGCGTAACCCTCGATGGCCGAATCGCTCGCTCCCATGATTACCGGCAGACCTTCCGGCAGACCGGTGACAGCGGATGCTGCCGCGGTGATTTGCCCGGCGCGATCCGTCGGCCTGCCGATGCGCGGAAGCGCCTCCAGCGGGATTCCGGCCAGATCGCACAGCGCCTTCGACCAGCAGCCGTTTTTCATATCCCAGAACAAAGTTCCCTGAGACTCAATACAGTCGCAGGCCAGTTCGCCGGTCAGCAGATAACGGATGTAATCTTTGACGAATGAAATATGCCTGATCCGGGCAAAATTCTCCGGTTCGTTGTTCCTGAGCCAAAGCATCTGCGGCAGCGTCCAGGTTGGGGTTGGAGCTTGACAGGCGGTATTGAAAATCAGGTCGAAATGATTGGCTTTCAACCAGGCGCATTCCTTGACGCTGCGCTGGTCGGTCCAGATGATGGTCGGACGGATAACCTGCATATTTTTGTCCAGCAGGACTGCACCGTGAGTATAACTGTCCATTGCCATGGACAGAATATGTCCGTGCCTCGCCGGCTGCATTTCCTGCAGGAGGCGGCACATTACCGCATACCAGTCGGCGGGATTCTGCTCCCCCCATCCGGGTTGCGGATGGCTGGACGGATATTCTCCGGAACGGCTGTCCAGAATGTTCCCGGCAGTGTCGATCAGCGTGACCTTGCAGCCGCCGGTACCGAAGTCGATGCCAAGTAACAATTCTTTATTCATTACTTCTGCTCCAGAATCCATTTATGTTTCGGATCGGTTACGGACAAAAATTTCCGGTGGTTAGCGCCGGCCATGATCCACAGGTAATACATGGTGTAGCCGGGAGCATTGATCACCGGATGATAACCGCTCGGAATCAGCGTAGTGTCATTCTGCTGCACAGTGCAGGTATAATCAATGCTGCGGTCGTCGGTGTAAATCTTCTGGATACCGTAGCCCTGTGACGGATTGAAGCGGAAGAAATAGACCTCTTCCATATCGACCTCAACCGGCAGATTGTCGAAATCGTGACGGTGCGGAGGATAGCTGGCGTGGTTGCCCGACGGGACAAAAGCTTCACCGATAAAAAGGTGCTGTGACGGAAAGGCGTCAGTCAGTATCAGATATGCGTCACGCTGATAATTATCCTTACCCAGATGGACTTCTTTCACGTGTTCCGGGACGATCAAATACGGTTTGGTTTTCAGGTCGGACGGCGATGCAGTCCAGGCAATTTCGACGTTAGTCGCGGCAGTGATTTCGTAGCTATTGCCGCATGGAATGTAAACGGTATGGGGTTTACCGGAAAAAACGTCTTTGCGGGCGCCGACTTTTTTGAATTCGAAATCCTTGCCGGTTACCGCGCATTTACCGCCGAGCACAATCAGCGCCACTTCACTTTTGCCGGTTTTGCCGCTGAATTCTTCCCCTTTTTTCAGGCTAATAATGCCGAACTCAGTGCGTTTGAGATGGCCATCACCGATAGTGGAAATTTTTGTAAAGCCGTTCTTCGGCAGATAATGTTTCAGATATTCCATGATAAGCCTTTTTTATTTATAGTTCAATAAGTTCCAGATCGAGCTGCCTGGCGAACTGCCGCAGTTCTTTGGCGATATCGCCATGGCATAACACATAATGATGCTCGAAACCGCTGTCCACCAGTTTTTCCACCAGTTCCGCCGCCGGACGCTTGAAGCGAACGGACAGCGGGGTGCCGTGCAGCAACTGTTCGGTTTCAACAGCCTCGCCGCTGATCGACAGCAGCCGGTAACCTTTGCCGTCGCGGGTGTCGCCGATACGGATAACCGTCACCGGTCCCGGTTTGAGTGGAAATTCGACGGCGATGCCTTTTTTGCCGCCGCCGTCGATAATCGAGTGTTTGCGCAGTTCCGGTGTGCATCCAGGCTTGCACAGCGATACCGGCGCTGCACCGCAGTGCCAGAACAAGCCGGTATCGCCTTGCTGGTCAAATGAAATCAGATCACAGAAGAAGGCGTCTGAACCGGTCAAATCTTTGACCGTCAACATAGCCAGCGCGCCGTAAACATCACCTTCACAGGCGACCGGGATGCCGCTATTGGTCATGCAGCCGAGAATGTGGCATATTCCGATACCGTAGATTTCACTGAATTCCGGCCAGCAGCGGGCGGTCCAGGCGTCCAGTCGATATTTTACGGTCAGCTTCCGGAAGGCGGCGAACAGCGCTGCGCCTTTATTCAGTTCGTCAGCGGAAACGAGGCACTTGCTCTTGCCCTTGACCTGTTTGACTGCGTCGGCAAGTTCTTTGCCCTTGATCGTTTCTGCCACATTGACCAGTTCCAGCAGCGTGACACCTTCGACTTCCGCGCCAAATTTTTCCCGCATCGCCAGTTCGTTGAAATCAGAGGTATAAAAGCCGGGAACCCGTCCGCCGAGCGAACCGATACGGACGTATTGCAGCCGTTTGATGCAGTTAATCACTTTAAACTGCTGCGCCAGTTCCGGCAATGCCGTCTTAACCGTGCCGTAAACCAGGTTGTATTTGAGTCCCATCTTCCATAATGCATGGGCATTCATGTTGGTGGCGCAGAAACTATTGGCGGCAATCCTTCCGCCGGTCATTGGCGGTTCCGGCTCCGACCAGAAAATAACCGGTTTCCGCAATTTAACCGCCATGCCCGGTACGATTGAACCCAGAGAAAAAGTGATAAAATGAGCCAGGATTACATCGACCCGCGCTGCCGCGAATTTGCGGTAAACCGCGTCCGCTTCGACTTCGCTCTGAATCAGCAGCCCGCAATCGACGATCTCCACATCTAATTTCGCCAGCGCCTTCAACGTCTGCTGACGCTGCCCTTCCAGACGGTCGTTGATCCAACTGCCTTTTACCAGCGACAGATACCCGACTTTCAATTTGCTCATTTATTTATGCTCCTGTAAGAAAAATTCAGTTTCGGCGATGGTCGGAATACCCGTCCGTCCGCCTAGTTTAGTACATTTCAACGCCGCGACCGCCGCAGCGAAACGCAGGCACTCCGCCCAGTCACCGCCGTTCACGTATTTATAGGCGAATGCGCCATGAAATACATCTCCGGCCCCGGTAGTGTCGACCGTTTCCACCGGAAGCGCCGGCTGCCGGTAAATCTTTCTGCCGTCAAAGCCGATACTGCCTTTAGCGCCCAGCGTGACTGCCGCAAATTTGGTGTTCGCGCTGAACAATTTTTTCATGGCGGTTTCAGGATCGGCATCACCGGTAAAACGTCCGGCGAATTTTTCGGAAGCGATAACGATATCCGCCAGCGCCAGGAGTTCTTCGATCCGGGGAACTATGGTGCCGGCGTCAAGCATAACCGCGGTACCGGCGTCACGGGCGATTTGAGCCGCATGGATGGCCGCGCCGGTATGATGTCCATCCAGATGCAGCAGGCCGGAATTACGCACCGTAGCGGCGTTCACCTCTTCCGGCAGCAGCGGCTTGATTGAACCGTGACTCCAGGCGATGCTGCGCTTGCCGGTGTTCTCCTGAATCCAGCAGAACGCAACCGGAGATTCAGCGCCAAGCCGCAGTTTTATCGCGGTAGTGTCGATGCCTTCCAGCGCCAGTCCTTTCAGAATTGACTGTCCCCGCAAATCATCGCCGACCGCGCTGATAAATGCAGTTTTTGCACCCAGTCTTGCCGCGGCGCAAATGGCGGTCGCGGCAGGCCCGCCCCCTTGTTCCAGTGTTGCTTTGGCCTGAACTTTATCGTCCTGCGGGATTTTCGGGACGATGCATAGATAGTCCATGCTGCAATAGCCAAGGCCGGTGATATTTTTTCTAATCTTCATTTTTCGTCCCAATGGTTATTATCTTTGCTATCAATTATAAACAGCCGGGATTTATTTGCAATGGAAAATCAAAAACTAATTTAATCTTTTATTTGTTTTTATCATTACTGTGATAAATTATGATAAAATGATTAATTTATCATGGAGATATTATGACGAAAAACCAGCGGGCACAGAAGATTCTGGAGATACTGAACCGTCATCAGCATTGTACGGTCAGTGAACTCGAACATGAATTGCAGATTTCCGCGCCGACGATCTACCGTGATATCAACGATCTGGCGATGCGTAATCTGCTTGTAAAAAATCACGGCGGAATAGAACTGCCGCCAACTAACCTGACCCTTGACGAGTCAGTGAACTCGCGGTATCTGCTGCGCCTGGTCAAGAATCGCATCGGCAAGGAGCAGATCGCTGCTCAAGCGGTTAATCTGGTCAGCGACGATGATATAATTTTTGCGGATTCCTCCACTACCGTCTTCTATTTTATCAAGAAACTGCTCGAGCAGCACAAGCAATTTTCCAACCTGACCATCGTCTCCAATTCCGGCGCGATTATCCGGGAACTGGCCGATCCGCCGCCGTCAATCACGCTGATCTCCCTGGGCGGAGTTTATAACAGCCGGCTCAATTCATTTCTCGGACGCATTGCCGTGAACGCGATCAAACAGCTTCACATCAGCAAGGCATTCATTTCTGCGGCTGCGGTGTCGGTGTCGGAAGTATATACTTTCCATGAGACCCATGCTGAATTTCTAAGTCAGGTAGTCGAACACGCCGACAGCACCTGGCTGCTCGCCGACCACCTGAAATTCGAAACCAGAGCCGTATTTCCGATCTGCCGCACCGCCGATTTTGCCGGAGTCATTTCCGATGCGGATCTTCCCGCCACCACCATTGCCAAATATCTGGCGGCCGGGATCAATGTCAAGATGTGAGAGGAGTCGTCGATCGTAGGGTAAAAAACTCATCGAAAGCACCGGTAAAAGCCGATGGCCGACAGATGTTGTCTCTCTGTAAGAAGTGTCCATCGCGTCACCCTGTCTCACTGAATAATCCCCGGCACGAGGCGCTTTCCTATTTTTTCGATTGTAACGGGGGATACAGCTGACCAACTGCGGAACGGGTGAATCAAGGAGTGTACATACGGATCTGGATATTATTTCACCGCTAATCAATAAATTTCACACATATATCATTTCTGTGAATGAAGCATTTTTTGCTTGTTAATCTAGCAAAATACTGCTCAATCCTGACACCAATCCTCTTGCCTTGATACTCAATATTCCAGCATCCACGACACTGTAACCCCCAAGGATGACAGCACATTAAATGTGCCAAACAGGCTTCAATCTAATTTACCCGCTTTTGTTATTCCGGCTTAATCGCCGATCATATATCAAGCTCCCAGATAGTGCATTGCGCACTATCTGGGAGCTTCTTCATTTTGACCCAACCCCAACATAAACAAGGAGATGTAAAATGAGTCCAGCGGCAGCACTAATACTCGAAATGCAAATCTACCCGATCATCAGGAACACTATCCCAAGGAAAGCCAAACCAATGGGATCCGAAGACTATCAGGAACTGGTACAGGACACTACAGCCACGGCGGCAGCGATGATTGATGCAATGGAAAAATCGGGCAAGAAGCCAATTCCAAGCAGCATCGCCTACTACAGCATCCAGCGGACTAAATCCGGTAGGCGCTCCTATGGCGACAGTCGCACCGATGTGATGAACCCCGGCTACCAGATGGATAATGAAGGCTCCGTCTGCTCGATGCAGGCGCCGGTAGGCGGGGAGGATGAAGATTTTACCGTTGGTGATATGATAGCAGCCAGGACAGAAGACATCGCCGCTAAAGTCCTCCGGCAGATCGACTGGGATGCCTTCATGACAACCCTTGATGCCAGGAAGCGCACGATTGTGGAAGAACTGATGCTTGGCGGCGGAACCGGCGATATCGCCAGACGGCTGGCGGTCACTTCCGCCAGGATCGTCCAGTTGAAACGGGAGATCGGCGCAGCCATTCGTAAATTCATGGGCGATGCTA
>CAIPAT010000047.1 GCA_903863035.1 uncultured Lentisphaeria bacterium
ACATGCCACCGGCGGCCCGCCGGGCGTGATCCAACGGCGAGGCGTTGGTCGCCAAAGGCGAAATCCCTAAAGCCGGTCAGACGACCGGCGCTCCCTGGTTTTACTTCACTCCCTTCATGCCCTTCATAGTGAAGCTGTATTTTGGGATTTACTTTCGTGAATTTTCGTGCCTTTCGTGGTCAAGGTGTATTTTTGGTTGCGGCTATGCCGCGCTAAGTACTTCATGGTGAAGCTGTATTGAATTTTTCGTGGTTAAAGTGTATTTAAAAGTTTCTTTTGGTTGCGGCAATGCCGCGCTAAGCCTTTCGTGGTTAAGGTGTATTTTTTGGTTGCTGCTATGTCACGCTAAGACTCTGTGGTAAATTTACGACTCCTTAATGTAGATTGAACTCCGCATGCCGTCGAATTCTCCGGCCTGTTCCCAGACAATGCGAATAATATTCTTACCGGCAGCGCAAAACTGATTAACATTAGCAGTCAAGTTCCAGGCATCGTAAACTAAGGCTCTTTTGATTTCATCCCTCTTCAATTCTTTATCATTGATGAAAAGCCGGCAGTCACCGCTGAATGTATCATTTTCGAAAACCAGCAGGAGATCTTTCACGAAAGCGTCCTGCGATAAACTGAATTCGGTGGAAAACTCAACATGCAGCGGATAAATCGAAGCAACCGTCGGGGAGCAATCAAAGATCGGACGCGGACGCTGATTTTTCATGTGCGGAAGCTCGGTGCCGATAATATCTCTCACGATGGCAAACGGTTGATCATTAAATTCTTTGGAAATATTGCCGCCATTAATTCTGATATTCCAGCGGTGCAACGCCGCCAGCCAGCCGTCGCCGGGCGGCGTATAGTCCCATGCCGGAGCGGTTTCAAACGCGTAATCCCGGCGTTTCAGATTTTCCGGCATTTTGTATTTTGAACAGGTAATTGTCTCTTTTCTGAATTCCAGAATTGCCGCTTCAAATCCGCCGGCGGCATAACTGCATGAACCATTCTTCATGAGAATTTCCGCATAAGTATCTGCTGATGCGTCATACAGACAAGCACCGGCGCATTTGCGGTTGAATTTTATATCGAATAAACCCGGTTCGGCATTATTATTAAAGATATAAACGATTATGCCGTCATTGTTTTCCTTCACCGTCAGCCACTGGTATTTCAATGGCGCGTTATAACCATAAACATTATTCACCCCTTCCGTCAGTTCAATAATTCCCGCGCCTTGCGGCAGCGCGGCAATCTCTTCCATCGATTCGATGATTTTTACCCCCTGCCCTTTGATTGCGGTCAACTCCGCCTGAATTTCCGGTGAAAGCAATTGACTGGCGGGAGATAAGTTAATTACAGTATCATATTGCTGTCTGCCGCAATGGATTTTACCCGCTTCAATGCGGCTGCCGCAAAGCGTCGCTTCATCCGCCAGATCGAATTGCACGCGGTTGTTCAGCAGCATCTGGACGCAATCGTAAAGCTGCGCCCTGATACTTTCCGCCAGACTGCGCTCTGCCGGAAACAGGCTTCTCAGCGCAGTAATCGGAAATAAAATACATACATGATTTAAAGACTTTGACTCGCCGAGTTTATATCCGGTGTTTTGCGCATAGGTCGCAAATTGTTTGAAACCGGCAAATTCTTCATCCTGAAAGAAGAAAGATTTCCCCGCGTCATACTTCCGGTAGCCGTCATAGGAATAGTAGAAGCCGTGCGGGACCAGCCAGGTTATTCCCAGTGAATACAGCCAGTTGGCTACTTTCTTCATGCCGTCAACGCCAAAATTAAAAGAATTGCAGCCAAAACATTCGCTCAGTACTTTATTTTTCCCTTGTTGCGCGGCAGCGGATGAAACAAGCTTGCCGCCGAGATTCAATGACGAAAATTCACCGTTCGGGATATTAGATGTGATATGATCAAATCCCGGAATCCCGAAATGTTTCTGCAAATCATAGACGTTGACCATCACCAGCGGATCTTCTTCACAAATAAGATGTCCGCAGAGTTCAAGCGAATTTTCCCGGCACCACGCTCCAACCTGTTCAAAAAAGCTGGTGGTGAAAAGCTGATGAACTGTTGCCCAGAAATCGCAGCGCACTTTACGCGACTCTTTGCCATGCGACTTGAACAGATGGTAATAATTGCCCGGCAGTTTATAACCGTGCATCTGCTCAAAAGTCTGGTTGAACTTCGGAGTCCAGGGCAGCGAACCGCCGCTGGAAGTCTCGTCCGTAAAGATGCCGGGAATGGTTTTGCCGAATTGCGCCCCAAAACGTTTCAGGTATTTCTCGTGAGTCAGTTCCAAAAACAGTTTTACGCATTCCGGATTGAGATTATCGGCCAGCAATCCGTATTTCCCGTCTACATATATCGTTTCGGCGCTGGAAATGTAAACTTTCCAGTTTTCCCCGTCCAACTGGCACTCCAGTTGCAGATGAGGATTGAAGGTTTCAGCACGAAAATGCGGAAACTTAGTTTTGCCGAAAAGTTGTATATAGTAAGAGCTATCCCATGGCGCCATAAAGAAATCAGAACGGATCATACCAATATTGCCGCTGATATCTTTTGTTTCTATGATATTACCGGAGGCATTGGTCTTAACCGCCAGCGCTTCCAGTATCCTGCCATCGCCAATAGCCGCGTCAATTTTGCCATTACAGTCAGGAGTAAGTTCATAAAATTTGACTTGCCTGGCGGCGAATTCCGGATTCTCAAAAAATACTCTGCCGCCGGCGGGACCGGAAGGAAACGGGTCTTCATCATAAAGCCAGGCTTTCATCCCCAGCTTTTCCGCTTCATCCACCATAACCCCGATCATGTTAAACCATTCGTCCGAACCATAAGGCGTTTTCAAGCCGGCGCGCGGATGCATGAAAAAACCGCTTACCCCCGCCTCATGCATTAATGTTATCTGCCGGCAAATCTCTTCTTTTTCCAATTTATGGTTCAGAAACCAGAAAGGTGCCGGTCTGTAATCTGAAACTGAATATGAATTCATTAATGAAACTCTCTTTTAAATTACTGAAACTTGTTACAATTATAATTATATATCATGCCCCGCAAAAAGTCAATAGCATAATTTAAAACTTTAAACCCGCAATACATGTTAACCACGAAAGGCACGAAAAGACACGAAAGTGAGAGCAGAAAGAAAAACCGGAAGCCAGAGTATTATTGCGATGTATGCAGCAATACTCTGACTTCCATGTCTTCTCTTCATGGTGAAGTTGTATTGATTTTTTCGTGCTTTTTCGTGTGTTTCGTGGTTAAAAATGTCTTTGATTGTTTTATCTCTCATAAAATTTATGAATATTTACCGAAAGGGTATTGACAAATATTAAAAAATCATTTATAATAGTGTCAATGTAACAAATTACAGTAAGCAGATACTAACCAGGGGCGAATATGGTCAGCATGGACGACGTAGCCGTAAAGGCCAAAGTCTCAAAAGCGACTGTCTCCCGGGTGTTAAACGGAAAAACAATAGTTTCTCCGAACGCCAGGGAAAAAGTGATCGCCGCCTGTAATGATTTAAACTACAAACTTAATTTCAATATCCAGGATTTAGTCCTGAAAAGCCGCACCGGCTCAACCCGGAATATTGCTTTCGTCATGGCCGGCAAAGAGTTTGCCGACCCGGCTTATGCGCATTTAATTGACGGCGTTTCATCCGCGATTAATAAATTCCATTATCACCTGATGCTGGTGAAAATCAGCGGCGCTGAAACCAGTATTTATGATCTGCCGCCGATCCTGCGCGATGAACGGGTCGACGGAATACTGCTTACCGGTAACCTGCAAACCAATACAGTCGAATTGATGGAGAAACTCGGCCCGAAATGCGTAGTAATCGGAAATTATAATGAACGTCTGCTGCGTTCGCTCAGCAGCGTACAGGTAAAATTGGAGGCAAGAATCTTCGATCTGGTCGAGCGTCTGGCGAAACTCGGCAAGAAAAAAATCGCGTTCGCGGAGGAATGCCCGGATAATTATGCTTCAATCAAAATGTTCAACACCTATAAACAGGCGTTGAAGGAATTAGGTCTTAAATTTGATGATAAAATTTGCTACTTCGGCCATGGCCCGTTCACCGGATTGTTCGACGTCATGAAACCGGTATTCTCCAATGGGCCGTTACCTTTTGACAGCGTATTGGCTACCGATATGCGGATCGCCAGGGAAATCAGTCATCTGCTGTTCGGCCATTTCGGCTTGAAGCAGGAGATCAATGTCATGCTGGCGACGTTCCGGCAATTCGATTACTTCAAGCTGCCGGTACCGACAATTTATTCCGACTATAATGTAGAACAAACAGTTGGAACCGCACTGCAACAGCTTATTGATCAAATTGAAGGCAAAGAAACCTCAAAGACAATATCCGTAAATTGAGGAAGGGAATTATTTTTTAAAAATGTAACAAGTTTCAACAAAAAAAAGGAGTTTAGGAAAAAATGAAAAGACGAAATTTCACACTCGTCGAATTGCTGGTCGTGATCGCGATTATCGCCATCCTCGCCGCCATGCTATTGCCCGCACTCAACAAGGCCAGGGAAAAAGGCAAAACGACAGCCTGTGCTAACAACTTGAAAGGGATTGGAACAGCATGCATGCTTTATAGTAATGACTATTATGATTATTATCCTATGAACAATGACTCAACCACAAGAAATTTTCAGTTCCTGGCTCGTTATGCCGGCTATAACACAAAAATATTGGAATGCCCCAACCTTGCTTCTACTGAAGGCTATAGATCAGCATGGCCTGAATTCCAAAATAAAGTAGTTAATCTGTCCTACGCTGAAAACATTCAAGTCGGGGGAGTTGCTGGAGACGCAACTAATGTGCCACATAAGTATCCACGAATGAGAAAACCGACAATAACGGTTGGATGGCTTGACTGTGCCTGCAAAGGCACATGGAACATTGCCCGCTGGAATACACTTCCGGATGTAAATTTGACGGCCCGCTACCGCCACCTCGCTAGGCTGAATTTACTTTTCGTTGATGGTCATGTGAATAGTTTCAGCCTTGCAGACACCATATCAGACTCAACAAGGTATATATGGAGCCCGGGTATTTAATTACAAATTAAGCCTCTATTCTAAAGAAATCTTAAACAAGGATGATTTTATTTATGAAAACAAGAATTTTTCAAGCGGTTTCTGCATTGGCATTTTCGGCATTTTTATTTCCAAGCGCTTCAAGTTTATCGGCTCAGGATGCAACGCAGGCAACCATTACGGTCGCCAATCCCGGATTTGAAGAAGGCGTCAAAAGCTGGGGTATTGCATCCCCATCGAGCGAGATCAGCGATAATGTGTTTCACGAAGGACATTATTCCGCCTTGATAAAGTGCAAAGGTGAAAGCAAAGCCCTCCTGCACATAAGCCAGGCGCTGCCTATGCCGCCCGCAGGTTCGAAAATTACCTGCTCGGTCTGGGTGAAGACATCGAAACCTGAGCTCGAATATCAAATATATTGCGATATCACAGCTCAAAAGGAAGGCGGCGCTCCGGTCTGGTTCGCCGGACCTTCCTCCGGTATACTGAAAAATCCGGATAGTGAATGGAAAGAGGTCAAGTTGAGTTTCACGTTCCCGGCTGAACAAACAGACAAGGATGGCAGTATCAAGAAAATGTGCGGCTGTTACCTCAGACTGGCGACAAAGGATAAGTATGCCGGCGATATCTGGTTTGATGATATAACTGTAACTGTTACACCGCCATCATCGAAATAATCAGAACACTATACAAAATAATATCCTATGTTTGAGGAAGATAGAATGAGTGCTTGGAAAAA
The DNA here is from genome assembly GCA_903863035.1 of uncultured Lentisphaeria bacterium. GTDB lineage: Bacteria > Verrucomicrobiota > Lentisphaeria > Victivallales > Victivallaceae > CAIPAT01. The sequence goes on from CAIPAT010000047.1 coordinate 5,794, forward strand.
TGTAATGCTTGCCGGGTTACTTGCACTGTCATGGTGCTGGACAACAACAAGAGTTGAGGCGGAATCTGTAAACGCTCCTGCTGGAATTCAAATTCCGATTCCCAACCCTGGGTTTGAAGAAGGAATCCCGGGGGAAACACCGTCCGGATATATTGGAACTGGAAAAATTATCCTGGACAATCCGCATTCCGGCAAGCACTGCATTCAACAAGAGTACGTTCCCGGACATACATGGAATTGCATTCAGTCGACTCCGCCATATATAAAAAGCGGCCCCAGCAAAACATACGAACTCAGTGTATGGTGCCGGAATACGGTATCGGCCGGAAATGTATGCCCCGGTATCAGATTCATAACGTTTGAAAATGGCAAAGACGTTTCAATTTCATACAGATGGAAGCCGGTTGTAAACAATGTAAATTCCTGGCAGAAATATACGCTCAGATTTACGACTCCTCCCAAAACCGAAGCGCTGGCAATCTATTTGAGTGTGTCCAATGCAGTACAGTCCGGCGATATCTTCTGGGACGATCTAAGCCTGGTGGAAGTTCCGGCAAAAGATGAATTCATGTCAGTTTCCCCGTTGAAATCTGCTGTCTTCTTCAAAACAGACAACGGCCATGTCTGCCGTGTCAATGATCCATTCTACGGAAAATTCGTGGAAATAAACAGCAAGGACGCATTTGCAGACATAAAACTGGATCCGAAGGCAAGGGGTTCTGTCCTGGCACTAAAAGTTACAGAGAAATATAATGGGAAAAAATGTGTATACAGCGAAGATATAAAACTTGCGGATGGGCAGTCAAACATCAGGATACCTTTGAAGCTCGCAAGCCTTTCTCCGGGACATTACATTCTGTCGCTGAATCTGCTGAATTCTAAAAAGATATTAGCGAGCTATGAAAAGCAAATCATCATCAATGGAAAAAGCATGAATGCTACTGAACTCGAACCAGTCAAAAAAGTTGAAATAGACGCGGATAAAAACCTTCTTGTAAACGGCAAACCCTTCTTAATGTCATTCTATTATCACAATCCACTTGATACTGATGGTTTAAAAGAACTAAAAATAGCATATGGAGCAACCACGGCGCAGGTATGCGGGGGAAATAGTATTGAAGCTCTCTGCAAGAACGTCGAAATGGCATGGCAGGCAGGCATGTATTCATGGGCGGTATTATTTCATCCCGCAATGTTTGACGACAAAACCAGAAAATGGAAAGATGACGCCCTTATTGAAACAGTCAACCGCCTGAAAAATCATCCCGGACTTATTGGCTGGGATTTGATTGATGAACCTGATTGCGATCCGAATGATGAAGCGATGACTCGCGAAGTGGCGCGAGCCGCTGAAATTGTCCGGAAGCTTGATCCAAATCATCCAATATGGGTGAATCTGTGTCAGAGTCATAAATTCAAAAAATATGTACAATATTCTGACTTCGCCTCTTATGATACCTATCCATTCCCGGATATGTCCCTTGCAGTAATTGAAGGTAATAATAAGAAAATTCTCGAAGACAGTGAAAACAGGAAGCCGCTGATCGCGGTCTTACAGACCTGGGCACCCGCCGGTAACAGAGGCCCTGCATATGATGAATTGAAAGCGGAGGCATACCTTTGCATCACTCAGGGAATGAAAAGCTTTACCTTTTACTCATGGTCTGATCCGGAACCGCAGTTCTGCATGGCGCAAAATCCTGAATTCCAATCATACGTCCAGAATCTTATGTTTGAAATGAATGCCTTGAGAGGTTTTCTTTTCGCACCAACGCCGGAACAACCTGTAATAAAGGAATTATTGGAAAAAGGAATCAGATATATTTATAAAACAGTTGACGAGAAAAACTATTTCATCGCAGTGAATATTTCAGATTCAGTCCAGAAATACAATATTGCCCTGCCGAATTACAAGGCGAAAACACAGGTAGAAGTCTTGTTCGAAGACGGACGGATCGCAAATACTGGGAGTAATATATTAAACGATTCCCTTGCCCCGTTCGAAGTTCATGTTTATAAATACTGAAAGATGACGAACCATAATTGAACATCATACTGTGGCTCGGCAGACAAGTTCAAAAACAGTAAAGATTTATTTTTGAAGGGAAATAATATTTATGAAAACACCGGCTTTAGTAACAAGGGCGCAACTGATTGTGGGGGTTCCCGAACATCCCTGCGAGACAATCGTCCGGAATGGAGCAGTCATATGTCCATACGAGGAGGCAGAGGTGCAATTTTTCCCCGAACATTCAGGGCTGTATTTCGTCACTCTGCTTGGCGAGCCGTTTGAAATCTTTGGCATGGGCGGCCAACGCGCCAAGGCATCGCTTCTGGAAGGTCATATACCGGTCGTGACTCATGCAACAGTCCAGAAAGGGTGCAAAGTTGAGCAGACCGTTTTCGCCTGCCTCCTTGAAGGAGAAACAATCGTTGACGGAAATGAAAAACTGATAAATATGGCAAGGCTGCAAATAACCAATCTGGATAGCACCTGTCACAAACAACTGCCGGTCACGTTCCTGTTCGGAAGCTGTTTCCGGATGCCGAAGGATGGCGAACCGCACAGTTACTGGAAGGAATTTCTTTTACGCGACGACATCCAGGAGAATATATCGGCTGATAGCGAATTGACGCCGTATCAAAAGAAGCTGACGCAAAAGGGGAACTGCCTCACGGTTGAAGACCGCGGAATCGTTTTTTGCATTGACGGCGAACAAAATAAAAGCAGTATGTTTGTCGAGGAATGGGGCAATGGAACATGGAGCGAAGGCACGAAATACAGACTCGGCTGGAGAGTGGTTCTTGACTTGAAACCGGGCGAAACAAAAGCAATCACTTACAAACTCCCGTATCTGCCGTTGAAAGATACAAAAGGAAACCGGGATAAACTGTCGCAACTCGATTTTGATGCCAAAAAACTGGAGATCGCCGCTCAGTGGAAAGATCTGTTTGAACGTGGTTCCGCACTCGACATACCCGGTACAACTCTCGGAGATTTATGGAAAGCGCAGACAGCAGCGACTTTTATTCTTGTCGATAAGCAGAATAAGGGGAGTAGTGAATTGTACGGAAGAGAAATGTATCGGACCTGGGCGGACAATTATCCGGACAGAGTGTTGAGCTATGTCCATTTCTCGCCATCACTTTATGAATTCATCTGGGCGCAGGAGGCTTCGTACTGGGTGATGGGTCAGCTTGACCGGCAAGGCTATCATAAGGAGGTGGAAAGCTATTTTGAAATATTTTTCGAATTACAGGGAAAGGGATTGCCCGGCGTTCACGACCGCGCGGTGTTGCCGAAAGATGGGAATGCCAGATCGTTCATGGGCACCACTCCACACTCATGGCTTAACAGCACCGGAGGAGTGCTGCTCGCGATTGCCGAACATTATTCGCTGACCGGAAATAAGCAATGGATCCATGATCATGTCGCGTCAATTATTTCTGCTTGCAGATGGATCAAAGATTTAAGAAAAACCACGAAACATAACGCCGGAGACAAGGGTTTCGGCTTAATGCCTCCAGGGCAAAGCACGGACGCCACTTTCGCGTCCGACCATCTGCAGTGGTATTACACTGACATCTGGACATTGCTGGGGTTAGATGCGATTGCCGCCGTTCTGAAAAAGTGCGGACATGCCGAAGCTGATGAATATCTTCTTGAGGCGGCAGATTACAAACAGTGTCTTTTGACGTCCCTGGACCGTTCAATCCTGGATATTGAAGACTTTAAGAACGAGGAGCATGAATATGACTTTTCAAATATCAAGTTCCGCAATGCAATGCCGTCCTCAAAGATAGACCAATGGGATGAAAAAGGCGTGCCGGTATGTTATAAAGGCAATGTCATTTTAAAAAATGAAGCTGAGAAACTGGGATTGAAAATGTTCGTGCCAATGAGTCCGCAGACAAGGATACCTTTCCGGACAGCGTATCTGGACAATGCGTTCCCATTTTCTTTCGGGCTTCTGGCCGGCATGATTGATTTTGCCAGTGATGCACCCATTTGTAAGGGGGCAGTGCATTCCGGCCGGCAGATATGGCAGGCGATAGAGGACTACTGCCGGATAACCGGGTTGTATAACGCATCCGAAGGAATATTTCCGGATAACATGCTTGCCAACGATTCATTAATTAAAAAATATATCGCCTGCGACGAGACCGAAATGTTTAGCCAGGTTTTGCGCTTTGTCCTGCGTTATGGATGCGACAGAGAAACGCATATGGGGGTGGAGAATGCCGCTCCAGTCTTGACACAAACCGAAAGCTGGTATGTTCCATGTCCCGCGACCCACGGCATGGCCGGTGTGCGGAAGTACTTGCAGGAGGCGATCATCTATTATGCGGTAAAAGAAAATACGCTGGTCATCGGAAAAGCCATCCCGAAGGAATGGATGGAATACGCCGCTTCTTATGAAACCCCCATACTGCTTACAAAGGCGGCAACTCCTTATGGTCTTGTGTCAATACGTTACAATATCAATTTTTCCTGCTCTCGTATCGATGTAAAAATTGAATTGCCGGATACGGCAAGGCTGCCCGAAGAAATCGAAGTAAGGCTTTCGCACCCGCAGGGACTGCAGCCAGTTGATGTGAAGCTAAATGAAAATCTTCCCGTTCGGGTGGACAAGGAAAAAGGTTATATCTTCTACAACCCCAAACAGACAGGAACGAACGGGATCGCATTAATCACCGCAAAATACTCGTGATTTATGCGCGATGAGGCATAGCCTTATGTTACACATTGAATCATATTATGAATGGGAAACCGTATAATTTATGAATAATCCAATTTTTAATCATCCGCCTGCGGAATACCGGGGGATGCCGTTCTGGTCGCTGAACGACCGGCTGGAACCGGCGGAGATGGTCCGTCAGGTGGAGGAATTCCACCGCGCCGGAATGGGCGGTTTTTTCCTGCATTCCAGAACCGGTTTAATCACTGAATATCTCGGCGCCGAATGGATGGACGCGCTGCGGGCGGCGATTGAAAAGGCCGCCGAACTCGGCATGGAAGCCTGGCTTTATGACGAAGACAAATGGCCGAGCGGATTCGCCGGAGGCATTGTGCCGCTGGAAAATCCGGAATACCGGGGACAGTATCTCGGACGGCTGCCGGCCGGTACGACATTGCCGGAACAGTCGGAAGTCGTACTGGAAAAAGACGGCTGGATTTATTTTACCGCAATCTGTCCGCTGGGAATCGCCTGGTTCAACGGCACGTGTTACACCGACCTGATGAATCCTGAAGCAGTGGCGGCTTATATCCGCTCCACCCACGAAAAATATAAAGCGGCATTCGGCCAATATTTCGGCACAGTTATTCCGGGGATTTTCACGGACGAGCCGATCATGCGGATGCGTCCCGGCTGGGGGCCGTGCGATTGCGAACTGCTGCCGTATTCACCGCATCTCGTAAAACGCTATCAGGGAAATTACGGAGAATCGCCGCTGCCGCATGTTGATGCGTTGTTTGCGGATCTGCCCGATTCCGCCAAGTACCGCTACCGTTACTGGCAAACCGCCACGCAGCAGTTCGTAGATGCTTATACCAGGCAGATCGCGGAATGGTGCGAACGCAACAAGCTGAAATTGACCGGTCATTTCATGTACGAAGATACCATAGAAACGCAAACCCGCTGGATCGGCAAAGCAATGGCGCATTACGAGTACATGCAGATACCGGGAATTGATCACTTGTCGCTCAATATTGACAATATCCTCACCGCCAAACAATGTTCTTCGACGGCCAACCAGCAGGGCAAAAAAGCCACACTTTCCGAGATGTACGGCTGCGCAGGCCAGAATATGAATTTTGAAGACCGCAAATGGATTGCCGGATGGCATGGCGTGATGGGGATTAATTTTATCTGCCATCATCTGTCATTATATTCAACCCGCGGCTGCCGCAAACGTGATTATCCGCCGACATTCACCTGGCACCAGCCTTACTGGCAGGAACATGCGGCGATTGAAGACTGGCAGGCCCGGTTGACCTGTTTACTGCGGGAAGGCAATTTCAGTGCGGATTTTCTGATTATTCATCCGGCGGAAAGCGGCTGGTGCCTGCAGCGCGGCAACAGCGCCGATGCACGGCTGGAAGCGCTGGATAGTGAATTAAACACTCTTTTGCAGGAGATGTTCCGCCGCCACTATGATTTTGAACTGGGCGACGAGGACTTCATGGCCCGTTTCGCGACTGTCAAAAATGGTTACTTCAACGTCGGGGAAATGCAATATCGCGCGGTAATCGTTCCATCAATGCATACAATACGCGAATCAACCTTGCAACTGCTGGCAGAGTTCAACCGCCAGGGCGGTCGGATCATTACTTGCGGAACGCTGCCGCAGCTGGTGAACGGCGAAGCAAGCGCCGCCGCACAGCGTCTGACACAAATATCCGTCCATACTGAAAATATCGCTGAACTGGAAACCGCAATTGAAAAAGTATTGCCAACTCAGCATCAGTTTACCGGCCACAACCATCAGAATGTCTTTATCCAGCGCCGCCGGACTGGAGACGGCGAATTGCTGGTCATGTTCAACTCATCCCGGCATGAAGACGCCGCCATCGAACTTGAAAATAATTCCAATCAACGGATTGAGTTTTGCATTGACTCAAACAGATCATTTTCAGCAAATACCATATTACTTGCCCCCGCCCAAACCAGAATTTTGCTGCTGACTGAATTAAAATCTGCGCCAGTTCCTGTCGAAAGTAAAAAAACGGCAGAAGAAACAGTGCAAATTTCCGGCCCGTGGCGCATTGAATGCGCGGGACCCAACAGCCTGCCGCTGGACTTCGCTGAATGGAGTTTTGACGGCAAACACTGGAACTCCGCCGAACCGTGCATTGCCCTGAAAATGCGTCTGGATGAACAACGCTACACAGGTCCGCTTTATCTGCGGCATTCATTCATCAACAAAACTACTTCAAAAATCAGCATCTGCTTTGCCGCCGAACTTCCGGCGGGAATGCCATTGAAAGTGAATAACCATAATCTTCTTACGGGCAAAGACTATTATCTGGATCAATCAATTCTGAAAACTGACATTTCGCAAGTAATGGTTCAAGGTCAGAACACCATCGAATTTAAACTGGATTTCGTTTACGGCGACCCGACAAGATATGACAACCCGGCGTTGCGTTACGGAACTGAACTGGAAAGCGCATATCTTACCGGCGATTTCGGCGTGTACGGCACGCCGGTTGCAGCGGACAAGCTGCCAGTCCGGATTTCACATGATGTCTGGAGAGCAGAACTTCCTGAACGCCGCGTTGTCCGGCTGCGCGGCCCGGTTTATCTTGGAGAAAAGACCAACTGCTTCGACGGTGAACTGACTTTAAGCGGACTGCCATTCTACGCCGGATCTGTCAGGATGTCGGCGGAATTTACAGTTCAACATAGTCATTTTACGACAATAAGCTTTGAGCATCTGGATGCGATTACCGCCAGAGTATGGCTCAACGGCAAGCCGGTTGAGCATCTTTTCAACAGCCGTCCGATTACTGCCGATATTCCCGGCATGCTGCGTCAGGGTACAAATCATATTGAAGTGGAACTGCGCAACAGTCTGCGCAATCTGCTGGGGCCGCATCACCATACGATGGGTGAGCTTTGCTCTGTAGGTCCATATGCATTTATCAGCCGTGATTTTGAACCGGGAAAATATGTTCCGGACATTAACTGGTCGTTACCGGCAAACAGAGCAAAGCAGGAATCCTGGACGGATGATTATTTCCTGGTGAGATTCGGTTTATCCGCCGGAATTGAATTTATCGTATAGGAATTTGTATTTTAACAGGGATAGACAGGATATACAGGATAAGAAAAAACCTTTCACCATGAAGGTAATGAAGAAAATACATGTAGTCAGTGAATGCATGCGGCGTAACCGCATTCATCCGCTGACGCCTTTTTTTGTTCCTATTTCGTGTCTTTTCGTGTTTTTCGTGGTAAAAAATGGATTCTCTGTGGTTAAAGTCCCGGCGCAGCCGGTTAAGTTAAATAATTCCATAATTAGCAGTTTAAATTGACTAATAATATAAATAATAAGAAGTTTTAAACTACTAATAATACGCATAATAAGCAGTTTTAAATGACTAAATACATACAATTTTAGCAGTTTATATTGTCTAATTACTTGACTTTTCTGTTTTTTACCGCTATTATTATATAAAGCAGCCCGTCGGACTTATGCCTTCTACTGCAAAAAGTACCGGACTTTGCCGGAGTTTTAGTCGAAAAGACATCAAATAGCGTTGCTATTCTCAGTTTTTCGCCAGAAAATCCGGCTTTGCCCGGTGATTTTCTCGTTACGAAGTCCTCAGTCCGACAGAGTGCTAACAGCAACAATGGAGATTGGTATTGTGAAAAATATACTGCTTGATCTGCTCGCGAACTTTTACCTTCGGGATTTGCCGGCAATTACGAAACGCAACATTCGTTATCCGGAAGCGCAAGGAAGTGTGACCGTGATCACTGGAATGCGTCGAACCGGAAAAACCTGTCTATGTTATCAAAAGATGCGGGAGCTTCTGGATTCCGGCATCAGCAAAGATCGCCTGCTGTATCTCAACTTTGAAGACGAGCGCTTGTTCGGTTTTGCCCTGAAAGATTTTCAGACCATTCTCGATGTTTATTATGAACGCTATCCGGATAACCGGACGCAGCTTTGCTACTTCTTCTTTGATGAAATTCAGAATATTTCGAATTGGGAAATGTTCATCCGCCGTCTTCTCGACAGCGAGAAGGTACAGATTACCATAACCGGTTCATCATCAAAGATGCTGACGACGGAAATCGGCACCGCCATGCGGGGACGTTCACTCTCAACGGAAGTTTTTCCTTTTTCTTTTGAAGAGTTTATGGCTTACCACAATATCTACAGCCAGGTTCCACGCCTGGGGGGGGATCAGGTTCGCGCAAAGTTGAAAAATGCGCTTAACCGCTATTTCCTTGCCGGAGGCTTTCCTGAAATTCAGCGGGATGACCCGGATTCCGCAATCGGCAGACTTCAAGACTATGTAAATGTAGTAATGTTGCGCGATGTGCTTGAACGCCACCAGGTTCCTCATTCTCAAGCATTGAAACACCTGGTGCAGGCAGTCTTTTCCGCGCCGACGCAGAAGTTCAGCATCAGCAATCTGTGCAAATCGTTGAAGCAATTGCAGGTTTCATGCAGCCGCGAGGCCATACAAAGCTATATTGATTATTTCTGTGAAGCCTATCTCTTCTACAAGGTTCCGCTCCTGACCGATTCCATGGCAAGGCGCAGAGTCAATCCGGATAAACTTTACATCATAGACCACGGGATGATCCGCGCAATGGCGCTTAAAACGTCAGCGGATAATGGCATGCTGCTTGAGAATATGGTCTTTCTGCATTTGCGCCGGCAGGGCTACATCGTCAACTATGTGAATACTGAAAAAGAAAAGCATGAAATTGACTTTTACGCGAGACACCCCATCAATAAGAGACAGCTTTTAATCCAGTCCAGTTATCAGATAGATAATGAAAAGACTTTTCAACGCGAATGCCGTTCTCTTATTGAGACTGGAGATTACATGAAAGTCGACGAGCGGCTTATTGTGACCTGGGAAGACGAACGAGAACTCTCTAACGGGATCAAAGTTGTTCCAGCATGGAAATTTATGCTGTCTCAGGAATAAACTGCTGAGGCAATTGCATAAGTAGTCAGAAGTCAGAAGTCAGGATAAAGCGGTATTACGGCATTACAGCTTAACGGTATTACAGTCAAACCGTAAAACCGTAAAACCGTAAAACCGGAAAGCATGGATTTCTCTGTGTCTTGCTAACTCTCGGGTTAGTCCCGCGACTGCGGGATGCCTTTGTGCGAGAAATGGTCCCGCAATGACGGGATGGTTCTGCACAAGGTATGTCCAAGATGTCCAGAATGTGGAAAGAGAGAAGTCAGGAGACAGGAGTCAGGAGACAGAATAAAGCGGTATTACGGCATTACAGCTTAACGGTATTACAGTCAAACCGTAAAACCGTAAAA